>CAJTOE010000317.1 GCA_910577805.1 uncultured Oscillospiraceae bacterium | reverse complement strand
CCGGTCAATGATGGCCTCGTGCATCCCCTCAACGATAATCCAGTCCTCCCGCTTCTTGTCGCCCATCCAGCCGATTTTGAAACGGTAATTGACCTTTTGAGAGGCAATCGCGCCGATGTAGACCGGGTTTGCCAGAATACCCTGGATAGCGGTGAAGTCCCAAATAAACCGCCCTCGCTCCGGGTTCTCCCGTTCAAACTTGGTAACGTGGTCGCGCAAACCTTTCTGCCGGTTCCACCATGCGGGGCAGGGGATTTCCTCATCTTCCAGCCTGCGGCGAATGTGGTTGGGGCCGCTGCCGTTCTTCGCCAGGTCAAAAATCCTGCGGACGATCCAGGCGGTGTCCTCGTCAATGAGCAGATGGTTTTTGTCTTCCGGGTCTTTGCGGTAGCCGAACGGGGCCAGACAGCCGGTAAACTTGCCGGACTTGGCTTTTGTCAGGTAGGAGGAATGGACTTTTTTGCTCACATCCCGGCTATACATCTCGTTCAGGAGCGAGCGAAACGGGGTTATCTCATTCTCAACCTCGCTGTCCACGGCATCGTTCAGAGCGATATACCGTACCTTCTGCCGGGGAAAGAAATCTTCCAGCAGTTGGCCCACCTGCAAATAGTTCCGGCCCAGGCGTGAGAGGTCTTTCGTCAAAACTACATCGAACATTTTCCGCTCAACCGCCGCCAGCATCTTCTGAAAGTCGGGGCGCTCCATGTTCAGGCCGGTGTAACCGTCATCCTGGAAAATCCCTGCCACACGCCAGCCCTGTTCCTCACAGTAGCGGCACAACAGTTCCCGCTGGTTCTGGATGCTTGCGCTTGGGCCGCTTAAATCATCGTCCTTGGACAAGCGGCAATAGATAGCTGCTCTCAACTCCTGGGGATAGGGTTCAGCATACACAGTGTCAGTCCTCATTTTTGACCTCCATCCCGCTGTATATGCCGCGTTTTGGAGTAATTTCATTATACCCTGCCGCACGTCCGGCGTCAAGGGAAAGTTGTGATTTCACAATCTGTTTTTTCTGTATGATTAAGTCAATAAAGGCTTGCCTGTCGGTCTGCCTCCCGGCGAACACGGTGCTGACAGTGATAACAGGCTCCTTTGCTTTTGCCATAGGCGGCTCCTTTCAGTCCATCAGATTTTTCAGACGTGCCAGTTTGTCCTGCGCCGTGGCCTTGCGGAAGTTATCTCTCGAAAAGCGGATGGGGGCGCACATTTCCAACAGCCGGTCATAAATACGGGCATGGGCGGTGTCCTGGGGGTGCTGCAAGTCCTGGAGGGACAGATTGGTGGTGACGATCAGCGGCCTGCGGCTGCGGTAGCGGCTGTCAATCACATTGTAGACCTGTTCTAAACTGTACTCCGTCCCGCGCTCCATTCCAAAATCGTCCAGTATCAGCAGCGGGGCACGGCAGAGGCGGGCTATGTACTCGTTGCGGCCCTCAAAGCTGGCAGTCAGGTCGTTGAGTATCAGGGCAAAGTTCGTCATGCGGACGGCCACCTCCTG
>CAJTOE010000316.1 GCA_910577805.1 uncultured Oscillospiraceae bacterium | reverse complement strand
GGGAGCGGCCAGGGCCGCTCCCACGGGTCACAGGGCCACCACCTGGGCCAGCTTCTCCAACAGCTCGGAGAGAGGCCCCCATAAATCGGCGTAGTCCTTTTGAAGCGCCTGGAGCTCGTTGGGGTAGAGGCCGCCGTAGGTGTTCACATGGAGCGCCGCCTGATTGAGATTATTGGCGCACCGCCGCTGGAGGGACACCAGCTCCCGCACCGGGGAAAGGTCCACCTGGAGCACATAGCCGTTGAGTGCCATTTTCCGAACATAGGCACTCATGTTCAAAATCCCCACCTGGGCCATGCGCTCCTGGATTTGCCGCTGCTCCTCCGGCGTCACCATGACATGAAGATGAACAGAGCGGCGGCGTTTCTTTCCCGCCACGGCTACCGTTCGCCCCGGTCCGGGGCCTCCCGTTTGGAGCTGGGCGGGGCCTGCCGCTCCTGGGCCTGCCGCCCCGCTTCCTGCATCTGCCGGGAAATGGAGGGTTTCCGCTCCATGCGTTTCCCCACAGCCGGGTTGTCCTTGGAGGGCCGCAGCTCATAGTCCGCCATATCCTTTTCCGACAGGGGCCGCGTGTAGGTCAAATGCCCCCAGGCCAGGAACGCGCCGCCCTCCACGGGAACGCGCTGGTCGTAGTTTACGATCTCGTCCGGGGCGTTGTGCGGCGGCTTGGGGAATGTGCCGATGTCCACGGGCCGCTGGGTGGAATAATACTTGTAAAGGCCGGGTTCCTCCATCCACGCCACCTTGACGGAAAACTGCTGCTGGTAGTCCTCCACCCGCTCCGAAAGGTCCCGCGCCAGCGCGTCCCGGTCCATGCCGTAGTGCCCCCACTCGTATTGCCGCCTGCCGTGTTCGTCGTCGTAGCAGGCCCAGGTCACAAAGGGCTCCGGCTCCCTGGGACACTCCCCCAGGGCGAAGCCCCGGCCATTCTCCAGCATGACGACTTTTAAGATTGCGTAGCCTTGATTTTTGTCCATGTTGATCTCCTCCAAAATGTTGACAGTATGGGGCCGAAACAGGGGCGGGACGTGAAATGATACGGCCCACCCTTGTTCGGCGTCTGGAAAGCCTTGAAAACACTGGACTTTTGGGGGCCTAATTGTCAACAGGTCAGCCCCGCTTTTTCCGCATATGGTCCCGCTGCTGTTTCCTATGGGCGGCCTGGGCGCAGGCAGGGGAACAGTAGCGCCGCCGCCCGTCCAGGAGGGCGGGCCGCCCGCAGAGGGGGCAGGTCCGCGTCTCCACGGGTCCGGGGGCGGTGAGGGCGGCCTCCAGCAACGGGTCCAGTGGGAGGACCGCTGCCCGGAAGTAGCGGCAAAGGGGCCCCGTCCAGGTTTTCCCCAGCATATAGCACTCGCAGTCCAAAGGCAAGCATCCAACGACCCGGTCATAATTGGCGCACCACTTCACCACCAGGGCCCGGATCGCCGCCCGCTCCTCGCGGGTGAGCTCCCGCTGGTCCATGCCGTCACCTCCCCCCGCCGGGTCCGGCCCGGCTCCGCAGATAGGCCCGGAAACAGGTCACGCACCGCAG
>CAJTOE010000315.1 GCA_910577805.1 uncultured Oscillospiraceae bacterium | reverse complement strand
TATCTGGTGGATTTTGGCGAGTTTGACTGCGGCGTGATCGACCTGACAGACCCGGCGGCGTACACCTGGTTCAAGGACGAGGTCATCAAAAAGCACAGCCTGGATTTGGGCATCGACGGCTGGATGGCCGACTTCGGCGAGTACCTGCCCACGGACGACATTGTATTGCACAGCGGCAAATCCCCCATGGTGGAGCACAACCACTGGCCTGCTCTGTGGGCCCAGTGCAATTACGACGCGGTAAAAGAGTCCGGCAAGCTGGGCGAGGTCGTTTACTTCATGCGGGCCGGTTACACGGGCAGTCAAAAGTACTGCACCCTGCTCTGGGCTGGGGACCAGTCTGTGGATTTTTCCCTCCATGACGGTCTGGCCTCCGTGATCTGCGGAGCCCTCAGCGCAGGCATGTCCGGCTGCGGCCTGTCCCACAGCGACATCGGCGGCTATACCTCCCTGTTCGGGAACTGCCGCACCAAGGAGCTGTTCCTGCGCTGGAGCGAAATGGCGGCGTTCACCCCCGTGATGCGCACCCACGAGTGCAACCGTCCCGACGAAAACTTCCAGTACTACGACGACGAGGACTGCATGAACAAGCTGGCCCGGCTGGTGGACGTATACACCATGCTGGCCCCCTACACCAAGGCGCTGGTGGCGGAAAACGCCCAGAAGGGTATTCCCGTCCAGCGGCCCATGTTCCTCCACAACGAGGACGACCAGCGCTGCTATGAGCTTCAGTACCAGTACCTGTTTGGCCCTGACGTTTTAGTTGCGCCTGTGTACCAGTCCGAGCAGACCCAGTGGCCCGTCTATCTGCCCCAGGGCGAGTGGGTCCACCTGTGGACCGGCAAAACCTACGGCCAGGGCGAGCACACGGTCCCCGCCGGGCTGGGCGACATCCCCGTTTTCTACAAGAAGGATTCCGCCTATAGGCCGCTGTTTGAGCAGATTGGCAGAAAGCACGGGACGGCCGGTCAATGATGCACTACGCCCTGTTTTTCCTGGTCATCCTGGCCGCCAACGTTATCCAGGGCATCACCGGGTTTGCCGGAACCATCCTGGCTATGCCCCCCAGTCTGATGCTGGTGGGCTACCCGGTGGCCAAGCCGGTACTGAATGTGCTGGGCCTGCTGTCCGGGGTGTACGTGTTCGCGGGGAACCGCAGGCATGTCAACTGGCAGGAGCTGAAGAAGATCGTCCTGATTATGGCCGCGGGTATTCTGGGCGGCATCCTGATCAAAGGCCTGTTTGAGGGAAAGGAACAGCTCCTCTACAAGCTGCTGGGACTCTTTGTGATTTTCCTGGCGGTCCAGGGACTGTACCACTGCTTCCGAACGACGGATAAGCCCCCTAAGCCCGCGTCAAAATACTCCATGCTCATTCTGCCCGTCGCGGGGGTGGTCCACGGCATTTTCGTCTCCGGCGGCCCCCTGCTCATCGGCTATCTGACCAAAAAAATCACCGACAAGACCGCTTTCCGGGCGACCATCTCCACCGTATGGGTGTTTTTGAACTCCCTCATCCTGTTCGACGACATCCGCTCCGGGCTCTGGACCCTGGACCTGCTGAAAATCCAGCTGATTTCCATTCCC
>CAJTOE010000314.1 GCA_910577805.1 uncultured Oscillospiraceae bacterium | reverse complement strand
TTTCCCTTTTTTCCTAGTATTTTTCTCGAAGGTAATACTATAAAAGCCTGCGCGCTCCCTGGTTCACAAACGCGCTGCTGTTTCTGCTCCTTGGGGTGCTGACCAAGAACACGATACTGGCACTGTGTACGCTGCTTTTTCTGGCGCCGGTGCTGGTCTACCAGCTGCAAATCTGGAAGATAAAAAGAGAAACGGCGTGACTTTGAGTCACGCCGTTTTGGCATCAATCCTGCTCCCAGTTGTGGTAGACGTTCTGCACGTCGTCGTTTTCCTCCAAAAAGTCAATGAGCTTTTCCATGTTCTTGATGTCCGCCTCGTCGGTCAGCTTCACATAGTTCTGGGGCACCATCTGCACGCCTGCCTCCAGGAAGGTGTAGCCCTTGGCCTCCATGCCGGCCACCACGTCGTTGAACGCGTCCGGGTCGGTGTAGACCTCGAACACGTCGTCGTCCGCCTGCATGTCGTCCGCACCGGCCTCCAGCGCGTCCATCATCACCGTATCCTCGTCCAAATCCTCCGAGTCCAGCACGATCACGCCCTTGCGGTCAAAGGACCAGGACACACAGCCGGTAGCGCCTAAGCCCTTGCCGTATTTGTCCAGCAGGTGGCGGACCTCCGGGGCGGTACGGTTGCGGTTGTCGGTGAGGGCCTCCACTATGACAGCCACGCCGTTGGGGCCGTAGCCCTCATAGACCACGTTCTCAAAGCTGTCGGTGTTGCCGGAGCCCAGAGCCTTGTCGATGGTGCGTTTGATGTTGTCGTTGGGCATATTGGCGGCCTTGGCCTTGGCGATGACCGTAGCCAGGCGGGAGTTATTCGCCGGGTCGCCGCTGCCGCCGGTCTTGACGGCCACGATCATTTCGCGGGCAATTTTGGTAAAGATTTGAGAGCGCTTTGCGTCCGCCGCGCCCTTTGTTTTTTGAATATTATGCCACTTGGAATGTCCGGACATAAAATCAATCCTTTCTGTTGTATCATATATAAAGAATCAGGCTCATTATAGCACTTTTTCGGGGGCTTGACAAGTCCTCAGGTCTTTGCGTTTTCGATTCGGAACGCGGCGCGGGACTGGGGTTTCCCCCCTCAATCCTTCTTCTGCGGCACCATAATGCGCAGATGCCAGCCCTCGCCGCACTTGCCCTTTTCGTCGTGGACCTCGATGTCGAACCACATTTTGCGCCGCTCGATCTCCCGCAGGGTCGCGGTGGCGGTGACCTCCATCCCCACCGGCGTGGGGGCCAGATGCTTCACATGGGCCTCTGCGCCCACGGTGGTCATACCCTCGTCCAAATACTCCCGTGCCAGCTCCAGGGCGCTGGTCTCCATCAGGGCAAGCATATTGGGGGTGGAGAGGATTTTCGACCCTGCCGCGCCGATGCGCTTGGCAGTCATATCGTCGGTGACGGTCCAGGTTACGCTGTGCTGCTTCGGTTTTTCCACGATTATCGCTCCTTTTCAAAAATCAGGTCCATTTCAAACTCACCGGAACGGCTTCCCGTCTGCGTCCAGCACCTCCCGGCGGTGGAAGGTCACGAAATCCGGGGCCAGCTCCGGATACGCCTCGCAGAATGACGCTCGGATCAGCTCCGGGTTCAGCCCTGGATTCTGTGCCCGTAAATC
>CAJTOE010000313.1 GCA_910577805.1 uncultured Oscillospiraceae bacterium | reverse complement strand
TGAATGTCAATCTGGCCCCGGTGTGCGACCTGAGCCAGAACCCGAAGGATTTTATCTACAAGCGCTCTCTGGGCCTGTCCCCGGAGGAGACTTCCATGGGTGTTGCCGCCATGGTGGAGGGCCACACCGCCGGAGGCGTGGGAAGCGTACTGAAGCATTTTCCCGGCTATGGGAACAACGTGGACACCCACGGCAAAATCGCCGTAGACAAGCGGCCCCTGTCCCAGTTTGAGCAGGAGGATTTTCTGCCCTTCCAGGCCGGCATGGAGGCAGGCGCGGGCGCGGTGCTGGTGTCCCACAACATCGTGGAGTGCCTGGACCCGGAGTATCCCGCCTCCCTGTCCCCCGCGGCTTACGGAAAGCTGCGGGAGCTGGGGTTCCAGGGGGTGGCCCTCACAGACGATCTGGTCATGGACGCGATTTCCAAAAAGTACGGCGTGGGAGAGGCCGCTGTGCTGGCGGTGAACGCCGGGGCGGATATGCTTTGCTCCTCCCAGTTTGAGCAGCAATATTACGCGGTGCTGGAGGCCGTGCAGAGTGGGGATATCTCCCAAAAACGGTTGGACGAGGCGGTGTTGCGGGTGCTGAACTGGAAAATGCAGCTGGGCCTGCTGGGGGCGGGTCCGGCGGCAAAACCGCAAGAATGATGAAAACAGCCCTCCCTGTTTCTGCTATGATAGGGGCGAAAGGGGTGGGGAGATATGGAACACCACAGCATTGAAGCGACGGCGGCCGCGATTTCCTACATTGAAGCCCATCTTCGGGACAAGCTGGCCCTGGAGACGGTGGCAAACGCGGTCTGCTACTCCAAATACCATCTGCACCGCATGTTTACAGACACACTTGGGCTTACGCCCCGCGCCTATATCCAGCGGCGGCAGCTGACCGAGGCGGCAAAGTGCCTGGTCTTTTCCCAAACGCCCGTCCTGGAGCTTGCGCTATGCGCCGGTTACGAGAGCCAGCAGGCCTTTACCACCGTGTTCAAGGCCATGTACAAGCGGACCCCGGCGGCGTACCGTCAGAACAAGGTTTTTTATCCGCTCCAGCTTGCCCCCGCGCTGAAGCCGGACCCCTCTGTCCTGGATTCCGCCTGCGCCATCTCCTATGCCGGGCTGTCCGACCTGCCGGCTTGGATGGAGTTTGCGGCCCTTGTGGTGGACGGCTTCCCCTGCCTGGACCGCGCCGCCCATCTGGCCCAGGTCGAGGGGTACATCCGGCGGCGGCAGGCCCTGCTGGTCCGGGACGGCGAAACCATCGTGGGAGCCGCCGCAGGCTCGCCCCAGGCCGGGAGCATCGACTTTCTGGCGGTGCATCCCCAGTACCGCCGCTGCGGCCTGGCGGCGGCGCTTCTGACGTTTATGAGGCAGGCGTTTTTTGGGGCGCGGGCCGTCAGCATCACGACCTTCCGGGCGGGCGACAAGGCCGACCCCGGACAGCGCGCGGCCTACCAGCGCCTGGGCTTTGTCGAGTCGGAGCTTTTGGTTGAGTTCGGCTACCCCACCCAGCGGCTTATACTGCCGCCTGTCCAGGGGGGTGTCCGCTGTGGATGAGAACACCAGCATTTTAGCCCAGACATGGAGCGCTGGGTCTCTCCTGCGCTTCGCCTTTCCCACCATTGTGAT
>CAJTOE010000312.1 GCA_910577805.1 uncultured Oscillospiraceae bacterium | reverse complement strand
CGATGCGGAGTTTCTTTTGTCCAAGCGGCAGTACCTCGCCAAGACCGGCAGGAAGCGCGGGGACGATGATGTGATCGCCTACACCATTCGGCAGTCCTTCGTCCCCGGCGAGATCACCCCGGAGGAGGACAACCGCCTGGGCTATGAACTGGCCCGCCGCTTCACCAAGGGCAAACACGCTTTTATCGTCTGCACCCATGTGGACAAGGCCCACATCCATAATCACATCATCTGGAACTCCACCACCCTGGACCACTCCCGGAAATTCCGGGACTTCCTCGGTTCCGGGCGGTGCGGCGGCTGAATGACACCATCTGCGTTCAAAACGGCTACTCCATCGTGGCAAATCCCAAGTGGCTGGGGTGCAAACCGCCCTGCCACCGGGACCGGCTCCGCATGGCGATTGACACAGCCCTCGCGCAGAAGCCCGCCAGCCTGGAGGCTCTGCTTCAGCTGCTGCGGGACGCTGGCATAGAGGTCTCGCCCCGTGGTAAGTCTATCCGGCTGAAAGCGCCGGGTGGGAAACAGTTTCTCCGGCTGGACGAGGACAGCATGGGAGCGGGTTACTCTACCCCCTCGCTGCTGGCTGTCCTCACCGGAGAAAAACAGCACACTCCGCTCTCAAAAAATATCCACCGCGCAGATCTGCCGAAGGTCAATCTGCTGGTGGATATTCAAGCAAAGCTCCAGGCCGGGAAGGGCGCGGGGTATGCGCGGTGGGCCAGCGTGTTCAATCTGAAACAGATGGCGCAGACGCTGAACTATCTGACGGAACATGGCCTGCTGGATTATGCCGGCCTTGTCGCCAAAGCGGACGAGGCCACCGGGCGCTATCACGAATTGTTCGTCAGAATCAAGGCGGCGGAGCAGCGCATGGCGGAGATCGCTGTGCTGAAAACGCATATCATCAATTACGCCAAGACCCGCGAGGTCTATGTGGCCTACCGCAAGGCCGGGTACTCGAAAAAATTCAAAGCCGAGCATGAGAGCGACATTCTGCTGCATCAGGCGGCAAAGAAATTTTTCGATGAATCCGGGCTGAAAAAGCTGCCCACGGTCAGGGGCTTGCAGACCGAATACGCCGCGCTGCTGGCGGAGAAAAAGGCGGCTTACGCCGATTACCGCAAGGCGCGGGAGGATATGAAGGAGCTGCTGACCGTCCGGGCCAACGCGCAGAAGCTCATGGGATATGAGGCCCAGGAGCAGGAAAAGGATGCGGACCGCCGGGAGGAGGAACGCTGATTTTTCCACCGTTCCAGAGGGCCGCAGGCCCGACAAAAAAGCGTTCCGCAGGAACGCGCAGCCAGCCCAAAGGGGTCCCCGCGCAAGCCCAGCGAAGCGGGTTGCGTGGGGAGAGGACGAGCAACGGAGTGAGTGAGCCTTGCCGCTTGCGGCGAGGCGAAGGATACGGAGTTTGTGAGGACGATGGGGCTGTTCAAAGGGGCTTGGGGGCGCTGCCACCAGCAAGCAGATTGGACCTCCCGCCGTAGGCGGGAGGTCCAATCTGCTTGCCCGTTTCTCCGGTCCATCCCTTGCTGGGTTGGTAGAAAGAAATCAAAGATAGCTCACTAACAAATGTACAAGGGCAACTCAGATTTTTTGCAAAATTAAGACCGCAGTAGTATT
>CAJTOE010000311.1 GCA_910577805.1 uncultured Oscillospiraceae bacterium | reverse complement strand
ACCTCCTGGGCTTTCTGGCGGGCGAACTCGATGTTCTTTTCCACGTCACCCCGGAGAGGGGCGCAGATGTACACCAGCTTGGGGCCGTCCTGGTCCTGGACGCGCTCCTGCTGCCGGTCACGGAACACATCCAGGTATTGCTTGGCGGCCTGCCGGATCGTTTCGTAGTCCGCTTCAGTGGGGCGATAGGCGTACCACTCAAACTTCCCATAGTCCTCCCAGATGTGGGGAGTCACCCCGCTGCGGAAGTTGGGGTTGCCGGGGACAGGCTTCTTGCCCAGCAGGTCTTTCAGCTTCAGCGTCAGAGTATCCACCGGCCCGTCCGTGCGGTTCAGCACCGTCAGCTTCAGGGCATTGTACTCGCCAGAGATGTGGATGGAGATAAACTGCGCCCGCACCCGCAGATCCCGGCCCAGCGTTCCAAGACACGCCCGGCCCGAACAGGCGGGGTTGTCAAAGGTCTTTCCATCTCCGAACAGATGCCACAGCTCCTGCTCAAAAAAACTGCTCATTTTTCACATCCTTCCTCATAAATGATGTAGTATTCGGTATCGTCATTGCCCCAGCGGATGGTTTCCATGCACTGTAATTCTCTGACCAGCCACCCGGCTTCGCCCATGACGGCGGCCACATCGGCGGCCCGGACACAGCGGGCACTCCGTTCGACCCAGCTTCCACGGGGCTTGATTTTTCCTGTGAAAGCGTTTTTCTTCATCCGCCTGAACGCCGGGGAGGATGCTCTACCGACATTCCGAAGGTCGTGCCGTTAAATTCCCTCATATGGAGATCCACTATCCTTTTTGCACCTCCTCAGACCCGTGGTAAAACGGACAGGTCATACACACTGTAGTGTTGGGCAACTCGTAGTGCCGCCCGGTGAACAGACAAGCACGATTGTCACAGCCACTGGTTACCCGCCAGGGAGCCTGTTTTCGTTTCCTGCTGTGGACGCAGGTCTCATAGCCATGTAAATACTTGATTTTCATCGGTCCCGGCCCTTATTTTTTGGCTTTTTCTGTTTTTCCTGGGGCTGGCAAGGGGCCAGTTCGTCTCGTGACGGGGCGCGGATGATCGTGCGGCCCCGATCATCAATGATCAGCGTGTCCAAGGACTCATTGAGGATTTCCTCACCGCTGATTACCACTGCGGTTCTGGTTAATGTCACATCGCCAATCACCTTGCCGTAGACAGAACAGCTTCCGGTGAGAATGGGTGCAGCTTTGGTCGTGGGGGGCTGGAGGACCATGCCGCTGCCGGAGGCTCGTGCGCACCGGCTCAGTCTGGCTCCCCGGATATAAGCGTCATCCTCAGCTCTGGAATCGCAGGACATTTCCGTGCCGTGGGAGGCATAAGCACAGCCGCAGACAATGGCCCTCTCCCGCAGGACGGAGCCCTTGTCCACACAGCCTTCCCCGGCGGCGATGGCATCGTCAAAGATCCAGGCGTTATCTCCCGTCTCGAAGGACAGGTTGCTCTCGCCCTCCACAAAGCCGCCCAGGTCTCCGGCCTTGACCTCACTGCCGATGTCCCGCAGGGCGCGGATACGGTGGATAAAAGGATATTTTTCGTGGGCAATGTCTGTGATCTCGTATTTTGTGTTCATCGTGTTTTTACCTCCTACCATTGCAGGTGTTCCTCCGCCCCGCAGCGGCGGCAGGACAGGGTGCTGGT
>CAJTOE010000310.1 GCA_910577805.1 uncultured Oscillospiraceae bacterium | reverse complement strand
CTCTCATACTCCGGCACCAGATCTGCCGGGATGGTGCAGCTCCACACCTTGCCCTCCACCAACTTGACGAGTTCCTCTGTCGTCCCCGTCGCCAACAGCTTGCCGCCTTTGATGATGGCATGGCAGGTGGCGATGTACTCCACATCGGGGACGATGTGGGTGGAGATCAGCACAATCCGGTCATGGGCGAACTCCGACAGCAGATTGCGGAAGCGCACCCGCTCCCCGGGGTCCAGGCCCCCGGTGGGCTCGTCCAGGATCAGCACCTCCGGGTCGTTCAGCAACGCCTGGGCGATCCCCACCCGGCGCCTCATGCCGCCGGAGAGCTTAGAAATCTTCTTGTTATAGACGTCCATCAGGGAGACCCGCTCCAGCAGCTCACGAATCCTCCGCCAGCTCTGCCGCTCTGGGAGCCCCTTCAAGGCGGCCACATAGGCCAGGTAGTCTTTGACAGTGAACTCCGGGTGGAATCCGAAGTCTTGGGGCAGGAACCCGAAAATGCTCCGGTACTGTTCCCCTAACTCCTGAATGGGAACACCGTCATACACCACCCGGCCAGAGGTAGGCTGCATAATCCCGGCGATCATCCGCATGAGGGTGGTCTTGCCCGCGCCGTTGGCCCCCAGCAGGCCCCAGACCCCTGGCGTCAGCTCCAGGCTGATGTCATTGACCGCTTTTTTGTCCTTGAATCGCTTGGAAACATGGTCGATCAGCAATTCCATGTTAAAACTCCTTTCCCGCTGATAAAAATAAAGGCGCTCTTGCCTTGGCACTGCCATTGTACCAAAAGCAAGAACGCTGTTTTCTCGTTCGTTCACACAGGGTTCCTCTGTTTTCCTACGGACTTTCTTACAATTTTCTCACAGAGCGGTGATAGTCTCGGCTTGTTCTGCGAGGACGCTTTTTCCTGAATAGCTTTGACACCACAAAGAAAATCAGATACCCCAATATCCCGCCCAAGGTATTGAGCATGAGATCGTCGATGTCCGCCGATCTGCCGGTAAAATACTGGGTGAACTCAATGGCAAAGGAGAACAGCGCCAGGGAAAGAGCGGTTTTCCAAAAGCTGCGCATTCTCCGGAAGGCCACTGGCATCATAAAGCCCAATGGGACAAACATCACGACATTCGCGGCAGTTTGGGCGATCTTCTTCGGCTCCGGCATACCCCAGGTCTCTTGAAAGGCCTGGAAGGGAACCAGGTTCAGCGAGCGGTCTGCCGCAGCTGTTTTGGACGCGCCGACAATGACCGTCGCCGCCAGGACGATGATAACGCAGGCCCCGAACAGAAAATAGGCAAGCTGCTTTGTCGGCGGCACTCGATTTCGGAGCAAAAAGCATATGGGCGCATAGAAAACGGCCATACCCAAGAGGCAGACGGCACTGATGATACAATAGCCCAGGATTTCTCTGATCATAAACATAGACGTTCCTCCCATAAAAAACACCGGCGGTTTTGGTTTTATCATACCAAAACCGCCGGTACTTGTTTTGCGTTTTCCCTACGGACTTTCTAACGATTTTCCTACAATCCCTTCTCTGTCAGGATCTTATCAAATTTCTTCTCCGACAAAATCTCATGGGTCACCAGCTGACCGTCATAGAACAGAGAGAAGGTGGTAAAGGGCGAGGGAGCGTTCTGGGCCTCCTCCATGGTCTGGATGTGGACAATCTGGAAAACGGCGTTCCGCTCCTTTGCCATACGCTCCAGTACCGGCACATATTTCGCCGTAAACGG
>CAJTOE010000309.1 GCA_910577805.1 uncultured Oscillospiraceae bacterium | reverse complement strand
TCTTTCTGGAGTTGATAGTCTTTTGGGGGCTGCACATCGCTGGGTTCCGGGTAGAGATCGCCCCGTTCGTCCTGTACCTGATGGCCGGCGTCTTCTCCGCCGGGGTCATGTGGCAGGCCCTCTCCTCTGACGGCAACCGGGCCAACCTGGAAAATATACTTATGCTCCCATTTGAGGGCCGGACCCTGGTGCTTTCCTATGTGGCCGCCCTGGGGGCCTACACCCTGCTGACCAAAACCGCCGGCCTGCTGGCGGTGGTCTGGGCGGTCGGCCGCTGGAGCTGGGTAGAAATTTTGTATAGTATCCTCTGTTCCCTGACCGCCATTGTAACCGTGTCCTGTCTCTACCCCCTGCGCCTGGGGCGCGCGGACGCCTACGCCTTTTATGTCCGCCCGGCCAGCCACAGGCGGACGGTCAAAGTCTGCCGCCGCTACTCCGTGCGGCGTTATCTGTTCCGCTACCTGATGGCCCACAAGAACTATCTGGTCAACACGGCGGCTATGTGGGGCATGGCCTGTGTCCTGCCGGTGCTGCTGGGACAGCTGGAGGCCCGGTTCGTCCTGCCCATCGGCTTTGCCATCCTCTCCCTGAACACCCCCATCTGCATCCTGCTGTCCTGCGACCCGGCCCTGGAGCGGGCGGTGCGGTTCCTGCCGGGGCAGGGGAAGGCGTTCTGCGTCCCCTACTGCCTGTTCATCTTCCTATGCAATCTGGCGGCGGACATCGTTTTCCTGTGCAGCTGGCAGATTCAGCTTGGCGGTATCACGTTGTTTTATGCTTTGACGGCGGCGGCTTTCGCTCTGCTGAGCGCGGTCGGCTCCGTCCTGCTGGAGTGGTACTGCCCCATCCGGGGGTGGAAGATTGAAAGTGACCTATGGCATCACCCGCGAAAATACGTGGTCCCGGCCGTCCTGCTCCTGCTGGCCGGGCTGGTGAGTATGTTCTGAAACAATTTTCTGCCTGGGCGGATAGGATCGCTCGGGCAGAATTTTTTTCAAAAAGACAGACCGCTGTAACATTTCGCGGACATTTATCTGTTATACTGCCTTTATCACCAAAAGGAGGACGGGCCATGAAACGGATACTGATTGTCGAGGACGACGCCCTTTTGAATAAAACTTTAGCCTACAACCTGATCTCCGACGGCTGGGATGTCACCCCCGCCCTGAACGCCAGGACCGCTGAAAATCTGCTGGCCGGGACAGAATATGACCTGGTGCTGCTGGACATCAATCTGCCGGACGGGAACGGCTACGACCTGTGCAGACTTGTCAAGCCGGAGCACCCCGACACGGTGGTAATCTTCCTCACCGCCAACGACCAGGAGAGCGATCAACTCCGAGGCTATGAGGCGGGAGCGGTGGACTACATCACCAAACCCTTCTCCATTGGGGCCTTGCAGCGGAAGATCCGTGCCATGTTCGCCATGCTGGAGCACCACAGACCGGCAAAGGATCTCTACGACGACGGCAGGCTGTTCCTGGACTTCTCGGAGCAGTCCGCCGCCCTGAACGGAAAGCCAATTACCCTCTCCTCCATGGAGTATAAGATGCTGTACCTGTTCTGCAAAAATCCCCGCCAGGTGCTGACCCGGCAGAGGCTCCTGGAACGTCTGTGGGATGTGGACGAGAAATTTGTGGACGAGCACACCCTGACCACCTCCATCAGCCGCATCCGTGGGAAGATCGAGGCGGAGGGAGATACCTATATCAAAACAATCTACGGCATCGGCTACCAATGGACAGGAGG
>CAJTOE010000308.1 GCA_910577805.1 uncultured Oscillospiraceae bacterium | reverse complement strand
GGTGCGGAACCAGACGGTGAAGCCGTGGTCGGCGATGAACTCGGAGGTGGAGGGGTCGTTCTCCACGTTCTCGGGGTCGCAGACCACATCCGCGCAGTAGTCCTTTACCGCCGTGACCAGCATAAAGGCCCGGAGGTTCTCCATGCCGCTGCCCTCGTCGAAAAAGACCCGCAGGCCAAAGGTGTAGTCCTGATTCACCGCCTCCACATCGGGAGCGGCGGCCTCCGCCTCAGCGGCGGGGGCGGCCTGCCCAGCCTCCTGGCCCTTCTCGGAGCCGCCGGCGCTGTTGCCCTGAATTTTATCAATCAGGCTATTAATTTTACTGACGATATGGTCGATAGACTGAGAAAGGGGTTCTCCGTTCTCAACCTTCTCGATCTCGCCCCGGAAAAAATCCACCGCCTGGAAAAGCATATCAAACAGTTCAGGCCGGGTCTGTTCCGGTACGACCTCCATCGTTTTCTCCCGAATGACGAAGAACAGATCCTCAATCCGATGGGCCACGGTCATCAAGGAGCTGAACTCCATCATGGCGGAGGAACCCTTCACCGTGTGCATGATCCGGAAGATCTCGTTGACGCTGTCCTCGGAGAATGTGTCTGCCTGCTCGGCCGCCAGAAGGATCCCGTCCAGCTGCTCCAGCAGGGTATTGGTCTCGTACAGATACATATCCAGGATACTGTCGTTTCCGCTGCCCATATAAATGCCACCTTTTCACTTTCATAGTTTCCCGTGGGGAGGGGGCCCGAGGGCATACCTCACCCACCCAATATTAATCATACTCAATATATCGGCGCTGTCAATTAAAAAATTAAGTGGAAATCTAAATTTTGAACTTTTTTTGAAATGGAGTGTCCCCCATGCCGAATCTGCTTGGTGTGACCAACCCGGTCCCAGGCCACGACAACGCGAATGTCAACCGCAATATTCCTGTCTCCCCCAGCGATACCCGCATCCAAAACGCCGTTGACCCCTCCCGGGTCAGCCGCCCGGACAACCGGACGGAGCGGCAGGACAGCGGCGACGCCACCGGGGCCGGCCACGGCCTGCGCTATGACTCTAACTTCAGCACCTTCCTCCAGCGGCTGATGGATACCCCCGGCCTGGCCCAGACCATGACCGCCCTGCTGGCCGGCCAGAAGGGCATGGTGGTCACCTCCGGTATGGAGGAGGGGATCGCCGGGGATATGGCCGCCCTGCTGAACATGCTGAAAATGGACCAGGGGCAGCTGGCCAAGTTCCTGATGTCCCAGGCGGCCTCGGGCAACCGCTTCGGCGGGGCCCTGTTTTCCATGCTGCGGGAGGCCTATTCCCAGACCAACTCCGAATCCCTCCGGGGCAACATCCTGCAATTTTTAAAGCGCTACAGCGACTACTCCTCCAGCCAGCACATCCAGGGCAACCTGCTGCGGACCCTGACCCGGCTCACCCGGGCCATCCCCGCCAGCTACGGAAGCCAGCTGCTGCCCATGGTCTCCCAGCTGGAGGAGCTGCTCAACGGCGGCAACCGGGCCGGGGCGCTGAAGCTGCTCCAGGGGACCATCCTCCCCTTCCTGGGGGAGTACACCAGCCGGACCAACGACATGGGCCTGTCCCGGACGCTGATCTCCATGCTGGCCCTGGACATCTCCCGGTTTGAGAACGGCGGCCCGGAGGGCCTGCTCCAGTCCTTCCATCAGCTCAACGGCCACACCGCCCTGCGGGAACGGCTGGGGGGGCTGTCGGACGAGGCCCTGCTGCGGCTGATCAACAACAGCGGCTT
>CAJTOE010000307.1 GCA_910577805.1 uncultured Oscillospiraceae bacterium | reverse complement strand
GCCCATCGCCAGCTTGCCCTGGGTCACGTCCATGGACTCCTCCACCGTATTGACCTCTGCCGCGCTGGTGCGTATCTCGCAGTCGGCGTACAGCAGCTCCCCCGGCGTCCGGGCCAGCAGAGAGGCCAGCGCCTCCCGCAGCGCCTTTTCGACCCGCTCCGGCTGGGCGCTGCCGCAGTAGTAGATTTCAAACTCCGCCCGCTGAAGCAGCTCCTGATACCGCGCCCAGAGGTTTTCCGGGGTGATGGCGGCGGCGGAGGCCTCGTCCCCCAGCCGGTCCACGCCGTAGTTCTCGTAGCGGCACATCTCCTGGGACAGCCGCTGGACGGCGTACGTGCGCTTGTCGTTGATCTGGCTCCGGATGCGGTCGATCAGATTCGACCGCTCCCCGGCGGTGTACTCCGGAGAAAACACCCCGTCCTGGGTGCAGGGGTGCAGCAGAATTTCGCCCAGCAGGGCGGCGGCAGGCTCCAGAATGGGCTTGCCGTCCAGGGCGTATTTGTCGTCCAGGAAGCCCGCCACAAGGCCCACGCACTGGGTCTCTCCCCGCTTACGGACCATTGGCTCCACCGCTCCGCCGTACAGCTCGTCCAGGGCGGCGGACAGGGACTCCATGTCCGGATGCTCCACCGTCCCCCGCCGCAGCACGTAGGGCAGCAGCGCGTTGAGGGAGGCGTGCTCCGCCTCCAGGGGCAGCATCATGGTAACGCTCAGATAAGCGCTTTTGAACTTATTTGTGTGGACACACCGCAGGTTGACTCCGGGCGCCAGCTCTCGTCTTGTGGTCTGCATGAAACCAATCCTTTCCTGGGAAATTTTTCTCAAGAAGTATTATACATGGTTTTTGGAAAAAAATCAAAACGTTTTGTGAACAATTATTTTTCGGAGGATTCACCCCCCTAAAAAATCTTTACGCCGTTTTCCACTCGCTTTCCGTCCAGGCGGCAGACAGGCTCCTTCCCCCGCCTCACCTCGACGCGCAGTTTCTTTCCGCCGGGCAGCTTCCAATCCGCCGTGAAGCCCGGCCAGGACTGGGGCAAAACCGGCTCTACATACAGCCGTCCCTCCCGGACCCGCAGGCCCAGCAGATGCTCCACCGCCGCACGGTAGTACCACCCCGCCGCGCCGGTGTACCAGCTCCAGCCGCCCCGTCCCTCGTGGCCGGGGGCCGCGTACACATCGGCGGCAATGACGTAAGGCTCTGTGCGGTAAATTTCTGTGGAGTGGGTCTCCGGCAGCAGGGCGCGTAATAACTCCCAGCCCCGGTCACCGTCCCCCAGCTCCAGGCAGGCGATGGCTAACCACACCGCACCGTGGGTGTACTGCCCGCCGTTCTCCCGGACTCCCGGCAGATAGCCCCGGATATAGCCTGGGTCCTTACCCCGGCCCGTGAAGGCGGGGGTAAACAGCTTGACGAGCTGGTGCTCCCGGTCGAAAAGCTGCTCTATGGCCGCGTCTACCGCCTGTGCGCCCCGCTCTCCGCCTGCCAGCACCGCGAAGGACTGCGCAATGGAGTCAATGGCGCACTGGTCGTTCTCCTGGGAACCCAGGGGCGTTCCGTCGTCGTAATAGCCCCGGCGGTACCAGGCCCCGTCCCAGGCGTGTTCTGCGGCGTCCAGGCAGCTGCGCCGGATGTTTTCGTACTCCGGGTACTGCTTCAGCACCAGGGCCAGGAACCAGGTCAGCCACACGGACTCCCCCCGGCCCCGCTCCCCGACCCGGTCCATGCCGTCGTTCCAGTCCCCGGCCCCCATAAGGGCCAGGCCGTGGG
>CAJTOE010000306.1 GCA_910577805.1 uncultured Oscillospiraceae bacterium | reverse complement strand
TGCCGCCTTGCTGTTGATCAGGTAGTCCGCTGTCTCGTCCCCTGTCCAGACGGCGGCGGTGAGGTCCCGCACCGGGGTCTGCAACTCGTCCAGGTAGCGGACGGCCTCCTTGTACTTCTCATGGGTGAGAAACTGCCGCAGGACGCCGATGTGGTTGTGGAAGTCGTGGAACAGCTTGGCGTTGACCTGGTAGGCCCGATTGACAGCGGTATAGTCCCGCTCCAGCAACTCGGCCTGCTCCGATCTCAGCTTTGCCAGTTCTTTTTCCACCTCATACTGACGGTTGATGTTAAACACCAGCACCGACATCATCAGCACCACCGCCAGGATAGTCCACATATAGAGGGTATCGTCGGGGATCACCAGAACTGTCTGCTCCGACAGCGTGATGACTCCGAGGAATCCCGCCAGCGTCAGCGCGGAGACGGCCCGGAATGCGGATTTGCGGTTGATCTCCCGGCCTCTGGAGAGCCAGGCCGCTAAAACGGCCAGCAGTCCGTGGAGCAGCCAGAGGGCGGACTGTCCGGCCAGCGTTCCGGTATTGAGGAAATCCTGGGAGCGGAACAGCACGCCCATCCATGCCGGCAGGAGAAACGACCAGAAGGAGACGCCAATTTCGTAAAAGATCCCGACAAACAGGCCCATTCTTAGGTCGGCCCCTTGCAAGTGGTGGGTACAGACGGCAATCAGAACCGCCTCCAGAGCCATCCGGTAAAAATCCGGCGCATGGAGCAGAGACAGCAGAACCGTGAGGGCCAGCGCCCCGGCCAGCCCCGCCGCGATGCTTTTTCGATCTGGCCTTTTTATGGACAGCAACCGGTGAACGAGGAACAACCCTACAAGAACACGCACCGCCCCGGTCAATATGCCGGAGAGCAGCAGAAACACGTCTGTCATATGTGCGCCCCCCAGTAGGCGTTGATCTGCGCCTTTACCTCTTGCAGATGGGAGCGGCTGATGGGGAGGGTGGCGCCGTTTTTCAGGACGGCCGCGCCCTCTTTGACCTGCGTGACGTGGATCATGTTGACGATACAGCCCCGGTCGATGAAGATAAACTCCTCCGCGCCCAGCTCCTCATAAACCTGCTGTAAGCTCTTTCGCACCTTTGCCGCGCCGCCCGCGGTGGTGATGCTGGCGTTTTTCCCGTCCCGCTCAATAAAAAGAATTTCCTTATAGGGAATTTTCTCTAAACGGCTGTTGGTCTGGATGGTGTAGAACCGCCCCTCCTCCAGCTCAATCAGCCGGATGGCGTCCCGGACCGCCCCAGGGAGCCGCCGGGCGATGTCGTTCTTGGGGACGTACCGGAAGATGGACAGCTCAAAGGCATCGATGGCGTACTCCACATGGGAGGTAATGAAGATGATCTTCACATTGGGCAGAAGGGGCCTGATTTTCCCGGCCAGCTCCATCCCGGTGCTGCCAGGCATCTCGATGTCCAGCAGGATCAGGTCAAAGAAAAAACCATCCTCGGTGATGTCGTAGAGGAGATTGTCGCTGTGAGTATAGGCGACGATCTCGCCGGCACTCCCGCATTGTTTCAGGCAGTCCTCCGCAGTGCTTCGATTAGATTGGACGGTGGCGCTGTCATCGTCGCAGATGGCAATACGCAACATGAGGTAATCCACCTCCCTTATGATTATGACGGAATATTATACTACGGCTGCCCTGCACTGGCAAGCCGCCATCCGCCTGTTTGTTATGAAATGCTCTCTGAATGTCACGAAATGTTTTGCAATGGTCACTCCGAAGTGCCCGGAATAGAAAGAGACAAATATTTCT
>CAJTOE010000305.1 GCA_910577805.1 uncultured Oscillospiraceae bacterium | reverse complement strand
CCGACCCGGATGTAAAGAACTTCTCCTATGCCCTGGTGGACGGGGAGGTCTACTTCCGGGAGAACAGCGTCATGAAGCCCGTGGAGCTGAGCGATACGGCAAAGGGGCGCGCAGCCGGGATGATCGGCCTGCGGCAGATCGTGAACGAACTGATCCAGTACCAGCTGGAGGACTACCCGGATGAGGACATCCAGGCGAAGCAGGCGGAGCTGAACGCCGCCTATGACGCCTTTTACGCAAAGTTTGGGACCATCAATTCCAGCGCCAACGCAAGGGTGTTTGACGAGGACTCCTCCTACTATCTGCTCTGCTCGTTGGAGAACATCGACGAGGACGGACGGCTGGAGAGCAAGGCGGATATGTTCACAAAAAGGACCATCCGCCCGGAACGCCATATCACCAGCGTGGACACGCCCAGCGAGGCGCTGGCGGTCTCCATCGGGGAGCGCGGCAGGGTCGATCTGCGGTTCATGTCCGAACTGCTGGGGACGCCCGGTGAGTACGGGCGCATCACCGAGGAACTGCGGGGCGTGATCTTCCGCGACCCCCGTGAGGCTGTGGCGGACGACCCCCTCCGGGGCTGGCATACCGCTGACGACTACCTCTCCGGCAATGTCCGGGACAAGCTGATGGTGGCGAGGATGGCGGCGGCCACCGACCCCGCATATGCCGTCAATGTGGCGGCTTTGGAACAGGCACAGCCCAAAGACCTGGACGCCTCTGAGATCGATGTGCGCCTGGGGGCGACCTGGATCGACAAGGACTATATCCAGCAGTTCATGGAGGAGACCTTTGACACCCCGTGGCGGCTTCGGAGCGCGGTCCAGGTGAAGTATTCCCCCTCCACCGCCGAGTGGCAGGTCACGGGCAAGAACGCCACGGGGCGGCACGATGTCATGGCCTATATGACCTACGGCACAGACCGGGCCAGCGCCTACCGCATTTTGGAGGACACCCTGAACCTCCGGGACATCCGCATCTATGACACCATCGAGGACGCGGACGGCAAACAGAAACGGGTGCTGAACAAGAAGGAGACCACCCTGGCCCAGCAGAAGCAGCAGGCCATCAAGGACGCCTTCCGGGACTGGGTGTGGCGGGACCCCAGACGGCGGGAGGATTTAGTCAGGACCTACAATGAGCTGTTCAACTCCACCCGCCCCCGTGAGTATGACGGGAGCCACATCGTCCTGGGCGGCATGAACCCGGACATCACCCTGCGGGAACACCAGCGGGGGGCCATCGCCCATGTGCTTTACGGCGGGAACACCCTGCTTGCCCACGAAGTGGGCGCGGGCAAGACCTTTGAGATGGCGGCCTCGGCTATGGAGGCGAAGCGGCTGGGGCTGTGCCAGAAGTCCCTCTTTGTCGTGCCGAACCACCTGACCCTCCAGTGGGCCAGCGAGTTCCTGCGGCTCTACCCCAGCGCGAAGATATTGGTCGCCACGAAAAAAGACTTTGAGACGGCCAACCGCAAGAAGTTCTGTGCGAGGATAGCGACCGGCGACTATGACGCCGTTATCATCGGCCATAGCCAGTTTGAGAAAATCCCCATTAGTGCCGAGCGGCAGGAGCGCATCTTGCAGGAGCAGATAGACGAGATCACCGACGCCATTTCCGAGATGAAGGCCATGCGGGGCGAGAGCTTCACCATCAAGCAGTTGGAAAAGACCCGGAAATCTTTAGAGGCCCGGATGGAGAAACTGCAAGCCACAGAGCGCAAGGACGATGTGATAACCTTTGAGCAGTTGGGCGTTGACCGGCTGTTTGTGGACGAGGCTCATGCGTTCAAAAATTTG
>CAJTOE010000304.1 GCA_910577805.1 uncultured Oscillospiraceae bacterium | reverse complement strand
AGCCTGGGCCAGATCAAAGCGGAGCTGGAGAAGGACAAGGTTCCCACCTCCTGCGGGGTTCAGAGCTGGACATATCAGGTGATCCACAACATCCTGGTCAATGAAAAATACATTGGCGATGCCCTGCTGCAAAAGACATATACCACCGACTGTATCAGCAAGACGGTAAAGAAAAACCAGGGAGAGCGCCCCATGGTGTATGTGGAGAACAACCACCCGCCCATCATCCCGAAAGAGATCTTCTATCAGGTGCGGGAGGAGATGGCCCGCCGATCCAGCAAGCGGAAGGTGATGCAGAAAACCGGCAAGACCGAGCAGGGCAAATACTCCGCCAAATATGCCCTGTCCGAGCTGCTGGTGTGCGGGGAGTGCGGTACGCCCTACAAGCGATGCACCTGGGCCAGAAACGGCAAAAAGCGGATCGTCTGGCGGTGCGTCTCCCGGCTGGAGTTCGGCACGAAATACTGCCACACTTCTCCCACATTGGATGAAGATAAGCTGCACCGGGCCATCCTGGAGGCCATCAACGGCCTCGACCAAACCGGGCAGGAGATCACGGAGGAGTTCTTGGACATCGCCAGCCTTGTCCAGCAGGGACAGGAGTGCGGCGGGGTTGATCCCTTCGCCCTGCGGCAGTGGCTGACGGCCCTGACGGCGGAACAGGCGGTGCTGATGGAACAGGCGCTGGCGTTGCCGGAGGATACGGAAAACAAAGAATTGAACGCCCGGCTCAGAGAAATCGCGGAGGAGAGGGAGAGCATCCTGCACCAGCTTGGGACGCTCCAGCAGGCGGATGAGCGGCAGGCTGGCCAAGCGGCCCGGATGAACAGCCTGCGGGAATTTGTTGAGCGGAGGGAAACGAAATTCGCCGCATACGATGACGCCATCACCCGCAAATTTGTGGAGCAGGTCACCGTCCTGGACGCTGAGACCATCCGGGTCAAGTTCCGCTATCCAGGGCTGGAGGTTGACAAAAAACTGAACTGATAGCGGTGCAAGTTCAAATACCACATCTTCGGACATTACCACATGGACAGGGTCATCCAAAAGAAATATGTTCTGCTGTACGAGCGGATCATCAGACCGAAGCTGTGAAAAGTGTCCGGCAGGGCGGGAACAAAATTAGTTCCCACCCTGCCGGACGCTTTTCTGTTGTAGCCACAATTCCAGCAGGTCGAGTGGCATTTCTTCAAACCCGTTGCGCCGCAACGGTTACCGGCCTGCATCTTTTTTCTCTACAGAAGGAATTGGTTTAATGAGTTTTACGCCCGCGATACTTCCAAGAAAATCCGGGCGGTGAAGCAGGCCAAAGCCCAGCGGGGCGAACGTGTCAACGGAGAAGTCCCCTATGGGTATATCGCAGACCCGAACGACCGCAATCATCTCATTCCTGACCCGGAAACGGCCCATGTTGTCAGGCAGATTTTCGCTATGTATGTACGGGGCGACCGTATGTGTGAAATTCAAAACTGGCTGCGGGACAACGAGATTTTGACTGTTGGAGAACTCCGCTACCGCCGAACAGGAAGAACACAGCATCCACGTCCTCAACAAAACGCATGGTATAACTGGCCGGACAAAACACTGTATGACATTCTCACCCGGCAGGAGTATTTAGGCCACACCATCACGGCGAAAACCTACAAGGTGTCCTATAAGTCCAAAAAGACACGGAAAAATGCGGAGGACAAGCGGTATTTCTTCCTTCTGTAGATAAAAAAGATGCACCTGGGTAAGCGCAATGTCAATAACCTAACAAGCAAGAGCTAAGAATTATCGTAAAATAGAGGGAAAGCACTGATGAGGGCGCTAGATGGGTCAGGAAATGGGCATGATAAAGTGGCAGATCAAACATCT
>CAJTOE010000303.1 GCA_910577805.1 uncultured Oscillospiraceae bacterium | reverse complement strand
CTTGGTAGAGTCCGCAGAGGGCCACGGCGTTGCTCCGCACCTGCCGGTGCAGGGTGCAGAAGCTCATCAGGTCGATGGGAGCTTCGAACACCGCCACCCAATCCAGGGCGGGGTCGCAGGGGAGCCGGAAGGCTACGCTTTTGTCGCTGCCGGGGGCGTCCCGCTTGAAGCTGGAGCCGCCCAGGTCATAGGTGCCGCGCTTGCTGGCGAATACCGGCTTTCCGTTGCCGTCCCGGCCCACGAACACGCAGTTGTGGTGCAGGCTGTCCTCGTACAGCAGGCCGGACTCGATGAAGCCCCGGATCACCTGGGGGGCGATGCCTCTCTTTTGAAGATAGGCGAACACCCGCCGCTGGTCGTGGTTGGGGATGGGCAGGGCAAAGGCCGGCTTTTCCTCCTGCGGGGCTGGTCGAGGGCGAGGGGCGGGGGAGTCCCTGGCGCGGTGTCCGTTGAACTCCAGCAGGTAGGTCACGGCATCCCGGAATCCCTTCCCGCAGAACTCCTGCAAAAACGTGATGGCGTCCCCGCCCGTGCCGTTGGAGTAACGCTTCCATGTGCGGCGGTCCTTGATGCGGATGCTGTCCATCTCCCTGGTGGTGTGGTACCGGCTGCCCAGGCGGCGGACGGTGTAGCCCAGGTGTTCCAGCAGGTCCGGCAGGTCTGTCCCCTTGGCGGTCTCCATCTCCTCGTCCGTGAATTTCCAGAAATCCTCTGGGTTTGGGGTTCGTCTCGTAGTAGTCACCTCCTTCTTTCGGCGAAACGAAAAGAAGCCCCCAGAGCATCCCGATTCAGGATGCTCTGGGGGCTTCTCATCTGCTGTTTGGTTGTCACGGCCTCACACGGCCCACTACGCGCTCAACGCGGCGGGGTCGTCCTCCTCCTGGGGCTGGGTGCCGCTGCCCTCCGGCTGGGCCTCACAGGGGCCGGCACCGGCCTCCTCCGGCTCCGGGCTGTCCGCCTGCCGCTCCGCCGCCTCCAGGGCCTCCTCGATCAGCCCCAGCACGAACTCCCGCTGGGTCAGCTTCCGGCCCGTGCGGGCGGTCTCCCGCTCCAGATGGGTTTTGATCCTCATAAATAATTCTTCCGGGATCTGGAAGGCCATCGTTCTGCTGTTGGTTGCCATAGTCATCTTACCTCCGTTTTCTTTCATTTCGTAGTATTCGGTCAAGAGCTGGGTGATGTACTGTGCGGTGGTCAGGCCCGCCGCCTCTCTGGCCTCGCAGACCTGAGCGTGGAGGGCCAGGGGCAATTGAGCACACAAGTTTCGAGTCTCTGGCATGGTGGTATCTCCTTTCGTCTGATTGCAAGGCAAGTATACCCGGAAGGCATTGATAATGCTATTACCAACACCACCAAAGAACCAGAGGGCAAACGAAGCAAATGTAACAGTGGCGGGAAAAGCAACACCCCAGAGCTGCCGGACTTTTCCGGTCACCCTGGGGATAGGCGGATAGCGAGTTTACTCCGTCTGTAAAAGGCGGATTTTGCATCTCTGGTGCGTAATTTTTTGAAACGGGAGGTCATTTTGAAAAAACCAACTTTTTGATTTCCTTTCCCGTCTCAATGTTTCTCTTTTGCTTGAAATATGTGATTTTATTTTTCTGTTTTCGGGCTGCATCTCGATTATCTACACAAGGTTTGAGAACACCCACGAAGCTATTGTGGATGCGGAGACGTGGAAACTGGCCCAGCGGTCACGGCAGACGGTACGCCGGACAGACACCACAGGCGAGGCCAATCCTTTGACGGGGCTGTTGTTCTGCGCCGAGTGCGGGGCCAGGATGTATAACCATCGAAGCAGAGGCAGGGCGCTGAAAGAGGGGTGGGAACCTGACCCTGACAGCGGCCTCTATCCCAGCGAT
>CAJTOE010000302.1 GCA_910577805.1 uncultured Oscillospiraceae bacterium | reverse complement strand
TTTGGCTGTTTTGCTCATTTTGGCCTCCTTCTATGTTCATAGAATAAAAACAGGACTAAACCAGTGCGCCCCTTGCTGTGGGGTGTTGCTGATTTAGTCCTATTTTAACAGGCCCGTCAGCGAAAATACCGGCCATCTCCCAGTCGGGGTTCTCCCCAATCTTCTGGGTGTAGTAGGCTTTCTGGGCGGTGTAGCTGGTGAGCTGCTCCTCGCTGTCGGTAGACACCCGGCAGTAGGCGGCCACTCGCTGCTTGCTGCCGGAGGCTCGTCCGGGGGCCGACACCGGCTTTGTGGCGGGGATGATGCGTATCTTCCGCTCCCGCTGTACGGTCTGCTCCATAGCTTACTCCTTCCTGTGCGCCACATGGACACAGCCGTATCTGCATGGGCAGCCATGGCTTTTTTCAAGGGACTCGCTCTCCATCCGTGCAAGTTCATTGAATACTGTAACATGGAGTTCGCCGGATTCCATGCGTGTGTCGATGTTCTCTTTTTCAAAGATCACGCCAACACCGTGGGCTTTCAGCATCCGCACTGTCTCCAGGCTTTCCATGATATTCCTGGAGAAGCGGGAGACGGATTTGACCAGGATGAGGTCGATCTTGCCCTTCTGGCAGGCGGTGAGCATCTTTTTGAACTCCTTCCGGTTCTGCCGGCCGGTGCCGGTGATACCCCTGTCGGCGTAGATACCTGCCAGATCCCAATCCGGGCGCTGGCCCACCATCTCGGTGTAGTACGCCTCCTGGGCGGCGAGGCTGGCGGGGTGATCCTCACTGCCGGCAAATACCCGGCAGTAGACGGCCACCCGCTGCTTTTGTACGGTCTGTTCCATGACGGCTCCTTTCCCAATCGGTTTTGAACGGTTACTTGAAGGTCACTGTCACTGCGTTGTCCGCAGTGATGGTGATATATTTTATCGCCTGCGCATAGGCTTTTTCCTTGATCAGACGCTGGGTGTCCGGCGAGGCTGCCGGTGCTTCAAAGCAGGCGTACCGGGCGGAAATGCCTTGCAAAATCAGGGTCACCACGTCCTCCGGGTGTTCCGGCCTCTCCAGCCCCCGGTTGATGGCGTTGGTCAGGCGGACGGTATCCTCAGAGGGGGTGTATCCGCCCTCTGCCGGTGGGATGTACCCCGCCGCCTGCCGCTCCACCTCCGCCAGCAGGTCGGCATCGGGGATGACAACCTCCCCGCCGCACTCAGCGCACCGAAGGTACAGCGTGTCGGGTCTGTGTACGCTGCTGAACCACCGCTTCAGGCGTCCACCGCAGGGACAGCGCAGTGTCTCCCGCAGGGCGGACACCGGGCGTTCCCGATGGACGTGCTTCCCCCACTTCTTCTGAAGCAGGGCCTGAACGGACTGGAAGGTCTCGCTGCCGATCAGGACGGGGTATCCGTCAGCGCCGGCGTATCGTTGGTTTCTGAGGGTCAGGGATATCTTGAACTTTGTCCACGCAGGACAGTCCGGGCTGTACTGGATGCCCTCGGCGTTCAGGATGTCCGATATTTCCCATTGAAACTTCCCCTCTAAGCAGAGGGCAAACACCCGGCTGACCACCGCCGCCTCCTGGGGCTGGGGAACCAGCTTCCCGTCCTCGATCTGATAGCCATACAGCACTTTCCGATTCATTTTGCGTCCTCCCCGATCCGTTCCGTTACCTCGATGCCGCCGTACAGCCGGAACCGCAGGGCGGTGGGGCTGATTACGACCTGCTCTACCAGTTCCTCGAACAAGGCTTCATCGAATCGCTCCAGCCGTTCCGGGCCTTGACGGATGGCGTCCACCGTTTGCCGCAGGGCCTCCGCCGCCTCGCCAATGTCATCATTCTTCAGCAGCCTCCGGCGTTTGGCCCGGAGCTGGGTCAGTTG
>CAJTOE010000301.1 GCA_910577805.1 uncultured Oscillospiraceae bacterium | reverse complement strand
GCTTCAGATTACTGCCATCCACGGCGATGCTCCCGTGGATGGAAAAGCCTTCCTCGCCATCTACCGCGGGAATTGAGTTACCGCTGCCAAAGAACACAATCTGGCTGTTATCCTGAGCAAACGCGGCGCCGTTCAACATGGAAATTCCAATGCTGGCTGTCCCGGCATTTTGGGCCACGTTCAGGAGAGTAGTCAGGCTCCCGCTTTCCAGGTCATACAGATACAGCCCGCCCATAGCGGCAAACGCCAGCTTCTTTCCGTCCGTGGAGGCCGTTACGCCCCCGGTTTCGCTGACAACAAAATCCCCCTGCAAAAGCTCATCCACCGCGATCTCTTTATTCAGAGAGAGCGAGCTGTCGTAGATGTACGCCATCATGCCGTTATCGCCCATGCCGGACAGGACGTAGCCCCCGTCAATGGCCTGGGATTCAAAGTCGCGCAGGGGTGCTTCTGCGGTGGCCAGCACCGAGGAAGTCCCTGTGTCGTAGAGGTACAGCTTGTCCGCCAGCACGAAAAGCGTTCCATTCCCGGCATAGGCGCAGCTCTGGAGCTTGCCGCCAAACAGGGCAGGGTCGAAGGTGCAGGATGTACCAGCCTGGGAAATGGGCTGGTACTGCTGTCCGTCAGAGGGCGGGACAGCGACCACGGATGTATCGGAGGGGTCACTCCTTGAAACCGCAGGAGTGTCGGAGGGGTCACCTCCCGAAACCGCAGGAGCCGGGGAATCCATCTTACCGCAGGCGGACAACGCCAGGGTAAAAAGCAGCGCCAATATCATGCAGAATGCCTTTTTCATGTTCAGTTCTCCTTATACAATAAAATAGAATTGGTCTTAAAGAACGGGCCGGATGCTCCACCTTGGGGGATGGCCACACAGTAGAAGGTGTTAAACTGCCCCAGCTTGTCCGGGTCGATCACGGCCTCAAGCTCCATGACGCCGCCTTTGCTCAATGTAATGGAGCGGCAGGTGCTTTCGTCAAATTTCACCGGCCGGTGATCCAGGAAAAAAGCGATGCTGTAACTTGTCCCGGCTGTGCCGCACATGGTAAATCGCAGGGTAACGGGAGCGGAGACCCGCTGGTTGTCATAGGTGATGCCGCCGTCATAGGAGAACGTATAATAGATCCCGCTATCCAGCGTGTCCATGCTCACACCGCCCCAGCCGTATTTGGGAAGCTCGTTTTCCACATACTGCGCTGTGGCCTTTTCCTCCCGCACTCCGCTTTGTGAAAAGATTTCCCGGACAGGCGGAAGGTCTGAATGGGTGGCGGGCGCGTCTGCGTTGAACTTCAATTCAACACAGGAATCCAGCGTCTTATGATACCAGCCATAGCTGGAGGTGGATTCCATATCCGGCTGGAAGTCCGGGTTCGTGATGCTCACCACGGTCAGGGTCAGCGTATCGCCGGTGCTGCCGGTCACAGGCTCAAAGAGGAAGGAAAAGGTCTGATCCTCTGCTGTGGGGAAGCTGTGGCAATACTCATACTCCGCTGTGGTATCGTTCACCTTGTAGGGCTGGGGCTGGCCGTCCAGAAACAGGAGAAATCCAACAGTATCCATCTTGCCGGAGAGGGAGAATCGGTAGTCCAACCGAAACTCGCCGCCGTCATAGGAGAAGGGCAGGCGCTCCCCGCTCTCGGAGAAATCAGCCGAAGCAGCTTCGTGGGTGAGCATTGCCAGAAATCCGGCGTCCTCCTCCGCCGCCTCAAACGGGTTTGCCGCAACAGCCTGTGACGGCGGGGGCGTACTGTCTGGAATGGCATAGTTCCCGCAGGCGGCGAGGGATAAAAGTGCGCCGCACATCAGGGGAACAGCGATCAATCGTTTTCGCATACATGGCCTCCTTTGCTTTGATGGATTAAGCATAGCGGGCAAAAGTCAAAATTCGGTCAAG
>CAJTOE010000300.1 GCA_910577805.1 uncultured Oscillospiraceae bacterium | reverse complement strand
CTCCAAAATGACCAGCGCCCCGGCCTTGGCCAGATGGGCGAACATGGCCTGGGCCTGCTGCTCCACACCGGACTCCGGCAGGGGACAGTCCAGGTCGGTGGCCCGGATGAAGTTGCTCCTAAGCTGGAAAATGTAGCTCTCGGTGTCCGGGTACTCCGCGGGGTCGAAGGTCTGCTGGCGGAGCTGTTCCATGATCTCCACAGCACTGCCCTCATAGGTGTGCTCGTCAATACAGATTTTCATATTGCATCACCTCTCTGCTTCTCGATTGCGTTTTTTCTTTTTGTTGACTTCATAGCTGTCCTTATCGTGGCGCCACGCCCTGTCACCCTCAAGGTGGGCGAGTAAATGGTCACGGGTATGCTTGAATTCCTCGCCGTTGAGGCCCAGGCGGACCAGCCAGACCCGGAAGGTGAACAGCTCGTTCTCGCTTTTAGTCTTGCGCATGACGGTGCTTCGCTGGGCGATGGCCTGGGCGGAGATAGCGAGGCACAGGTTCACATAGGCAGCTATTTTTCCGGCGTGGAGGGTAGCGTTAAAGCACCGCCATTCAACGGTGCCGCGGTAAAAGACAGAATGCAGATTCAAAGCATGGTAGCGCGTCCAGTTATAATGCTCGGTGTTTTCCACGGCCCCTTCGTACCATACCCGTTCCAATTGGGTGAGGTCAGTGGTCTCGTCCGAGGACAGCGTCCGGGCCTGCCGCAGCATGGGTTCCCGCACCTTTTTGCACCAGCGCTCCGCTCTGGACTCGCTCACCTGCAAAGCCTTAAATAAAATATCTTCCTTGGAATACATGATGCCGATCAGGTTCTTCAGGCTCTGGCGGTTGTGGTTGGCGGCGTCCACATGGACGTGGATGCCGCAGGAGCCGTTGACCTTGGCCCCGGCTTTTCGTACCCGGCGCACACATTCCTGGAACTTGAGCAGTTCGGCGTAGGTCAGCTTGGGCGTAACCATCTCTACCCGATACTCTCCACTGTCCATGCCGGAAGCGGATATGTACCCACCCGCAGTTTTCTTCTCTGGCTTGATGCTGCTGTCGCTCATCAGCTTCCACACCTTGCCCTCCGGGTCGGTCACGCCCCAGGTGTCGTAATAGGTCCCCAGATATTGGGGCGATGTTTCAAAATAGGCGGCCAGTGCTTCGGCGGCCTGCCTGCGGGTGATGCCGGTCATCTCCACCTCCACACCGAAGCACTGATCCTTGATGCCGATCTCGCTCATGCGGCGTCCTCCTTTCGGAGCTGCTCATCCACCGCCCGGATTCGCCGCCCGATGGCCTCAATAACATTTACCGTGACCGAGTTCCCGGCCTGCTTATATGCCTGGGCGTCTGAGGTGATGGCCAGCAGCCGGTCGATCTGGCCCTCCTCAAAGCCCTGGAGCCGGAGGCATTCCCTGGGCATCAGACGGCGGATACGTCCGCCCCGTTCCACGATGCCCTGCACACTGGCGGCGTCATGGGCCAGCTTGCTCACCCGGCCCGCTCTGGTCTTGCTGCCGGGAAATCCCAGGTCCACGCTGTCGCCGGGGGCGGCCTCCGCATAGCCCTGTTTGGTTCCCTCTTTGATCAGCAGCACCCCGGATCGCTCGGCTCTGTGGTTGGAGAGGGTGGTCTGCCCATACCGGGCGGTGAGGCACCGGGCGGTGTCGGTCCGCCTGGGTTCTCCCACAGCCAGGTCCACAAAGGCGGCATCGGGCGGAATCAGGTACAGTCCGGTTTTGGCTCCAGTTCCCCCAGACCCAGCGGTTTGGGTGCAGGCGACTCCTTCGATATCGTAGACCCGGTATCCCTGCGCTCCTCCGATGAGCTGTATAAGAGCCTTGCCGTCATTTCCGGGGAGAGGAAATACCTGGCCGGCGCATCGGGGATCAAGATATCCGACAAGGAACAGCCTTTTCCG
>CAJTOE010000299.1 GCA_910577805.1 uncultured Oscillospiraceae bacterium | reverse complement strand
GGGGCGGTGTCGGCACCGGGAAAAGCTACTTTGCGGGATGTATTGCAAATGCGCTGATGGAGCGTGAGATCACCGTTCGCATGACCAATTTTGCGTTGATTCTGAACGACCTGACCGTCAGCTTCGAGGGCCGTAATGAGTACATATCCCAGCTTTGCCGCGCCCTGCTGCTTATCATTGACGATTTTGGCATGGAGCGCGGGACGGAGTACGGATTGGAGCAGGTCTACAACGTGATTGACAGCCGCTACCGCAGTAAGAAGCCGCTGATCGTCACCACCAACATTCCCCTCCAAGATTTGCAGCACCCCCAGGATACCGCCCATGCCCGTATCTATGACCGCCTGCTGGAAATGTGCGCCCCTATCCGCTTCTCCGGCGAGAACTTCCGTAAGGCTACGGCGCAGGACAAGTTGGCGCGGCTGAAAAATTTGATGGACTGAAAGGAGTTGCCTATGAAAAAAGCCCAACAGGATAAACCCGCTACACCCAAGGCCAAGGACAAGCCCCGGTTCATTGTGACCCGCGAATATAGCGGCAGTCAAAGCATGAGGGCTGCTTTTGAGCAGGCCATTGAATCTCAGGCTTGCGGTCAGTTTGAATCCTGGCTTGAAAAGAAGGAGCGTGGGAAAAATGCCTGTTGAAAAATTTGCCGAAGCATGGTATCATGACCGTATCGTGTCCCTGTTCATTAAGGAGATCACCAATGAACAGGAAAAATAAATCTGCCCCATCTGTCACCGCTCTGTATTGTCGGTTGTCCATTGAGGACGGGCGGGAAAATGAGAGCATGAGCATCAGCAATCAAAAGGCCCTGTTGCGTGACTTTGCCGAGAAAAACGGCCTGCTGGATTACGAATTTTACGTTGATGACGGCTATACGGGCCGCAATTTCAACCGTCCTTCGTTTCAGCGGATGATTGCCGACATTGAGACTGGCAAGGTTAAGTGCGTTATCACGAAAGATGATTGTGTTATTTTAGAACTAAACACAGAAAGCCCCTAAAAATGCGGCTTTTGTGATGTTGGTTCTGTTTTTTGACCCAAAACAGAGGATAACAAGAGCGCAGGGCAGCGCAAGGAGGGTAGGGCGCCCATCAGACAAAGCAAGACTTCATAGAGCGGGTATCGCTGTTGGAGAAATCCGGCGGTCGGTATCCGCTCTTTTTTTGTGTCCGCAGACGGTTACATAGGCGTGTATCCTGCCCCATCTTGGGGGCTGGGTACACGCCTTTTTTCTTTTTCCCATAAACCCACATTGAGAAAGCGAGGTGAACACAAATGCCTAAAGCAAAGCCTAAAGAGCCGGAAGCGCAGACCGTGGCTGCGGCAGAAGCCGTGACGGAAACGGTACAGCGGTTCCCCCTCTCCGAACTGCACCCCTTTGAGGGGCATCCCTTCAAAGTGCTGGACGATGACTCCATGACGGAGACGGTGGAGAGCATCCGGCAGATGGGTGTAGCTAATCCCCTCATCGTGCGCCCGGACCCAGACGGCGGGTATGAGATCATCTCCGGCCACCGGCGCCATCATGCCGCGGAACTGGCGGGACTGGATGCCATCCCTGTCATTGTCCGGGAATTGGACGATGACGCCGCCGTTATCATGATGGTGGACTCCAACCTCCAGCGGGAGAACATCCTGCCCAGCGAGAGAGCCAAAGCCTACAAGATGAAACTGGAGGCTTTGAAGCACCAAGGCCAAAGACACGACCTAACATCTACACAAGTTGTGGAGAAGTTGGCCGCAGAACAGGTTGGTGATGATGCTGGTATAAGCAGGGAGTCCGTTCGGCGATTTGTCCGCCTGACAGAGCTGATCCCCGAAATCCTGGATATGGTGGATGAGAAGAAAATCTCCATGACGCCCGCCGTGGAGCTGTCCTACCTGAAGCCGGAGGAACAGCGGAACTTTCTGGAGGC
>CAJTOE010000298.1 GCA_910577805.1 uncultured Oscillospiraceae bacterium | reverse complement strand
TGAATGTCCGCTTCCGTGTAGCCGCCGCCCAGACTGTCCAGCCGGAAAAACCGCTGGCCTCCGGGGGGCTTGACGGCGGTGTGCTTGACATTGGCCCCCCGCTTGACGGTATAGCCCAGCTCCTCCAGCTGCTGCCAGAAGGTTTTCATGGTGTAGGCGCTGGCGATGGCGGCCTCAATGTCCTGCCGGACCAGTGCCCGGAGAGTGGGCCTGCCTTGGGCCTCCGCGTCCCATTCCGCATAGTGCCTGCCGCCCTCTCCCGGCTCGATCACGGAAAGGCCGTGGGTGCGGCTGACTTCATTGGAAATATCGCGAATATCCCCGTAGTAGTCCTTAAAAGTATTCTTGTACTTAGCCCCGTCCACAAAGGAAACGGAGTTGAACAGGATATGACAATGCAGGTGGTCCCGGTCTAAATGGGTGGAAATGACCGCCTCGTAGCGGTCCCCCAGCAGCCGGGACGCGAACTCCACACCGATCTCATGGGCCTGTTTCGGGGTGACTTCTCCGGGGGCAAAGGCGTGGATCAGGTGATACCCTAAAACGCCGCCGGGCTTTCCCCAGCGGCGCTTGGTCTCCTGCATATCCTGATAGGCGCTCTCCAGATCACAGTTGATGGCCGTCTCCAAAACGGAGCGGCCGTCTGGCAGGGCGTTTTTATCTGTCCGGCCAATGTAATCCAGCACAGCGGCCATGTCGGTTTTTTCATGGTTCAGCACATAGTCCACACAATGGTCCAGTCGGGAACGGACGGTGATAATTTTATCGTAGGCCATTACAGGGCCTCCTTTATCAACCGGTATGCCTGCCGCACCAGCTTCACGGCCTCGTCAATATCGGTCTGGCCCGCCTCCTTTCTGGCGTTGGTGTTGTGAGCGATCTGGTTGATATTTGTCCCGATGGCGTTTAGCTCCCGCAGCAGGGCGGCATAGGTGTCGGGGGGCCGGGGGCGGAGGTTCACGCCCATAATGAGTTGGCGGAGCAGCGGCTCCATTTTCAGCCCGGATGCCTCCGCCTGACGGCGCAGGTGGGCGTACTGGCTGGTGGTCAGCCGCAGGGTGACGGTCTTGTAGGGCTTTGCCATAGGCAGCACTTCCTTTATAAAATGTGTCGAAAAAATGCGTCTCAACTTGAGACGCATTTCCGGGCGGGGGGGGTATTAGGGGCTGGCCCCTAACAAGTGGAATTTTGCTGTCAAAATTCCGTACTTGCTGGGACAGCGGCGCCAACGGCTCCGCTGTCTACCGTGTCGGGGCCGGGTTCCGGCGTTTGTGGGGCTTGGCTTTTTTCGGGGCCTTTTTATAGGGGCGGTATGGGGGTTCCGGGCCGTCACGGATGATTTGTTCACCCATGGGAACACGGATAGGACGGCTGAAATCTGCTGTGATGGTGTTCTCTTTGACATTGGTGGGACGGTATTCTCCGTCCAGCTCACACTCAGTCGAGATTACCACACGCCCATTGGTTTCCTCCAGAACGCTGCGGATTGTTTTGAATATACGGAGCCGTTTGTCAATGGCGTCATCGGCGCGACAGTAGAGTTGTGGGCAGTATACAAATCGTCCCGGAACCTCTTTTGAGAGAAAAGCATAGGTTATGATTTTTCTGCTTTGGCGTTCCCGCGCCCGTTCAACGTGCTTGATATAGCCTACTGCCGCCTCAAAGCCTTTTGTCAGACAGAGATTACCTACCTCACGCCGTTCTTCCAATGTCAGCGGAACATTTTTCATGGAATGTTCGGTAAGCCCTTTGCTGACACGAAAATTCTCCGGGAGCCAGCGGGAACCTCTTATGATGTAGTGAAATCGCTTCTTCTTCATAGCAGGGTACTCCTTTGCGTTCGGCTATCGAACCGGGTCAGACCGCTGGGGTCGGTTTTTTTGGGGGGCCTGCCTCCGGGGCGGGGGTTCCGGGGGTGGGGCCGGTTCCTCTGGCTGGGGTAAAGCGTCCATG
>CAJTOE010000297.1 GCA_910577805.1 uncultured Oscillospiraceae bacterium | reverse complement strand
TCAGAAAATCGTCATTCACGAGGACATAGACGGCGAGACTGTTCGCCAGACTGTGGAAATCCATTTCAATTTCAACGATAAGGCGGATAAACGCAGGATTATCCGCGAGAAATAACTGAATATCGCAACATTAGGCCCGGATAGTAGAGGAACCGGGGTGATGCTGACCGAGGATGCCGCCGCCCGCCGTGGGCTGTTTCATTAACTTTGAGATGAAACAGCTCATGGCGGGCGGCGGCATCATCGTGCTGGGTACGACCCTGATCCCCCTGCTGTCCACCTTGTTCTAAGGGCAGGGGCCTATGGGTATTCTCACCGACTGGATTACGGACTGGCTCAAAGAGCTGCTGATTGACGGGATCATGGGCAACCTGGGCGGGCTGTTCGATAACGTCAACGCCCAAGTCGGGGAGATCGCGGCGCAGGTGGGAACCACCCCGGCGGCATGGCACGCCGGGGTGTTCTCCCTCATCCGCCAGCTTTCCGAAACGGTGATACTGCCCATCGCCGGGCTGGTCTTGACCTTTGTGGCGACCTACGAGCTGATCCAGATGATCCTTGAAAAAAATAATATGCACGAATTTGACGTGGCGAATATCTACAAGTGGGTATTCAAAACGTCCTGCGCCATCCTGATCCTGACAAATACATTCAATATCGTTATGGCGGTATTTGATGTGTCGCAGAGCGCAATCGCAAGCGCGGCGGGGCTGATACGGGGCAGTACCAGCGTCACGCCGGATATGCTAGCCGACCTGGAGGCCACGCTGGAGACAATGGACATCGGCTCCCTGCTGGGCCTGTTCATGCAGTCCATTTTAATCAATGTCACCATGACGGCCCTGAACATCATTATTTTTGTGCTGGTGTATGGCCGCATGATTGAAATATATCTGCTCACCAGCCTTGCCCCCATCTCCGTGGCAACCCTCTCCAACCGGGAGCTGGGCGGGACAGGGCAGAACTACCTGAAATCCCTGTTTGCCGTGGCGTTCCAGGGGATGCTCATTCTGGTGTGCGTGGCGATCTATGCAGTACTCATTCAGGGCATCGCCACCAGCGGCGACCCCATAGGGGCTATATGGGGGACTATCGGCTACACGGTGCTGTTGTGCTTCATGCTGTTCAAGACGGGCGGCATTGCCCAGCGCGTCTTTGGCGCTCACTGATGAAAGGACGGTGATTTATGCAGGAAATTCTTACTTCTGAAAAAAGGGTTCCCGCAAAGTCGGCAGACTTTGTGGGAGGAGGAGGCGCAACGGAGCGGGCGGATTTCGGCGGCATGGCCGCCGAAGGAGCAGAGCGGAGTTTGTGGCGACGAGGCCAGAGCTTCGCTACGGACGGGCGGCCCCTGGCCCCGGACGGCCTGTTTCTCATGGACGGAATCGAGGGGCTTCGCTCCCTGCCCCGGCACTCGGTTGATATGCTCCTGACCGATCTGCCCTATGGCACGACCCGAAATTACTGGGATGTGCCTTTGCCCCTGCCGGAGCTGTGGGAGGCGGTGCGGTGGGCGGTGAAGCCGGAGGGGGCGGTGCTGCTGTTCGCCCAATGCCCCTATGAAAAGGTGCTGGGCACGTCCAACCTCCCCATGCTCCGCTATGAATGGGTGTGGTACAAGAGCCGTTGCTCCGGCTTTCTCAACGCCCGCCGCGCTCCGCTGAAAAAATCGGAGAACATTCTGGTGTTCTATCGGAAGCCCCCGCTGTACGATCCGCAGTTTGAGCAGGGGGAGCCGTACAAGAAAATCCACCGGAAGAGCGGCAACAGCCCCAACTATGGGAAATTTGAGCGTACCAGCGGCGAGTCGGACGGACGGCGGTTTCCTGGGAATGTGCTGGCGTTCCCCACGGTGGCAAACGCCGTCCACCCCACGCAGAAGCCCGTTTCCCTGTGCGAGTATTTCATCCGTACCTATACCCGGCCCGGCGAAGTGGTGGCGGACATCTGCGCCGGGAGCGGCACAACGGC
>CAJTOE010000296.1 GCA_910577805.1 uncultured Oscillospiraceae bacterium | reverse complement strand
GCGGGTCGTGAAGGGCAAGCCGGTGAGCTACGATCCCCCGGAGGTAGCGGCGGCCCGGTCCAAGCTGACGGCCCATCTGGCCGGGCACAGGCCGGAGCAGCCCCTGGAGGGGGCTGTGCGCCTGCTGGTGAAGTGGTGCTTCCCCAGGGGGCGGCACGGAGACGGCGAGTATCGCACCAGCAAGCCGGACACGGATAACCTGAACAAGCTGCTCAAGGACTGCATGACCGCTGCGGGGTTCTGGAAGGACGACGCGCAGGTGGCTTCGGAGATCTGCGAAAAGTTCTGGGCCGAAGTGCCGGGGATCTACGTCTGCGCGGAGGAAATCCAGCGATAGGCAAATCCCCAGACGTTTGGGAATTTGGAGGTTTTGAAATGAATTGGAAACGCGAAGCAATCGACAAGCTGAAAAACTACGAGGCCCACAAGCAGGCCCTGGAGAACATCCCCAGGGAGATCAAGCGCCTGGAGTCGGCGTATACGGGCCTGCGCAGCGCCAGCACAGAAAACGCCCCCGTGTCCGGAGGCGGCGGCACGCGGGAGGACTGCGCGCTGTCCAACATCGTCCTGCGGGACGAGCTGAAGCGGCGGCTGAAGGAGGCCCGTCTGTGGACGGCCCAGGTGGCCAAGGCGCTGGCGGTCCTGGGCGAGGAGGAAACGCTTGTTTTGGACCGATTTTACATCCACCGGGCAAAGGGGGCTGTCGAGGCTCTGTGCGAGAGCCTGAGCCTGGAGAAAAGCGCCGTCTATGATAGGCGGGACAAGGCTTTGCGGCATTTCACCCTAGCCCTCTATGGGGTCACTGAGACAGAGTAAAAAAGTCCGGAAAAAAACCGGGCGATTTTTCCGGAACGCCGTGCTATAATGCTACCATACGAAATGCGCCGCCGGACAGCCGGGGCGCATTTCTGATTTTCGGGAAGGATGGTGAAATTATGGGTGCAGCGGGCAGACCCCGCAGGTTCAAAAGCGCAAAGGCCCTGCGCGCGGCGTGGGACGAGTACAAAGCCTGGTGCGGCGACCAAAAGGTGCTGACCCACGATTTCAGCGCGAAAAATTCCGAGTTCGTCTCCGCGGAGCTCCGGCGCAGCGTGACCTGCACCATTGAGGGCTTCTGCATGTGGGCGGGGCTGGCCCGGTCGGCGTTCTACGAGACGTATGGGAAACAGTATCCGGACACCGTTACGCGCATGAAGGAGGAGTGCGAGGTGGACGCCCGGATGAAATTCGAGCTGGGCGTCCTCGATCCCAAGCTGGCCGCCCTCTGGATGAGCCGGCACGGGTACAGTACGAAAACGGAGAATGCTGCGGCCGGTCCCCAGGAGGACGACCCCATCACCAAGAGCCTGAAGGAGGTGGGCTGGGCTGCTTTCGCCGAAACAGCTGGAAATCCTGCGGTGGCCGTACACGGGGAAACGGGCCCTGATCTGTGACGGCGCGGTCCGGTCCGGCAAGACCTCCATCATGTCGCTGTCCTTCCTGCTGTGGGCCATGGGGGCCTTCGACGGGCGCAGCTTTGGGCTGTGCGGCAAGACCGTGGGCAGCGCGGAGCGGAATATCATTCAGCCCCTGCTGGGGGTGGGCTATCTTCAGAAAAATTTCGGGCTGGATTACTGCCGGTCCAACCACGTGCTTACCGTTACGCGGGGGTGTAAATCCAACCGGTTCTACGTCTTTGGCGGACGGGACGAGTCCAGCTACATGCTGATCCAGGGCGTCACGCTGGCGGGGGTGCTGCTGGATGAGGCGGCCCTGATGCCCCGGTCCTTTGTGGAGCAGGCCTTGGCCCGGTGCTCCGTGGCGGGGGCGAAGCTGTGGTTCAACTGCAACCCGGACGTGCCGGAACACTGGTTCCGCAAGGAGTGGCTGTTAAAGCTTGCGGAGAAAAACGCCACCCATCTGCATTTCCGCATGGAGGACAACCCCAGCCTGTCCCCGGAGACCCTGGAGATGTACCGGAGCCTCTACACGGGGGTATTCAAAAAACGCTATATCGACGGGGAGTG
>CAJTOE010000295.1 GCA_910577805.1 uncultured Oscillospiraceae bacterium | reverse complement strand
GTCCATAAACTTGCCAAAATCCGTGATTTGGTTGTAGTGGCGGGCAATGTAGCCGTCCAAGGTGTCTGTCAGGCTGGCGGCAACAAAGATACCCAGCGCCCAGTAGTTGGCGTAGGGGACCTTAAAGTAGAGTACCAGCAGAAAAACCGGGATCATTGCAATGCGAAGCAGCGTAAGCTTGTTAGCCGTATTCATCATCATCTTTACATTTCTCCTAAAAAATACTGCCCTTAGTATACCATAGTCCTGCCAGCCTTTCAACCGGCTGTTTTGGCTGTTTTGACCAAAAACTCCATCGCCCGTTCCGGGCAGCGTCCCACGGCGGTCTCCCCGGTGAGCATCAGCCCGGACGCGCCGTCCAGCACGCCGTTATAAATGTCGCATACCTCCGCACGGGTGGGCACTGGACGCTCCTGCATCGACCACAGCAGTTGGGTTGCCAAGCAAAAAGGCTTTACAGCTTTTACACAGACAGAGGCAATTTGTTTCTGGATACGGGGCAGCTCCCACAGGGGGATGGCGTTTCCTAAGTCTCCCCGCGCAATGCAGATTTCATCGGCGGCCTCTATGATCTCCTCCAGCTTTTCCAAGCCCTGACGGTTCTCGATTTTGGCCATGATGCTGATATGAGATAAGCTTCTGCATTCCAGCGCATTTCGTACTTCTTCGATGTCCTCCCTCCCCCGTACAAAGGGCTGGAGCAGTCCCGTAACACCAAACGCCGCCGCCTGGTCCAGGTTCCGGAGGTCCTCCGGGGTCAGCGCGGGGGCGTTCGTGGCTTTCCCCAGAACGGCAAGGCTCTTTTTACTGTAAAGTATTCCACCTTGTAAGACTTTGCACTGTCCGGAATGCTCCGCCTCCAGAAGCAGCGCACTGTCGTCCAGGGAGATTTTGTCTCCCGGCTCCACCAGCGCCAGAATCCGCTCTGAAACCGGGATGTCCTCCCCCAGCCGGACGACTACGTGTTCCTCCAGCCGAAGCGGTTCCTTCAGACTGCCCACCCGCTCCTCCGGCCCCTGGAGGTCAATGACAAGCTTCGGGACCACCCCTGCGGCCTGGGCGGCGGCGTGAAAGTCCTCCAGCATCGGGGCACAGTCCGCCAAGCCCACATGGGACAGGTTCAGCCTGGCTCCGGTCATGCCCAGACGGAACATGCTGCACAGAGTTTCCTGCGACGCGCAGGACGGACCCAGTGTCGCGTAAAAATCCACAAAACTCCTCCTCTAAAACCATTTTGGCGCTTCCTGCCTGAATTGCGGCGTTTTTCCGTTCTGATATGGGTCATAGCGGTCTATGTTGCACCCAAATTCCTGTAAAAAACAAATTTTCCCATCCAGGGACCAGCGAATCAGCGACATTCCCTCAAATTCATCCACTGTCCCGTCGTACATCTGGCATTTGAAGTACCATTCTACCGCTGTCTGAGTGGCTGTATGGTAAAACTGCTTTACATCCCACTGGAGAACATCTCCCCTGGTGTGCCACTCGTCAAACCACAGCTTGATTTTATGTGCGCCCCGATATTCCGGTCCCCAGCTCTCAATATACTGCGCATCCTCGGAAAACAGCTCCAAGATGCCGGAGTCTTGTTTCTCCAGCCACATTTTGAACCAGGTCCGAATGATTTTTTCTCGTTCTTCCATAGAAAATCCCTCTACTTTCCAAATCGTGAGCTTTTATAAAATAGGGATTGCCTGAATCCAGGCAATCCCTCAAACGGGCTTACATCCCCTTCAGCTGCTCCTCCAGCTTGGCAACCAGCTCCGTCAGCTTGACCGCGCGCTCCTTTTCAGCGGCGACCACCTGCTCCGGCGCCTTGTTCACAAAGCCTGGGTTATTCAGCTTGGTGTTCAGCTTGTCCAGCTCCGCCCCCTGCTTTTTCAGTTCCTTTTCCAGACGCGCCTTCTCCTTCTCCAGGTCCACCAGCTCCGCCAGAGGCATGGAAATCTGCGCCGCGTGGGTCACGACTGTCACCTGCCCCGCTCCGGCGGTCTGTCCGGCGGGAACAATGG
>CAJTOE010000294.1 GCA_910577805.1 uncultured Oscillospiraceae bacterium | reverse complement strand
GGTGGCCGCCCGGATGGGGTGGTCGGTGCCCAAGACCAAGAGCGTGCTATCCCGGGTGAAAAACAGGCTGAGGGTTTACTTAGAAAAGGAGGGGTATTTATGACACGGCGGGATTGGGCAATGGAGGTGATAGGCCGGGTGGACCCGGCGCTGATTGAGGAGGCGGATCGTGTCCGGGTCTCATCCCCGTGGCGGAGGATGAGGGCTTGCGTTCTGGCGGCGGCCTGTATTGGGCTGCTCTCGGTCAGCGTCGTGATGGCTGTCAATCTGATTGCGGGCGGTTATAAGAGCGTGAAGTATATAGAAGACGGCTTTCTTCATCTTGGAGGGGAAGCGTACCAGTACTACAGCGACCTGTATTACCTGGAGGGTGGACAGCCGGCTTTCCTGCCGCTGGATCAGCTGACAGAGGAGGCGAAGGCCCTCGCCGTGGAGGGGGAGGCCGGCGGCCGGAATAAATCCTTTTCTTCCTGGCAGAGAGCAGAGGAGTTTTATAACATCACCTTCCACGACCTCCACAACAACACCATCTTTGATCAGCTGCCCCCGAGCAATCATTCCATGACCTCCACCTATGTGAGCTCCAGCCCGGAGGGGATCACGTCGGTCTGGTTCAGCGAGCATTGGTACAGGGTGCGGGGTGTCCCCGGCCTGAATCTGAGCATTGAGGCCTATGTGTTGACTGAGCTGATGGACATGGAGGGAATGGATCTGACATCAGGGGGATGTCCCCCCAGCGGCTCGGAATATTCCACTGAGGAGTACTACGGCAAAAATATCAGCGCTTTCATCGCTCACGTGAAGGAGCCGCCCAGAAATGATTCGTCGCCAACGGAATACTACAGCGCCCACTTTATCTTGAACGGGGTTCAATATAAGGTGATAACCTCCTGTGAGGAGGATATCCAGCAGGCCAGGGAGCTGCTGATTGAAATCATAGATGGGTTTTAGGACGAAAAACATTAATTTTTAGGAGGAAACGATTATGTTGAAGAAAATGGTAAGTTTAGCGTTAGCGGCCGCGATGGCGAGTACGATGCTCCTTTCCGTGGGGGCGGCTGAAATCATGCCGCTGGCCGGATCGGAGTGTCCGAATTGTGGATATGAGGGATACGGCTATCAGTACCGGTATGGCAACTGGAATTTGGTCGATCCTGTCAGGTGCGGGCATGGAGCCGGAAGCTTGATCCAGGATTCGGTGGAAGTGCGAGATCAGGAGCGGCGAATGGGGTGCGTCAACCATTCGTGCAATTTTACAGCCGAGAATTGGAAAGTTATCAAAACGGAGAAGCGGGTTTACTGTAACTATTTGAACAAGTACTACTATTTGTAATCAAGGCTGCGGTGGGATAAATCTTGGGCATTACTTGACAAACCCGAAAATTTTGCATATACTACCACCAGGAACAAGCTGTGATGGGAGCGAGTACACAGTTTCAGCGGGTACAGAGAGGCGCCGGCCGGTGTGAGGCGTCCCTGCGGGCTGGGGAAGGTGGTCCCGGAGCTCCGCCTCTGAATCGTGTGAGTAGGGGGCGGCGGGCCCTCCCGTTATAGAGGCGGTGAAGCGCCCCCGCTGGGGGAATTCAGGTGGTACCGCGGTTTTTGGATCGCCCTGAGCTGTGCTCAGGGCGTTTTTTTCAGCCGTGGAAAGGAGTGGGATATGGCGGAGTATATGACGGCCCGGACGGACTACACCTTTGAGGAGCTGGTGGACCTGAAGCGGGTGGCCGGCAGGACCATGGACCGGGCCCGGGTGACCCTCCACCGGGGGGTGATTTTGCTGCTGGCGGCGGCCTGCCCGGTGCTGGGCGTGCTGGTGCTGGCGGGCCCCCGGCCCGACTGCGCCGTGGCGGGGGTGTACTTCCTGCTGGGGGCGGTGATGCTGGTAGCTTCCTGGAAATACTACCGGCTGGTGGCCGCCCGGATGGAGCGGAAAACCCGGAAAAAGCGGAGCCCCGACCACTTTGTCTTCGGGGAGTACGGGGTGGACATCACCCGGGGGGAGGAGAAGGCCCGCTGCCCCTACAGCGACT
>CAJTOE010000293.1 GCA_910577805.1 uncultured Oscillospiraceae bacterium | reverse complement strand
TAGGTGATGGACTTGTCCCGCCGCAGAGCGTCCCGCAGCAGGTTCACCCGCCGCTGGTACTCCTCCACGGGAATCTGCGCGTCCCACTGGAACGCAGTGTGGGGTTTTGGTACAAACCAGGAGGTGGAAACCGTGATGCGCACCCCTCTGGCGGGCTTGGGGGTACACTCCCGCCAGGCAAAATACACTTTTCGGGCCAAATCGGCGATGCCCAGCACGTCCTCGTCCGTCTCGGTGGGGAGGCCCAGCATAAAATAAAGCTTCACTCCGCTCCACCCGCCAGAAAACGCGGTCCGGACAGACTGCAATAAATCCTCTTCCTGGAGATTTTTGTTGATCGCGTCCCGGAGACGCTGGGTCCCCGCCTCCGGCGCGAAGGTCAGCCCGCCCCGGCGGACCCTTTGCAGCCGCTCCATCAAATTCATGGAGAAGGTGTCCGCCCGCAGGGACGGCAGGCCCAGACCGATGTTGCGGGGGGCGCAGTAGTCCAGCAGCTCGTCGCATAAATCCATCAAATGGGGATAATCTGTAGAAGATAGAGAGGACAGGGTCATTTCCTGATAGCCGGAGCTCTCACAGGAGGCCTTGCCCTGCTGCGCAAGCAGCTCCGGGCTGCGGGACCGGACAGGCCGGTAGACATACCCCGCCTGACAGAACCGGCACCCCCGGATACAGCCCCGAAACAGCTCCAGCATGACCCGGTCGTGGACGATCTCGGTGGAAGGAATGATCGTATTGACCGGGAAATAGGCCTTGTCCAGGTCCTGCACGATACGCTTGCCCACCAGCTCCGGCGCACCCTCCAGGGCCTTCATCTCCTCCAGGGACCCGTCCTCCCGGTAGACGGGCTGGTAGAGGGACGGGACATAGATGCCCGGAATCTTCGCCGCCTCCAGCAAAAATTCTTCCTTGCTCCAGTCCTCGTTCCGGGCCTTCCGGTAGAGCTGGATATACTCCAGGGTGACCTCCTCCCCCTCTCCCAGCACGAAGAAGTCAATAAACGGGGCCAGAGGCTCCGGGTTATAGGCGCAGGTCCCGCCGGCCACCACGATAGGCGTCAGGTCCGGCCGGTCCGCCGAACGCAGCGGCAGTTCTGCCAGGTCCAGCATGTTCAGCACGTTGGTGTAGGACATCTCATAGCCCAGAGAAAAGCCGATGAAGTCGAACTCTGCGATCGGGTCGCCGCTCTCCAGGCCGTAGAGCAGCATTCCCTGGCGGCGCATTTCCTCCTCCATATCGCCCCAGGGGGCGAAACAGCGCTCGCACCACAGACCGTCCACCTGATTCATCACGCCGTACAAAATCCGGCAGCCCAGGTTGGACATGCCGATCTCGTAGGTATCCGGGAAACACAGGGCAAACCGGGTATCCACCTGGCCTGGCTCCTTGACCACGGCGTTGTACTCCCCGCCGGTATAGCGGGCAGGTTTTTGAACCTTTGGCAGAATTTGTTCCAAAATTCGATTCATGGTGCGTCTCCGCCTCTCTCTCAGTCTTGTCAATCGGTGTCGTTCTATTCTACATGTTTTCCGCCGCTCTGACAACCCCTTATTTGTTGATTTACATTTCTTTTCATGATATACTAGGTGCAAACGATATGTAAGGAGGGAGCAAAATGCCTCTGCCCCAAGAAAAACGCTACAGCTATGCCGATTTACTGGACTGGGACGAGCAGGAACGCATGGAATTGATTTACGGAGAAATCTGGATGATGTCCCCGCCGTCGCGGGTACACCAGGAAATCACCGGCGAACTGTTCGCACAGCTTCACGCTTATCTGAAAGGAAAAACCTGCAAGGTCTACCCCGCCCCTTTTGGGGTCCGGCTGTTTGAAAAAAACGGGGACCGTCCCTATGACGTAGATACGCTGGTGGAGCCGGACATCTCCGTAATCTGCGACCCCGGCAAGCTGGACGACGCAGGGTGTAAGGGCGCGCCGGATTTGATCCTTGAGGTCCTCTCCCCCTCCACACAGCGGCACGACCGGCTGACCAAATTCAACCTGTACCAGCAGGCCGGTGTGCGGGAATACTGGATCGTAGACC
>CAJTOE010000292.1 GCA_910577805.1 uncultured Oscillospiraceae bacterium | reverse complement strand
TTCTTGCCGCTGACAGAACCGGAGACGGAACAACCGGTAATCTCACCGGTGATGCTGTTGTATCCGGCGATGCCGCCCACGGTGGCATCCCCCTGAACCACGCCGTGAAAGGCACAGCTTTGCAGGGTTCCTGCGTTGTTGCCCACGATGCCTCCCACGGTGGAGCGGGTACCCCCGGGGGCCACCGTACCCTTGACGGTCAAGTCCCGTACCAGCCCGCCGGGCTGGATATAGCGGAACAACCCCAGGGTGGAACCGGCGGAGGTGAGACACAGCCCGGAGATGGTGTGTCCCTGGCCTAAAAAGGTGCCGCCGAAGGTGGGAATGGGGGTGAAATCCACCCCGCTCAGGTCCAGGTCGGCGGTGAGGGTAACAGTCTTGCCCTGGGACCAGGTGTCCAGAGCGCAGTTTTTCCCGAAACGCTGGAGGTCCGCTACGTTGGAGATGGTGACAGTGCTTTCCTCCGTGGCCCAGGCGGGCAGGACCAGCGAGGTCAGAATCCAGACCGCCAGAAGGATGGGGAACAGCCGGTCGACACGTTTACGCATGAGAATCCGCCCCCTTTCCCGCAGGGATTGCCGCTGGTTGGGGCGGCTCCTCCGGCCGGACAGCCCCCGTTGCCACCGCCGCATTGATGCTGCCATGGAGGATGCCGCTGAAATCGGCGTCCACCATGCCGGAGATGTATCCCCGGACGTGGCCGTCCACCAGCAGACTGCCGGTGTGGGTCTGGACGAGATGCCGGGTCTTCAGGGTAAAGGCAGTCTTTTCAATGATGGTGTCGCCCAGCAGCAGAATCTGGGGAAGGATACCCATCACCAGGAAGATGGAGATTAACGTGCCCCGGCCCAGACACACGCCGATGGAGGCGATGGAGGCTGTGGTGGACAGCAGGCCGATGGCCACGCCGGCGGAGGCCAAAATAGTGCCTGAGGTAATAATGGTGGGGAAAGCCTCATTCAGCGACTCGATAACCGCATCCTTGAGGGACATGGTCTGTTTCAGCTCCACATAGCGGTTGGCGATGACAATGGCGTAGTCAATATTTGCGCCCATCTGGATGGAGCTGACCACCAGATAGCTGAGGAAGAACAGGGGTTCCTTCTGTAAGTAAGGGAAGGAGAAGTTGATCCAGACACTGCCCTGGATGACCAGGATCAACAGCACCGGAAGCCCGGCGGATTTGAAGGTAAACACCAGCACCAGAATGACGAATACGATGGTCAAAATGCTGATGAGCATGTTGTCGTTGCCGAAGGAGGCGGACAGGTCAAAATCGCTGGTGGAGTTGCCCACCAGGAGGGAATTTTCCGGGTAGTAACGGCCCACAATTTCATGCAGAGTGTCCAGAAAAGTGAAGGTCTCCTCCCCCTCCTCGGGCAGGTTGAGCTGTAAGACCAGACGGCTGTAGTTCTCCCCCTTCAATTGCAGCTGGGCGTCGGTCAGCTGGACGTGGAGGTCCTCAATGGTCTCAGTCATGTCCGCGTCCAGAGAGATGTAGCCCTCGTCCATCATGTCATAGACATACAGGAACATATCAATCAAGGGTACGCCGTAGCTGTCCAGGCCGGAAACTACCTGTCCGTAGGCCTCCTGGTCCACGGCGTAGGCGGAGTAGAGCAGCCGGGCCACCTCAATATCCAGATCGGTCAGCTCGGCAAACTGCCGGGGTGTCAGCCGGTCTGTGAGGACATAGCCGTCCATGGCATCCACATTGGCCAGGCCCAGCACCGTGTCCGTCTCGGGCATACGATCCAGTTCCCGGAGCAGCCGGCCCTCCTGCTCATAGTCCCCCTTGGGCACGATAACCGCCAGGGTGTTCACCCGGCCAAAGGTTTCGTTCACCCGCTGCTGGGCAATCTGGGCGTCGCTCTGGCGGAAGGTGGTCAGCTCGGTCTGCCCGTAGGCGTAGGGGCAGCGGTTGGCGAACACAAAACCGCCAATCAGAAGCACCACAAACAGGGGCGGCATGACAAAACGGGTTTTCACCGCCAGCCGGCCCCAGGCGGTGATTTTGGGCACAAAATTCCGGTGGTGGGTGCGGTCGATCAAACTGCTGAAGCTGAG
>CAJTOE010000291.1 GCA_910577805.1 uncultured Oscillospiraceae bacterium | reverse complement strand
TGGAGCCGATCGCCCGCTTATGTTGAGCCGGTGTGGGGATGCCGTCCTCGTTCAGCCGTCTGGCGATCCCGGTTGGATTGATCCCCTCCACGTACATCATGAACATCCGCTGTACCACCGGGGCTGCCTCCGGGTCCGGTATCCATGTCCGCTTGTCCTCTGGGGATTTGAGGTAGCCGTAAACCGGGTAGGCGCTGATGCACTGGCCCTTCTCAGCATAAAACCGCTTGGCCGCCTTGGACTTCTGGGATAAGTCCCGGCTATACATCTCGTTAATCAGGCTAAGCAGGCCGTTGGTGATGTTCCCGGCGGTCCCATAGGGAAAATCGTTGCTGTCATAACCATCGTTGACGGAGATAAAGCGAATCCCCAGGGCGGGGAATACCTGTTCCAGGTAGTGGCCGGAGGTCAGATAGTCCCGGGCAAAGCGGGAAAGGTCCTTTACGATGATACAGTCGAGCTCACGTCGCCGGGCGGCTTCCAGCAGGGTGCGCATCCCGGGCCGGTCCAGGTTAGTCCCGCTGCGTCCGTCGTCCAGAAACTCCAAAACCGTACAGTCGGAAAACTCGGGATGGTTTTTGATGTAGCCATCCAGCAGCATCCGCTGGTGGATTACGCTGTTGCTCTCTGCTTTGTCGCCGTATTTCACATCCTCATCTGCGGTGGACAGGCGGATATATTTTGCCAAAGTCATGCGGATACCTCCTCATTGATTGCGGTAAGCAGCTGCTCCCGCTCATCCTGATATTGGAACACCACTTCAATCTTATCGTCCTCGTAGACTATAACGCGCTGGATCAGCGTATGGGCCAGTTCCTTAGTCAACCGGTCCGGAAGCCGAAGTCCGCTGAAGGCTTTCAGCCAGGGATTGTCTCCAGACAGCGTCTCGGACTGGCGGTGCTGCTCCTCCCGGAGCCCTGTAATGCGTTTTTTTAACTGCTCCGCTTCTTCGGCACAGCACGCTTTTAGCCGCTCATATTCGTCGCAGGACAGTTCCCCGGCCAGAAAATCCTGCATGATGGACTTTTTTCGGGCCTCTGTCCGTTCCAGCTCCAGATTCAACCGCCGAAGCTCCGCCGCTCTGGCTGTAATTTGCCCTTCCGTCCCGGCGGAGAGGCGTCTGGCCAGTTGGACGGTATCCACAGCCTGTTCGATCTCCTTGCTGATTAGCTGTGACAGGGCGTCCAGCAGAATATCCTCCCGCAGAAATTTGTAGGAGCACCCGCTCCGGTCCAGCATGGCGGCGTAGTTGGGGCACATGTAGTGGTAGGACACCTTTTTCCCCTTGACCACCTGCTTATACCGCACCATAGGCCGGCCGCAGTCGCCGCAGTAAACCAGGCTCTTCAAGACGTTCTCACTCTTGCCCAGATAATCGTACTTTCCCAGATTGGCGTGGTATGCTCTGTTTTTCTCCTCACAAATGACCTGCACTGCGTCAAAATCCTCTTGGCTAATAATGGCCTCGTGGGTGTTCTCCACGATAGTCCACTCCGATTCCGGCAGGAGGTGGTCTGGGACTCCGGCATAAAATTCTGAGCGCCGGCGGCCTTGAACCATATGGCCCAGATAGACCGGGCTTTGCAGGATCTTTTTTACCGTCTGAACGTTCCAGGGCTTAGGCCGGGCGTAGCGCTGGTCGATCAGGATGCCCTTCTGGTATCGGTAGCAGCAGGGGGATAAAACACCGGAATCGTTCAGCCAGCGGGTGATGGCCGTGTTGCCGGCACCCTCCAGTTTCTTTTGAAAGATGGACCGGACCACTTCCGCAGCCTCCGGGTCAACGATGATTCGGTGCCTGTCCTCCGGGTCCTTGATGTAGCCGTAAGAGGCATAGCCTCCGATGAACTCTCCCCGTTTGATCTTCTCCCGCAGAACGGAGCCCGATTTTCGGGAAATATCCTTTGAATACATCTGATTCATCAGGTTTTTCAAGGCGACGATTAGGCAGTCGGCGGTGGTGGCGTCAGCGCTGTCGTAGCCGTCCCCAATAGAGATGAAGCGCACCCCCAGGGCCGGAAATACGTGCTCCAGGTAGTCGCCAGCCTCTATGTAGCTGCGGCCGAATCGGG
>CAJTOE010000290.1 GCA_910577805.1 uncultured Oscillospiraceae bacterium | reverse complement strand
GACGCATGTGAGCGGCGTGGCAAAGGACAAGAACGTGGCCCGGCTGGCCCTGGTGGGGCTGGCGGACGAACCCGGCATCGCCTTTAAAATTTTCTCCCTGCTGGCGAAGAACGGCATCAACGTGGACATCATCCTGCAATCCATCGGCCGGGACGAGAGCAAGGACATCAGCTTCACCGTGGTCCGCTCCGACGCCCAGAAGGCCCGCGAGCTGCTGGAGGAGAACCGGGACTATATCGGCTTTGAGTCCATCGAGGTCAACGACAAGGTGGCGAAGGTCTCCATCGTGGGGGCGGGGATGGTCAATAACCCCGGCGTGGCCGCCAGAATGTTCGAGGCGCTGTACGGCGTGGGCATCAATATCAGCATGATTTCCACCAGTGAGATCAAGGTGTCCGTGCTGATGGACGAGCGGGATACGGACCGGGCGGTGCAGGCGATTCATGACAAATTCTATCCGGAATTTGGTACAGTGCTCTAAAATTTTGCACCCACGTATCCTTTTTTCCCGTATGGGAATGCTAGAAGTAGGAAGTGCGGGCCGGAGAAAAAAGGTTTTTGTGTAAATTTTCCGTTTTTTCTGTTGCAAAAAGCTTTTCCATCTGGTAAAATAAAGACTCAAGCGGACCGCCGCTATTTTTTGCGCGGTCCTGCCAGGAAACAGGTTGAAGCGAGGAGAATCAGGATACATGGATAAAAAGCAGAAAGAGATGCAGAGACATCAGGAAGACGCCGCCCTCAACCGGGGGCTTATTTGGGTGGCCGGAGCGATCGTGCTGGAAGTACTGCTCCTGCTGGTCAATCAATATTACTTCCATTTTAACACCAGTCCTCAGTCAGTCGCCATCGCCCAGGCCTTGAACTCAGGAATGAAATTCCTGCGCTTTGCGGGGATTATCGCGGCCGTCGGCGCGCTGGTGTGGCTGTACACGGACGTGAAGAAGGAAGGCCGTATCCGTGTCCTTCCTGTGGCGGTTGCGGCTGGCTGCGCGGCCCTGGGTGTCTGCTCTCAGGTGATCGTGCGCTTCCAGGGCTCCGGTATGCGGATGCTGTTCGTGCTGGTGGCCGGCTGGGCCGCCCTGGCGCTGATCTTCTATCTGTATCAGACGGAGATGTTCCTTGCGGCCGTGGCCGGCGGTCTGGGCATCGTGGGCATGTGGTTCGCCCGCAACGGCTACACCCCCCTGAACTTCTACAGCGGCGCGACTTTGATTGCCATTGTGCTGGTGGCTGTTATTGCGTTCCTGCTGGCCAAGGGCGAGGGTTCTGTGCAGGTGGCGGGACACAAGCTTGAGATTCTGCCCCAGGACGCCAAGTATGTGCTGATTTACGCCACCTGTGCGATCAACTTCGCGGCGGTGGGTATCGCCATCGCGGCGGGCGTGGTGGTCGCCTACTATCTGACCTATGCGCTTCTGGCGTGGCTGTTCGCCCTGCTGGTGTACTACACGGTCAAGATGATGTAATACGATGTGATGAAAAAATTCCCCTGGACTGCGGTCCAGGGGAATTTTTTTCACCCTCATTCTGAAACCAAAGCCTCAGCCTCCTTCAGGCTGAGGTTCTGTTCCCTGGCAATACGGGCCAGGTCCTCGTACTCATACTTGGTACGGGTCACGCCGAACCCCTGGGAGATTTTTTTCCGGACAGGGCCGTAAGCCGTATCCACCGTCTGAATCTCCCGCTCCAGAACATACCGGCGGTTGACGCTCTCCCGGATGCCGATGGTCGAGGTGTGGCGGAAGATGGTCTGTACGATGGTTTCCCGGTCCTGGGGGCGGCAGATGACCCGGAGCAGAAGCCCGGAACGGGATTTTTTCATCCCGGCGGACAGGGTGTAGACCTCCAGGGCACCTGCGTCAAACAGGCGCTCCATGGCGAAGCTCACCGCCTCTGCCGTCATATCGTCCAGGTTGCAGGACAGGTTGAGGACTGACCCGGCGGCGTTCTCCGTCTCTCCCAGCAGCGCCCGGACGCAGTTCGCGGCTTCAAAATCCTTTTTCCCGCAGCCGTAGCCGATGGCGGAGACCCGCATGACCGGCATATCCCCAAAACGCGTCACAAAATGCTTGAGGAG
>CAJTOE010000289.1 GCA_910577805.1 uncultured Oscillospiraceae bacterium | reverse complement strand
GCCTCCACATCGGCCCGGTTTTCGGCGGTGATGTCCTCCGGGGCAGGGAGCGCGTCAATCATGGCCTGCACCCGCTGGAGGGCGGTCTGCTCCGGCTCCACCGCCTTTACGGTCACAGTGATCGTGGGCGGCTCCACGCCCTCGGCCACCTCGTAGGCGGTGGGGAGGACGGGTGTGTAGACATACTCGCCGGGGGCGTCCGGGTCAAACTCCGGCTGGGCCTCCCAGGTCACGCTGGGGATGGTGACGGGCTGAATGTCCGGCTCCTGTTTCTCAGCCGGTTCCAACTCATTCTCCACCATTGCTTCAGTCAGGGGGGCAAACGGCTCCCCGGTGCTGTCAGACGGGAGCTGTTCATCCTCCGGCTCATCGGTTTGGGGTTGTTCATCCTCCGGTCCCTCCTGTCCGTCAACCGGGGGCTGGATGTCCTCCGCTTCCTCCGGCCCGTCAGTTTGGGGCTGTTCGCTCTCCTGTTCCAATCCCTCCGGGGGAGGGATTACCGCCGTGTCATCCTCTATCACATAGGCCCAGGCGGTCAGGCTGTCCGGCAGAACCGGCTCCCCGCCCTGGGGGACGGTCTGGGCCGCTGTGTCCCCGTCCAACGGGTCAAACGCCGTCACCATCCATTCGGGCCGCTCCGCTTCCGCCGCCAGAGCGGGGAGAGGGAACAGGCTCACCAGCATCGCTGCTGTCAGGAGACAGGCCAGCAATCTCTTTTTCATGGTCATAACCTCCATATCAAAGATCAGAAATTCTCGTCTGTCAGAAGGGATGTTGCTCCGTCAATATTGACGGAGCAAAGGGGGCGCGCCCCCTTTGCTGATTTCCTCTTGTCAATCAGCTACACTATCTTTCAGTCCTTTACCCGCCTTGAACACGGGAATGGTCTGCGCCGGGATTTCCACGGTTTCTTTTGTCTGCGGGTTGCGTCCTGTTCTCGCCGCCCGGTGCCTCACCTCAAAGCTGCCAAACCCGGTCAGCTTGACCACCTCTCCCGTTTGCAGGGCCTCCGTGACGGCGGACAGAAAGCCGTCCAGGGCAGTACCGCAGTCCTTTTTATTCAGTCCAGTCTTTCCAGCCATGCGTTCAATGAGTTCTTGTTTGTTCATTGTTCCTCCTGTTCCGGCAGAGGGGGATTTTGCCCCGTAGGGAACCTACGGGGCAAGGGGGTTTACCCCCTTGCCGATTCCTTCTTGTCCCGGCTGACCGGGGCGTGTTGTTTCTTATGCACCATAGCAAAAATTTTGGAAACGGACAATAGGTTTTGCACGACTGGACGTAAAACCCGTGCGAGTGGACATCGGGGACGGTTGACAGCCCCCCTTTTAGGATGATACGCTATGCTCAGAAAGGTATCGGGAGGGCTGGACGATGAAACGATGGGTAAAATTCGGGGCGGCGGTGGTCCTGGCCCTGGCGATGTGCGCGGTGTCCGCCGCTCTGCTGCTGGCCTGTATGCGGCCCATGGAGGACCGGGCCTACGACCTGGCCATGCACTGGAGGACGGAGGCCAGGCCGGAGGGCTGGGTCTACGATCAAAAGGGCTGGGCGGTGTTCACCCAGGAGGGGGACACTGTAACAGGACTGGCCCCGAACGGCTTCGGCGGTTTTGATCGCCTGGACGAGCTGGGACAAACATTTTATTTCTCCCGTGTGCTGTCAGAGGATGTGGACAGCCCCACCCTCCGCCTGGATACGGGAAACAGTACCGTGACTGTCTTTCTGGATGGGGCGGTTCTCTATACCGACTGCCCGGAGCTGGACAACCGTATCGGATATTTGCGCCTGCCTACGCTGGAGCGGTATCGGGAGGAGCCTGTGCTGGTGACGCTGCCGCAGAACTATGCGGGAAAAACGCTGACCGTTGCCCAATCCAGCGACCCCTTCGGCGGGGAATTGCAGGAGCCGGTCATGACGGTGTGGCCTTGCGCCGTGACGCTGTACTGCGGCTATGCCTACGAGAGCGCGTTGGTGGCGGAGAGTTTCCAGGCCGCCGTACCCGCCGCCCTTGCCTTTGCCGCTGGAACGCTGCTGCTGACGCTGTTTACGGCGCAGACCTTCCGTGGCAAGCCGGACTTTGGAACATTGTGCGGCGCTCTGTTGGCGTTCTTTTGGCTGGCAAGACGGC
>CAJTOE010000288.1 GCA_910577805.1 uncultured Oscillospiraceae bacterium | reverse complement strand
TGGAGGAACCTGCGTCGGAAAATCCAACGTTGGAGGACACAACGCAATTAAATAGAGATAAAAACAAAATAACTGATTCACAAATTACGGAATCATTTCCCTTCCCTTCATCCCTTCCCGCAGCCACCGCCCCTACTACGGCACAACAGCCGGAAGCGAAGGAAAGGAACCGGAGCAGGCGCGGCAGTATGAGCAAAGGCGAGATGGACACCTATCGGGGGCTGATCCGGGAGAACATCGGCTATGACGATTTCGTGCGGGAGCATCCCTATGACGCCGCACAGTTGGACGAGATGGTGGAGCTGATGGTGGAGGCGGTCTGCTCCAAAAAGAAAAATATCCGGGTGGCGGGAAACGACTTCCCCCAGGCGGTGGTGAAGTCCCGGCTGCTGAAGCTGGACGGAGAACATATCCGCTTCGTGTTCGACTGCCTCCGTGAGAACACCACCCAGGTGCGGAACATGAAGCAGTACCTGCTGACCGTGCTTTACAACGCCCCGGCCACGATTGAGAACCACTACGCCGCCCAGGTCAACCATGACCTCTACGGCGGGGAGGCGGCATAGAGGCAGAAACAGCGCCCTGCCGCTGACAAGGCGCTGTTCTCATTTCGTTGGGGGCAGGGTGGCGTTCAGCAGATCCCCCGCTCGGACGCCAAGAGCGTCCGCAATGTTGTATAGCACTTCGAGAGAAAAGGGCCGCACGATGTTGGGGGCCTCGATGGAACTCAGATGGGAGCGGCTGATCTTCGCCTTCTCCGCCAGTTTTTCCTGGGACATCCCCTGCATTTTTCGCAGGCTGGCGATCATCAGGCCAAGTTCGATAAACCTGTCTCGATTGCTGAATTCCACTTCCTTCTTGCTCATCCGCAGCATCCCCCTGTGATCAGGATGCCTTTATTATAAAATTTTCGTGCTTTGTTATCCGCTCTTGTTATCGGGCTATTGACTAATATATTGAGCAATCCTATAATTAAGAGGGCGCACGCTTATTAGAATCAACCTGAACCAGGTACGCTACCAGGGACCAATTTTGTGAAAGGTCGTATCGATATGATTTATACGGAAAAAGTACGGAAAGAACTGGACGCTATCCTCAAAGCATTTGAGAATTACATTGATGGGCAGAACTATTTTGATATAGTCTACTCCAAGAAAATCGGCTATGTCTGGATTGTGGTTGATGAACCCGGCGCGGCAGGCGCGGAGCAGCTTGACACGCCGGAGGCCATGCTGGACAACCTGTTTAATGACATCATCAACGATGTTGTTGCCCCTCGTTCCACCACCCATCTTAATGAGGCGCACACCATGACGGAGAGCGAAGAAGCCGAGTGCCGCCGCAAAATCACTGCCATTTTGGAAACGATTGAGGGCGGCGGGGCCGAGTACCTGGAATACCTGGACGAGTATATCAAGGACTACCGGGAACGCTACGCCGGGGACGGTGGATCGTGTTAGAAAACTGCTGTGCGTTCACCGGACACCGTCCGCATAAATTTCCCTGGAAGTATAATGCGATAGATAAATACGCTTTATCTTGTTAAAACGCTGTCCAAAAGCCGCACCGAAATCATGGATGCCGCATTTTTCTCCACTCCATTGAGAATGAATCCGGCCAGATCGCAGGCGTAGAACGGCCCAGCAGTCCTTAGCCCCCGCTCCCGAATATATGCATCCAGTGTAACGTAGGCCGCCGAAATGTCCCAGTGGCCTCGACAGCAGACATATAAATAGTTTCCAGCGAGCTTCTCCTGATAATAGGGGAAGTCCGCTTTTTCTTTGATTCGGGTATAGAGGTGGCTGATGACCCCTGGCCCGCCCTGCTCCCCCGGCTGGTGGATGGCCCCCAACTGGAAGTCGGTCTGTATTCCGTATTGGCTGCACAGCGCCCGGCACCGCTCCAACACAACAATCAGCGTTTCATCCTCATTGGCCGCAGGAGTCATCAGTTCCTCCAGCTCTCTAACGGGGAGAGCCAGCAGGTGCTCTCTCTCAAACCAGCCGGTTCGGGGAACCATGTCCGGCCCCAGCCCAAACTCCAGATTGCGCAGAGCGCCGGACAGCACAAAGTCCATGTGCTCCAGCTTCTGCCGCTCCGCTTCCAGGCGGACCCGCTGTTCCCGCAGCAGCTCCAGCGTTTTGGCGGTGT
>CAJTOE010000287.1 GCA_910577805.1 uncultured Oscillospiraceae bacterium | reverse complement strand
CCCCGCCGCCGGTACGCTGGCCCTGTCCATCGGCATCGCCCTTCAGAATTTCCCGGAGGGCGCTATCATCTCCATGCCGTTGCGGGCGGAGGGTATGGGAAAAGGCCGCGCTTTCCTATATGGCGTTCTCTCCGGCATCGTGGAGCCTTTGGCGGCGATTCTGACTATACTGGCGGCGGGGCTGATCCTGCCCGCTCTGCCCTATCTACTCAGTTTCGCGGCGGGGGCCATGATCTATGTAGTGGTGGAGGAGTTGATCCCGGAGGCGTCCGCCGGGGAACACTCCAATCTGGGGACGCTGTTCTTCGCGGCAGGATTTACCATCATGCTGGCGCTGGATGTGGCGCTGGGGTAGGTGACTATGGATACGCTAAAACGTGTGGGCTACTGCATACTGGCTATACTGATTGCGGCAGTCATTTATGGCTGGTCGCTTTGGTATTATGGTGGGCTTTATCAATCTGGAGCATTATTGTCTGCCTCGCAGGTAACAGCAGAAACGCTCCTTCCTACATTGTCTCAAGAATTGATCGTTGTGCTGCCAGAAATACTGGCCGCAGTAATTGCCTGGGCGCTTCTTGGCTGAAAAAAATTTCCGCAGGAAATGGGTTTGAAAGCAGAGAGCGTGAAAAAAGAGATACTGTCTCTATTGGCAGGCGGATACCTGGGCGCGCTGTTTTTGGCCTTGCTGACCGTCAAATCGGAGCCGCTGACTATTTGTTACCAATGGGGATATTACCTGTTTCTGATTGCACTTTGGGAGGAATTCATCTTTCGGGGGTTGCTTCCCTTGCTGGTGGAAAAAGGCGGTGTTCCTACCTGGGTGATCTGGTTGCTGCCGGGAGTGCTGTTTGCCTGTATGCACACGCTGATGCCAATGGTTAAAACTGGCTTTGCGGCAGAGTCTTTTGTGTTTCGCCTGCTGTCCGTATTGGGCGGGTACACCGTAGGCCATTGCGGTTTCTATGCCCTGCGGAAATGGTCCGGGACACTGTGGCTTCCGGTTCTGGTTCATGGACTGCTGGATTTTTCCTCCGTATTCATCACATGATTAAAATTGTATCGGGGGTATTGCATGAAGATATTGATTTATGGCGCTGGTGTCATCGGCTGCTACTTGACCCATGTGCTGTGTGCGGCGGGGAACGATGTGACTCTGCTGGCCCGTGGGATCTGGCGGGAAACCTTGGAGCGGGACGGGCTGACCATCGTTCACCATCTGCAAAAAAAGACCACCCATGACCGGCCCCGCATCATCGGGGCACTGAACGGTGAACACTATGATTTGGTTTTTGCCGTCATGCAGTACCAGCAGATGGCGGCGATCTTGGACGATCTGACACAGGCGGACAGTCCTGTCGTAGTGCTGGTGGGGAACAACATGGATGCCGGGAAGATGGAAACGTACATACAGGCACATACTGCCGCCCCCAAAACGGTGCTATTCGGCTTTCAGGGCACCGTAGGACGGCGGGAGACGGATAAGGCCGTCTGCGTCCGGTTTGGTGATATGGGGATGACTGTTGGCGGAGCGCACGGAGAACCGTCCACGGCGGACAAGCAGGCCCTTACTTCGGCATTTGCCGACACCGGGTATCATCTCACCTGGGCGGCGGACATGGATGCCTGGTACAAGTGCCATCTGGCCTTCATCCTGCCCATCGTCTACCTGAGCTATGCCCTTGACTGTGATCTGAGGCGGGCCACAGGAAAGCAGATCAAAACAGGACTTCAGGCGGTCCGCGAGGGCTACGGCCTTCTGGACGCCCTGGGCTACCCCATTTTGCCGGAGGATACGATGGAGAAGCTCCACGGCTTCAAAGGGGCGCTGTCCTATGTCCTGTTGCGGCTCATGGCTAAAACCACCATCGGAGAGCTTGCCGCCACCGACCACTGCCGAAACGCGGTCACAGAGCTGGAGGCATTAGACACAGCCTTTGCCGCCCTGCGTGAGAGAGGGCTGGGCTTTCCCATGCCCCATTGGGACACCCTGCGGAGCGCCATGCCGGATTGGGAAAGACTGCACCAGTTATACAGAAAACAGGGAGGACACAGGAAGTGAAATACACCTGTTGTGAACGGCTGATGTGGCATATCATCGCTCCAGCGTCCCTTCGCTATTTGTCAAAACGGGGCTGGGATGCTCCCTCGCTGAAAAAGAAAGCCAAGATG
>CAJTOE010000286.1 GCA_910577805.1 uncultured Oscillospiraceae bacterium | reverse complement strand
GGCACGTCTGTCCGCGCCGCCCTGCCGGGGACCGTGACCGTGTCCACCTACAACCGGGGTGGCTACGGCTACTATGTGATGATCGACCACGGCAATGGTCTGTCTACCCTGTACGGTCACAACTCCCAGCTGCTGGCCCGGGTGGGTCAAACAGTGGAGGCCGGCGATGTGATCGCACTCTCCGGTTCCACCGGGCGCTCCACCGGCCCCCACCTCCACTTCGAGGTGCGTATCAACGGGGAGCGGACCAATCCCAGAAGCTACCTGCCATAAATACAGAGAGAAGGAAATACACTATGAAATTCAAAGCAAATTTTGTTGAAAAGCCGGTCAATTTTCAGATGGACGACTGCCAGATCGAAAAGGCGGTGGAGCTGCCCTATGAAGATTTTTGCCGGCTGAAGATCACCCCCCTGGTGGATCAGCCGTTCATCATGGAAAACAAGGACTGTATGTTCCACCGGGACGGTGTGATCCACTGCCTGCTGGCGCTGGGCGAGGGCTGCAGTGACGGGGTGCTCATTGACGCAGAGCGGTATGACTATCCCCGTCTCGCGGCCTACATCCCCGGAATGCGGGACATCGTCAACGCTCAGATAGATCGGGTGGTGGACTTTATTGTCCGGTGGGGGGCGGAGAACACCGCCAGCGGAAGCTGGTGTGTCTATTTCAACGAGCTGGAGGAAAATCTAGACCTGACAGTCCGGGAGGGCAACGGGTTTGACTCTATGCTCAGAGCTGCCCTGAAGCAGCGCCCCGAAGTGTCGGCGGTGGACATGCACGACGGCTGCATCGAACTGGAGTATCACCCGGAATACTGCCAGCAGCTCCAGGAGGAGAAAGCGCCTGAACTTTTTTTGAAGGATCTGCTTCCCATGCTGAAAGGAGGCGGGCTGATGTTCCTGTGCCATGAGGAAGCGGAGCAATCAGTGCTGGTGGAAAATCTGTGTGAGCTGACGGATGCCGGGCAGGAGGATCATGCCGCCCTGCTCAATGCCCGTGTGTCTGAGATCTGCGACACGCCTGAAGGGACAGAGATCGTACTCACCGGCGTGGACCCGGAGGAGCTGGTGCGGTTCAATGAAGCCCACGGCGCTTTCATGGAAGCGGAGCAGTCTATGGGTCCCGTGATGGGATAGGGGGTGCGGAGTTGTGAACAGGTTCAATATCCCCCTCGTGGCCGAGGGTCTTACCGCTTATGCCATTGAGCGGCAGAACGGTTTCGAGAGACATCAGCTGGAGGACGCTCCCCCCTGGCGGGAACAGCGCCGCCTCTGGACAGATGCTATCCTCCAGGGCATGGCAAGACTGGATGGACTGGCGCCCGATCCGAAGCTGATGGAGCAGTTCGACCGTGAGCTGAAGCAGGCCAGCGGCAGCGCGGCGGCTGTGCCCGCCTCTCTCCAATTGCAGAGAGAAACCATCCAGAATCTGCGGAACTTCGTGACCGCGCTGGAGGACACCGGCGACGACCGCCGCTGCCAGGTCAACGTGGTACGGGAGCTGCTGGAGGACATAGCGTCCCACCTGCCCTGGGCTGGCAAAAACAACCGGCTTGATCTTGCCCGAGATGAGGCGGAGCGGTCGCTGGTACGCATGACCGCTCAGATGCCTATCCGTTTCACCCACATCGCTCTGGGCGGCGACACCGGGCCGCACTGGGCAAACGGTTTTGTCTCCGGCTCCGTTACGGATGCCGAGGCTGTCAAGCAATCCCCGGTGTACCAGGAGGCGGTCCGGGACTACCCGGAGGTCGGAAACTGGGCCACCCTATGCGTGGTCTATGTGGGGCGGGGTCTGCCCTCCGCACTGGGAACAGTTGACGCCTCTGACTTTGACCTGGAGATCATGAACCGGATCGGGGACAGGTTCCTGGATGAACCAGGCGTCCGCTGGCTGAGTGGTCCCTACCAGATGACCATCGCCGCCCTTGCGGAGAGTTTGGACGAGTCCGCCCCGTTCCAAATGGGACACACCATGTAGAGCAGAGGAGGGAAAGCAGTATGGAGAAAAATGAAATCACGCTGTCCTTCGACAGCGAGAAGATGGAGGCGCTGGTGTTTTATTTGAAAAAAGAGAACACCACAGTGCAGAAGAAAATGGACGAGGCTCTGCGTCTGTTCTACGAGCAGACGGTGCCTGAGCCGCTGCGGGAGTATCTGGACGCCAAGTCCG
>CAJTOE010000285.1 GCA_910577805.1 uncultured Oscillospiraceae bacterium | reverse complement strand
TGTTCGCCCTGGTGGGGCAGATCCAGGAGGAGACCCACCGGTTTGCCATCGAGTTCAACCGCCAGCAGCGCACCGGACGGGTCCAGGGGTCGGTGCTGGACCAGATTCCCGGCGTGGGCGAAAAGCGGCGTGCCCAGCTCTTGAAGCACTTCAAGAGCGTAAAGGCCATCAAGGCCGCGTCCCTGGAGCAGCTACAGGAGGTTGTTCCGAAAAATACCGCCCAGGCGGTGTACGGCTACTTCCGCTCATGACTGGGGCTTTTTCTTCCGCCACCTCCTCCTGGGACAGCCCGCAGTTCTTTCGGGCGTGGAACAAATGGTTTCCTAAATTCATGGGAAATGCACCTCACTTTCGGGTTATAGTATAAAATATCCCGACTAAAAAAGCCACCGCGGAAACGCGGCAATTCCGCCCGTATCGCGGGCAAAAGGAGAAGCATATGCGCGTAATATCCGGAACGGCACGGGGCCGCCGCCTGCACGAGCTGCAAGGCATGGACACCCGGCCCACGACCGACAAGGTCAAAGAGGCTCTGTTCAATATCATCCAGTTCGACGTACCCGGAAGCCGGGTGCTGGACCTGTTCAGCGGTACGGGACAGCTTGGCATTGAGGCGCTGTCCCGCGGGGCGGAGCGGTGCGTGTTTGTGGACAAGCGCCGGGAGGCCGTCTCCCTGATCCGGGAGAATGTGAGGTCCGTGGGGCTGGCGGACCAGGCCCAGATAATCCAGGGAGACGCGCTGGATTATCTCAAACGCTGCCGGGAACAGTTCGGGCTGATTTTCCTGGACCCGCCCTATCAGACAAATTTACTGGAATCGGCTCTGACGTCCATTCTGGAATTTGACATTTTGGGCAATCATGGTATAATAGTATGTGAGAGTTCCCAGGAACGGGAGCTTCCCGTCCTTCCGCCCCCCTATGAGCGGGGCCGGGAGTACCGGTACGGAAAAATCAAGCTGGCGGTGTTCCGCCGGCCGGGGAGTGAGCCGAGACTATGACCACGGCCATTTATCCGGGCAGCTTTGACCCGGTTACATTAGGACATCTGAATATCATCAAGCGGGCCGCCGCCTGCTTCGACCGCCTGATTGTCTGTGTGATGGTCAATTCCAGCAAGACCGGGATGTTTACCCCCCAGGAGCGTGTGGAGCTTCTGCGGCGGTCCACCCAGCGCTTTCCCAACGTCACCGTGGACCAGTCCAACCAGCTTTTGGCCGCCTACGCCCGCGCGCAGGGGGCACAGGTGGTGGTAAAGGGATTACGGGCGGTATCCGACTACGAGCAGGAGGTCCAGATGGCGGTCATCAACCGCAAGCTGAACCCCGGCCTGGAGACCATGTTTCTGGCCTCCAGTGAAAAATATACTTACCTCAGCTCCACGATCGTCAAGGAGATGGCCCGCTACGGAGCGGACCTGGAGGAGTTCATCCCCTGCGAGATCGTGGACGACGTGAACCGCCGGATGGGCGAGATGCAGCGAAAGGAGCGATAGTGATGGCGAGCGGTGTGGAAGAATTGCTGGAAATGCTGTTTGAGATGGTGGACGAGGCAAAGAATGTGCCTCTCTCCTCGGATAAGTGTATGATCGAGCGGGACCGGGCCCTGGACCTGATTGACGACATCCGGGCGCAGTTCCCCATGGAATTGTCCGAGGCGAAGAAGATCATGGCCAACCGGGCCAACATCATTTCCGACGCCAAGCGGGACTCCGAGCTGATGCGCAAGCAGGCGGAGGAGCGGGCCAAGCAGCTTCTGTCGGAGGAAACGGTGCTGGTCCAGGCCAAGCAGCGGGCCAACGAGCTGATGCGCCAGGCCGAGGAGCGCAGCCGGGAGCTGAAGCGCTCGGCCAACGAGTACTGTGAGGACGCGCTGCGGCGCACCGAGGAGGCGGTGGCAGAGGCGTATAACGAGATCAAGCAGTCCCGCTCCCGGTTCCGGGCGGCGGCCAGCGCTTCCGCCGGAGGCGCACCCTCCCCCCAGCTCCAGAACCGCATGATTTACGACGCGGCGGCGGACGAGGATTAAACAAGGCCGGTTTTGCGCAAATTGAGGTGCAAAGCCGGCTTTTCACAAAAATTTTTTGAGGAATATTTATGGATCTATTTGACAAATCAATGCAGACCCTGGAGCTGCCCAAGGTCCTGGAGCAGCTGGCCTCCTGCGCCGTCACCGAGGAGGGGCGGCAGCA
>CAJTOE010000284.1 GCA_910577805.1 uncultured Oscillospiraceae bacterium | reverse complement strand
CGTGGCCCTGGCGGCGTTCCTGATCTCCTTTGCGGCAATTCTGTCCGTTTCCGTGGCGCAGATCCAGCGCAACCAGGTGGCCGACACCTACGAGGCGGTGTTCACCGGCGTGGAGGCGTCCGATGTGGCGGCGCTGAAAGACCTGCCGGAGTTTGCCCGGGTGGGCGAATACTATCTGCTGGGGCAGGAGCATTCGGAGCAAGGGTACAACGCCTCCTATGTGTACTGCGACAGCGACATGATCTATATTGCCCGCGGCCAGATGGAGCTGGTAAAGGGAGAACTCCCGGTACAGGCGAACGAGGTCGCTGTCAGCGAATATTTCCTCTCCGCCTATGGCTCCAACGCCAAGATCGGGGAAACAGTGAGATTGGACACCGAGAGCTTTCGTGGAGACTACACCGTGACCGGCATCCTGTCCAACGTGGGAGAAAAGGAGGGAAACATCTGCGCCATTGCGGTTTCCAAGGCGGCCTTGACCCGGTGGGCTGGATTCGATCCTGCCGGGTATCGCGCCTATGTGCATTTCCAGAACGCTGAACAGCTGAGCCAGGAGGTCATGACCGCTTACTGCCGGGAGATCGCCGCCCGGTATGGCCTTCCCCATGTGGGCATGAACAGCGGTTACTTTGCCTATTATTCCAAGTCCATTGACTTCGCCGCCATCGGCGGCATCGCGGCCCTGGTGCTGATTGGCGGCTATGTGGTCATCCAGAGCATATTCCGCATCTCCGTCCAGGATAAGATCCAAAGCTATGGGCAGCTGCGTACCATCGGGGCGACGCCCAAACAGATCCGGCGCATTGTCAAAAGGGAGAGCCGCCGGCTGGGCGGCGTTGGGATTTCCCTGGGCGTACTGCTGAGCGTTCTCGGCGGCCTGCTTCTATTCCCCAAGGGGTTCCACGGGGCCTATTATGGGCTGGCTGTACTTCTGACCGTCCTGGTCTGCTGGTTCATGGTTTCTGTCTCCATCCGCAGGCCGGTGAAGATCGCCGCCGGTATCTCGCCGCTGGAGGCGGTGCGCTTTTCCGCCGGACAGGAGCGGATACGCAGCCGGAAGAAACGCATCAGGCTCAATCCCGTGTCCATGGGACTGGCAAACTTCCGGCGGGACCGGAAAAAGGCGGTGAGCATCGCGGCCTCGTTCAGCCTGGGTGGTATTTTGCTTTTGATTGTATCCTCTGTGGTTCTGACCCGCTCGCCGGAGCAGGCCGCAAGGCTGTTCTTCCCGGATGGGGATTATAAAATCTACCTGTCCTCGAAGCAGCCGGAGGAGGAGGTCATGGCCGCGGGCAACCCGCTGAATGACGGACTGCGGCAGGAAATTTTATCGGTAGACGGCGTGACGGATGTGCTGGTCACCCGCCAGGCTCTGCACGCAAAATTTGGGTCCTCCGCAAGCACCGAGGCCGGTATGTGCGATGCTCTGACGGACGCAAACCGCCCGGATGTGGAGGCCGCGCTGGTATCCGGCGCTATGCCGACGGACGCCCACAGCATTCTTCTGAGTACAAGCTACCAGAAGCATCACGAGGAGATGAATGTCGGGGCTGTCATGGAGCTGTCTCTGGGTCAGAAAACCGTGACCGTCACCATATCCGGCCTGCTGGATCCATTGAGGATGACAAATGGGCACGGTGCGCTTGCCCTGGATTCGGTGGCTCTGTTTGCGCCGGAGGAGCTGTTTCGGGAACTTCATCCCGAGATCGAGAACTTTGATTATTCCTGGAGCATTGTCAGTGACCCGAAAAAAGCGGAGCGTGTAGAAGCTGGCCTGCAAGAAATTCTGTCCGGTCACAGCAATCTCGGGCTGGATACCATTGGGGTCCACATCGAGTATGAGAAAATGCAGAGCGGCCTGATTTTCGGCGGGCTGCGGGCGCTCTCCTGGCTGATCTTCCTCTTTGGTGTCGTCAATCTGATCAACACGACCCTCTCCAACCAGATGTCCCGGAAGCGGGAGAACAGCATCCTGCGCTCCGTCGGCTTGACCGGAAAGCAGCTGTGCCGGATGAACATTTGCGAAGGGCTCTGCTATGCGGCCTTTGCCGCCCTGGCTGTTCTGCTGATCGGACTTCCGATTGCGGTGGTGGTGTGCCGGGAGGTCAGCCGACGATCCTTTGCCGGTGAGATCGTGCCCTATCAATTTCCGATACTGGAAATGGGCCTGTTTCTCCTGGTGCTGTTCGGCCTGGAAT
>CAJTOE010000283.1 GCA_910577805.1 uncultured Oscillospiraceae bacterium | reverse complement strand
GCCATAGTCGCGGGGGTTGGTTTCCATCTTCTCACCCCCTTTCCGTTGGGGATGGCGGTGGTACTTTCCCTTTCCGCTAACAGAGCGTTCAGCGGCACAGGTTTTGCGCGCAAAACCGCCTTCCGCAGAGAAAAAAGTGAAGAAAATTTTCCGGGCTGCAGGAAACGACAAAAACCGCCCGGCAGGTCATAGACCCGCCGGGCGAAAGATAAACAATACTGTGCAGAACCTACACTGTATAGTACATACTCGTGGCCGCAATAGTACCCGGAGGAGGCTGGGCTTTTTTTGACAAATCAAGGGCTGTCAGATTGTGTCGAATGGCTGTGTACTTCATAGCGGCTGCCTCCTGTCAGCCGCTGGTAGATATAAAAACGGCAGCTTTCGAGTTCTCAAAAGCCGTCGTTTTTTACATGACGAATTGTGCTGTACGACGGCTTTTTTCTTTTGCCGTCGTGCGGCAGATGGAGTTATCAGTTATTCAAGAAGTTCTTTCAAAACCTTTTCTATATTGTAGCTAAGACAGATTGACTTGCTTTTTATTTGCTCCGGACAAACTGCTTCACCATAGTTGATACAAGCATAGACAGCCCTTGGATTTTGGGCGGTCATCTGCCAGAAGGGATATTTTATAATTCCCGGAGTGTTGTACCCCACACCCAATTCCAGGAAAACCACCCGCTGTCCCGCATACCGCCGCAGGAAGTCTTGATAACAGTTTTGGGCCTGATACCACCCCGCATCCTGCACAAAGGTGTTGTCCGCCCGCAGGTTCATGGTCATGGGCTTGCCGCAGACGGGGCAGCGGGGAATAAGCTCTGCCGGTACTTTCATATCCCGCTGCTCGGCAAACATCCGGCGGACCGTTTCCTCGTTGTCATAGGCACGCTGATGGCATGGCTCTGAACATTGCCATAGGCCATAGTCCCCCTGGGTGTAAAATAGACGCTTTTTATCAAATCCCGCAAGCTGAAATTGATAATCCACATTCGTTGTTAGAACAAAGTAGTCTTTGCCCTCCACTAAATTCAACAGGTCATCATAGACCGGCTTCGGGGCGCGCTCATAGCGGTTTATCATGATATGCCGGCTCCACCATGCCCAATATTCTTCCAGTGACGCAAACGGATAAAAGCCCCCGGAGTACATATCCCGGATACCGTACTTGTCGGCAAAATCCTTGAAATGTGTCTCAAACCGTTTGCCGGAATAGGTCAGTCCCGCCGAGGCGGACAGCCCCGCTCCCGCGCCAATCACTACTGCGTCCGCTCCGTCAAGGGCCTGTTTCAGCCGTTCAATCTGCTCCGAGTATACAGCGGTAGATTGTTTCGTCAATATCCTTGAAAACATTGAAAATCACCCTCTTGATGGACGTATCCTGCTGGAAAAAATCTGTAACAGTTTTGACAGCTATTTCAGCGGCCTCCTGGTTGGGAAAATGAAATTCCCCGGTGGAGATACAGCAGAACGCAATGCTCTCTAACCCATGCTCCGCTACCAGTTCCAGACAGGAGCGGTAGCAGGACGCCAATTCCTCTCGGTCTCTGGCGGTAACGCATCCTTGGACAATGGGGCCGACCGTGTGCAGAACATACCGGGCAGGGAGGTTGTATCCCTTTGTCAGCTTAGCCAGGCCTGTGGGTTCCGGGTGGCCCTGGGCCTCCATGATTTGATTGCACTCGTCCCGGAGCTGGAGACCCGCCGCCGAATGGATGGCGTTGTCGATACAGCCGTGGCAGGGGCAGAAACAGCCCAGCAGAGCGGAGTTGTCCGCATCCACAATTGCGTCCACCTTTAATCGGGTAATATCCCCTTTCCAAACTGCTATCGGAGAATGTCCGTTGACGGCAGGTAGCGCGGCTCCATCCACAACACCCTTGCTGTCCCGTTCGGCAGACAGAAGTTCGTCCTGCACAGCAAGAAATTCCCGTTTCAGCGGCATGGGCGGACGGACATTCATCAGACTGCGGAGAAGTCTTCGCTGGCTTGGCAAGCCGGCTGGAAAGCCCTCCGTCTGGGACTGGTACTCCGGCATCTCCGCCAGCAGCATCGTGTTGAGTTGTTGTATTTGTTCCAGATATTCCATAAACGGCTCTCCCGGTTTCTGATTTCAGGCCACAGGCCGCCCCGCCTCACACGGGACGGCCTGCGGATGTCGATTGCTTAAAACTTGCCGTTCTCGTTGGCCCAGGTGGACT
>CAJTOE010000282.1 GCA_910577805.1 uncultured Oscillospiraceae bacterium | reverse complement strand
GGGATTTGAACCCACGGTCTCTTGGACCCGAACCAAGCGCGATACCAAGCTTCGCCACACCCGGATGCCGTGAACACTCTACATTATATGTAAAAACCTCCAATCTGTCAAGAGGAATATTTCAAAATTATTCCGCGTAAATTGAATCAACACAAAATTGACGCGAACAGATGGGGGAGGAAAGTCTATGGAAGCTCGAAGCGTACATGCCCGCGCCCAGGCGCGCCGCTACACCACACGGCAGAGGGAGCAGCCCTGGGACCGCAAGGAGCAGATCCGTTTTATACAACTGGCCGTATGCCTGGTGCTGTTTTGCGCCGTTTTTATTGGAAAAGGGGTGTTTCCCCAACGCCTGGTCCAGGTCCGGGACCAAATGAGCCGCTTGATCGGAATGGATACCGATTTTCGGATGGCCTTTTCGCAGCTGGGGGAGTCCCTGGCCCGGCAGGACTCCATGCTGGGCGGCTTGGGGGAGTTCTGCGTTGAGGTGTTCGGCGGAACCACTCTGCCGGATACCCAGGTGCTTCCCTCTGTGCAGCCGTACATCCAGGAGAGCCGCGCCGGGAGTCTGGCGTGCTTTTCCCAATACATTCCGGTCGAAAAGCTGTCCAACCTGACGCCGGACACTGACGCGAATCCTACTCCGGAGCCAGCTGCGGAGCCGGACCCGGAACCGGCTGTGGCGGCGGTGGGGACGGTGCTGTCACGGGCCAGCTATGACGGTCCGGCGCTGCCGGAGAACTACACCATGGACCACTACTCTCTGGGAGAGCTGGAGACAATGACTCCGCTGTTAGGGACGCTCCACTCCACCTACGGCTACCGGGACCACCCCATCAACGGGGTGTACCAATTCCACGGCGGGGCGGACATCGGCGGACAGGAGGGGGAGAGCATCGCGGCCTTTGCCGACGGAAAGGTGGACTACATCGGACAAGACGACTCCTACGGTCTGTACCTTCAGCTGGACCACGGCAACGGCATCAAATCCTTCTATGCCCATTGCAGTAAGCTGTGCGTCTCCAAGGGCCAGCTGGTAGCCATGGGGGAGAAAATCGCGGAGGTAGGTTCTACGGGAAACGCCACCGGGCCACATCTGCACCTGGAGCTGAAGCTGGATGGGATGCACCTGGACCCGACCCAGTATGTTGAAACCAAGTCGCCGTGAAAAAGCCTGGTTTTTGGCGGTTCAGCGGGAGCTTTTTCCTTGTAACCGCCTGGATGAACTATTTGGACCGCCAGGGCGTAGTGCCGATGGCTCTATTGGCCTGCGTACTGCACGAATGGGGACACTATCTGGCCATACGACGGGCTGGGGGAGAGGTGCGGTATGTCCGGGTGACCGCTGCGGGGGCGGAAATGCAGCTGGAGAGGGAGTTATCTTACCGCCGGGAATTTTTGTGTGCTTTGGCGGGGCCTGCCGCAAATTTGGCCTTGGCGGCATTTTTTTGCGCCTTTTCCTGGGGGAGACTCTTTGCGGGCATTAATCTGGCGCTGGCTCTGCTGAATCTGGCCCCAGTCCGGGGGCTGGACGGCGGCCGTGCATTGCGGTGCGGGCTGTGCCTGCTGGCGGGGGAGGAGACAGCGGAATGGACCGCCCAACGGTTCGATGCACTGTGCTGCGCGCTGCTGCTGGGGCTGGGGGGCGCTGTGCTGAGAATCGCGGGCAATCCGACTCTGCTGCTGGTGGCGGTTTGGATGTGGCTGACAAACTGGCGGCAAATGTAAAAAACTTCGTCACAACGGGATTGCTCCTTTGTGACAAATCTGTTACTCTATATACAACAGGACAAGAGAGATAAAGGAGAAATTCAAATGGCGAAATATCGGATACTGGAAACCGAACGATTATATCTGCGGGAGCTGTGCCAGAAGGACTTTCCGGCGCTGTGCATGATTTTGCAAGATGAAAAGACCATGTACGCTTACGAGGGGGCTTTCTCGGACACGGAGGTGCAGCAGTGGTTAGACAGGCAGTTCTCCCGCTACAGGGAATTTGGGTTCGGTCTCTGGGCGGCGGTCCGGAGGGACAACGATGAAGTGATTGGACAGTGCGGCCTGACCATGCAGCCATGGAAGGAACGGCAGGTGCTGGAAATCGGCTATCTGTTTCAGCGCCGGTATTGGCACCAGGGGTACGCCATGGAAGCCGCAAAAGGGTGTAAGCAATATGCGTTTGACGTTTTACACGCAGAGGAGGTCTGCTCCATCAT
>CAJTOE010000281.1 GCA_910577805.1 uncultured Oscillospiraceae bacterium | reverse complement strand
CGAAGAAAGCTTCTGCGAAAAGTGCGGAAGCGTGATGGGGGATTTTTTCACCCTCATCCGTCTGGCCTTCGGCCAGCCGCCTTCCCCCGTGAGGGGGAAGGCGCGGACACTGGCAGTTGCTTGACTGCGGAGTAGTATCGGTAGACGAAGCGAAAAGCCTTCCCCCTGGCGGGGGAAGGTGGCGCCGCCGTAGGCGGTGACGGATGAGGGGGAGGGGAGAGTGAAGCACAACCTCCCATCAAAATGCGTCGTGTAATTCCCGGCACAGCTCCAGCGAAGCGAGAAAGACGGCCTGTTCGGTGCATCGATTCAGCGTACAAACAGCCTCCAGATATTGGTCGAGGAGTTGTCCAGTGGGGTAGTCCAGGGATTCAGAAAATCGATTGAGGCAACATTCGGTCAGGCGGGCACTTTTCTGGTAATTGGGGTCTTGGGCGAGGTATTTTGAGACGCGCTCTTCTTACAGAAATTGGAATAGATTTTCCATAAGGTCAGACATAGTTACACACCCTTTCGAGAGACGCAGGTTTTATGCGTCAATCTCAACACGCAGAAAATCTGGGCATCAAAAGGTATATTGAGTTATGTATGGTGAACGTTTGAGATTTTTGCGAAAAACAAATAAAGTCCCGGAACAGGCATTAGCGGACCTTTTACAAGTGAAAATCCGCACTTACCAGTGCTATGAAACAGAAACCCATGAGCCGAAAATTGACTCCTTGATTGTTCTGGCAGACTTTTACAATGTCTCCATTGATTACATCGTGGGACGTAAAGACGAGGTTTAATTGCATATGGAAACCGTTAAAATTATAGGCGCGGGACTGGCTGGATGCGAGGCGGCTTGGCAGCTTGCACAAAAAGGCGTTATGGTCAACCTCTTCGAGATGAAGCCCCAGAAAATGTCCCCCGCCCACCACGCCCCGGAGTTCGCTGAGTTGGTCTGCTCCAACTCCCTGCGCTCCGACCAGCTGGAGAACGCTGTGGGTCTGCTCAAGGAAGAACTGCGCCGCTGCGGGTCCCTCATCATGGCCTGCGCCCAGGACCACAAAGTGGAAGCTGGCGGGGCGCTGGCGGTGGACCGCTATGCGTTTTCTGCCGCTGTGACGGAAAAAATCAGAAATCACCCCAATATTACCGTCATGGAGGGAGAAGTCACCCAAATTCCGGAGGGCCAGGTCATCCTGGCGACCGGCCCTCTGACCTCCGACGCACTCTCCCAGGCTATTGCGGATTTGTTCCCGGAGAGCAAGTACCTGAATTTTTACGATGCCGCCGCCCCTCTGGTGACTTTCGAGAGCGTGGACATGGAAAACGCCTGGTTTGCTTCCCGCTACGACCGCGGAACACCGGATTATGTCAACTGCCCCCTGTCCCAGGAGGAGTACACCGCGTTCTGGCGTGAGCTGTCCCAGGCGGAGGAAGCGCCGGTCCACGGCTTCGAGGACGCGGGGGTTTTTGAGGGCTGTATGCCCGTGGAGGTGATGGCACGCCGGGGGGAGGACACCTTACGCTACGGCCCCCTGAAGCCTGTTGGCCTGCCCGACCCAAAGACCGGCAAGGAGCCTTACGCCGTGGTCCAGCTCCGGCGGGACAACGCCCAGGGGTCCATCTACAACCTGGTGGGCTTCCAGACCCACCTGAAATGGCCGGAACAGAAGCGGGTCTTTTCGATGATACCGGCATTGAAACATGCGGAGTACGTCCGCTACGGGGTGATGCACCGGAACACGTATCTGGATTCTCCCCGTCTGCTGGACCGCTATTACCGGGTGAAGGGCCAGGAGCGGCTGATGTTTGCCGGGCAGATCACCGGGGTGGAGGGCTACGTGGAGTCCACGGCTTCCGGGTGTCTGGCGGCGCTGGAGCTGGCCCGGAGACTGGAGGGCAAACCGCCGCTGGATTTCCCCCAGGAGACGGCTATAGGCGCACTGGCACTTTACATCAGCAACCAGAGTGTGGTAAACTTTCAGCCGATGAATGTAAATTACGGCTTGATTCCGCAGCTGGGCTACCGGGTGAAGGGCAAGCGGAACAAGAACGCAAAGCTGGCGGAACGGGCGCTGGAGAAGCTGGGGGAGCTGGATTTGTAGGGGAGAGGTTTTCCCCCTCATCCGTCACGGCTCCGCCGTGCCACCTTCCCCCGTGAGGGGGAAGGCTCGGACATTGGCACTTGCTTGACTGCACAGTAGTCTCGATAGACGCACCAATAAGCCTTCCCCCCTG
>CAJTOE010000280.1 GCA_910577805.1 uncultured Oscillospiraceae bacterium | reverse complement strand
TTTCTTTCTGGGCCAGGACGGCCCCTACGGCTTCCTGATGCACGTCATCGCCTCCGGCACCATGGTTGCGGTGGCCTCCATTATCTACCGCTTCCGGCACACCCGCATGGGCGGCCTGATCGCCCTGATTGCCGGCACCGTGGCCCGTGGCCTGGTGATGCTGCCCGCCAACCACTTCATCACCCCCTACTTCATGGGCGCCCCCACCGCCGTGGTAGACGCCATGCTCCTCCCCACCATCCTCCCCTTCAACCTGCTGGTGGGCGCCATCAACTCCGCCATCACCTTCGCCGTATATAAGACGGTCTCCCGCCACATCATTAACGGCGAGGGCTGGAACAAGCCTGCCGAACAGCAGGCCTAAGCCTGTTTGAACAACATCAATACGCCCTCACCTCACAAAAGACCATCGGGACAGGGCTGTCCCGATGGTTTTTTCTTACTCTCTTCTGATTCCTCACACTATGGAACGGGGGCCCTCCCCCGGAAGTATCCATTATGAAGATATATTGACGAGGTTCCCCTGTAACGAGTTGTCAAGAACTTTTTAATACTGTTCACAGAATATTCAAAAATCGGCACAGCAAAAGCCGGGGACCTCACGGCTCCCGGCCTGCTCATGCGGTGCTTACTCCTGCGTCATCATCTGGCGAACTTCCTCGCGGAGCATCCGCTTGATTTTGTCCTCCATTGTCTCGGTGCTGGTTTCGCTGAAATGCGCCCATACAAGGTAGGTGGTCTTGCCGATTTTCTTCACCATCGAGGGCGGGGTGTCCGGCTTGGGGCGGGGGAAGGTCATGCCTGCGGTGGCGGGGGGAAGTTTGTTTGCCATAGGCGGATCCTTTCAGTTCATCAGATTTTTCAAACGTGCCAGCTTGTCCTGCGCTGTGGCTTTACGAAAATTCTCTCCCGAAAAGCAGATGGGAGCGCACATTTCCAGTAAGCGGTCATAGATGCGGGCGTGGGCGGTGTCTTGAGGGTGCTGCAAGTCTTGAAGGGAGAGATTCGTGGTGACGATCAGCGGCCTGCGGCTGCGGTAACGGCTGTCAACCACGTTGTAGACCTGTTCCAAACCGTACTCCGTCCCACGCTCCATTCCAAAATCGTCCAATATCAGCAGCGGGGAGCGGCAGAGGCGGGCTATGTACTCATTCCAGCCCTCAAAACTGGCGGTCAGGTCGTTCAGTATCAAGGCAAAGTTCGTCATGCGGACGGCCACTTCCTGCTCCATCAGGGCGTTGGCGATGCAACCGGCGAAGTAGCTTTTGCCAGTTCCCACGCCTCCCCACAGCAGATAGCCGATGTTCTCCACCTGCATGGTCGGCCAGTTTTCAACGTAAAAGCGGGCGTGTTTCATCTGCGGGCATTTGCCGTTATCATTGGCGAACGTCCAATTTTTCATAGCGGGGTTGGTAAAGCCCTTGCGTTTCAAGTCGGCCACGGCCTGACGGTGACGGCGGGCCTCCCGCTCCGCCGCCTCCCGGTCGATGCGCTCCTGCTCACAGCGGCAGGGGTGGGGGAGCAAGCGGCCCTCCATCGGCGGGGCCTCCATGCGAAACTGTTTCGGGGTGCGGCACTTGCCGCAGTACAAAAGACCGTCCTCGCCGGTGTAGTCTCCCGGTTCCAGCCGGGTCGCGGTCATGCGCTTGATGATGCTGTCAAAATCATTCATAGGCTCTCGCCCTCCTTGCACGAATAATCAGATATGCCGCCCTTGCCCTTGCGCCTGTCCTCCTTGGCCCAGCGGCGAATGGTGGCGGCGTGGCTCTTGTAGGTCTTGCTGGTAGAAGCCATGTACTCGGATAATCGTTCGATGTACTCCTGCCAGACGGCGGGAAAATCGGCTTGCAGTTCGGATAACTCCGCCTCGGTCAAAAAGACGTTTCCATAGCGGCCCAAAATGCGGGCGCTCTCACTCACTCCACTCAAGTTATTCTTTAAGTTACTATTACTTATTTTATTAGGGGCCAATTTTCTGGCTGTCTGGCAGCCAGTTTTCTGTCCATCAGACGGTCAATATCTTGGCTGTCAGGCTGTTTCACATAGATGCGATTTGGCATCCCGTTCCCACAGCGCCGCCGCTCGATCAGCCCCGCTGCCTCCAACTCGTTCAGTGCGTTCTTGACAGTCGAGGGGCCTTTGTCCACCATATCAGCCAATTTGTTGAGCGGAAAAACTACGAAGATATTCCCATCCTCGTCCGTCCAGCCTTTGGCGCGGGAGAGGTTT
>CAJTOE010000279.1 GCA_910577805.1 uncultured Oscillospiraceae bacterium | reverse complement strand
TCCATCTGGTGTTCAAAATAGGTGTGGTCCTCTCCGTTGCCGTGGAGCATGATGAGGGGAAAGCCATCCCCCGCCTCCGCAAAATACAGACGGATATCCATCTAAATTCCCTCCTCCAGCTTTTGCCAGAATTCATTGGATTTCATGCTGCCCATCCACCGCCGGCAGTCCCCGCCCCGGCCCTCCTCGAAGTGACAGGCGGCGGCGTAGTCGCAGAACCGGCAGGCGTTTTTCTCCTCTCCCCGCCAGAAGGGGTCGGCGGTGATATTGCCCGCGGCGATTTCCTGGGAGATGGCCCGCAGCACCCGCTGGACATGCTCCCCCAGCCGCCCCAGCCGCTGAAGGCTCACCAGAGCCTCGCCGCTCACCGTGCCGGTGCTTTTGGAGATTTTCAGGGGCAGGAACCGGTAGCTCCCGTTGGCGGGGGCTTCCATGGCGTTGACGACCTCCCTCTGGTCCAGCACCAGGCCGCTGCGCTTGAGCTGCTTGTCCATCATCGCCCGCCAGGCCTCGTCGCTCATGGTCCGGCTCCCCTTCAGCACCGCGTCCCGTGCCGGCAGATACAGCACCCCGGCGCTCTCCACCGGCTGATTGTACAAAGTCTCGCCGTTTTTCTCCAGGGCGAACAGGTACAAAAGCATCTGGAGGCCCAGCCCATGGTAGATGTCCGACCAGTCGAAGGATTTTCGGCCGGTCTTATAGTCCACCACCCGCAGGTACAGCCGTCCGTTGTGGACCCAGCCGTCCACCCGGTCCACGAAGCCGGTGACCCGGATGGTCACTCCGTTGGCGGTAAATTCGATGGGCGCGGCCGGCTTCCCCGCCCCGAAGCCCAGCTCGAAGGAGCAGGGCCGGAACTGGGACGCCGCCAGCTCCTCCACCATGTTCTCCACCACCGCCAGCACGCTCCGGCGCAGGCGGTGGAAGAGATAGCGGAAGCGTTCGCTCTGCTGGTCCAGACCGCCAAGCTTCTCCCGGACGTACTGCTCCACCGCCTGGTCCGTGAGCTGGACCAGCAGGTCTTTCTGGGCCGGTCCCAGGCCGCCGTCCACGTCCATCTGCTTCAACACATGCTCCAGCACATAATGCACAAATGTTCCGTACTCCGGAGCGGCAAAGCCGGCGGGCTTTCGGGGCTGGGCTTCCAGGCCGAAGCGCATGAAGTAGGAGAAGTGGCAGGAATTATACAAGTCCATCCGGGAGGCGGACATCGGCACAACGGCTCCGTAAAGTCCGTCCACCGCCCTGCGGGACAGCCTTCCCCGCTCCCAGCTGTCGGCCTGGGCCAGCCGGTCCAGGGCCGGGGCGTAGTCCGGAAGCTGTGCCAGCGCCCGCCGGGCGGCAGGACTGCGGCCCGCCTGCTCCAGGGCAGGCAGAGGGGCGCACAGCCGGAACCGGCCTTTTAGAGACTCCTCTTGTACGACGGACAAATCGGGGAATACTAGCTTCAGCCGTTCCACCAGAAAACTGGGGCGGCACTCCTCCCCGTCGCCCCCCTGCCGGGACCAGGACACGGACAGACAGGTGCTGGGCTGGGCGCAGGTGAGATAGATCGTGGTCATCTCCCGATAAAGCAGCTCTTCACTGGTCTGGTGCAGGTCCACCCCGCACAGAGACAGCAGCGCCCGGTCGCTGTCGGACAACAGCCCCTCCGGCTCGCTGGCCAGGGGCAGGGACGCGTCGTCCGCCCCCAGCAGGAACAGGGCCTTGACCCGGTGTCCTGTCTGGCGGGTGGTCTCCCCGGCGCTCACCTGGTCCAGCGCCACCGGGATGGTCCCCACACTGTACTGGGACAGCACCAGCCGGAGCAGCCCCGAAAACTCGTCCAGCTCCATCGGCGTGTCCCCCAATAACTGGGCGCACTGTTCCAGCCCCAGGCACAGAATGTCCCAGAGCTGGCGGTACTCCTCCGCAAGGGCCAGCTCTCCCCGGCCGTCCAGACCTTTGGCCCGCGCGTCCAGCTGTTGGGGAAGTCCGGTCTCCTCCAAAAAGCGGTACAGGGCCATAGCCTGCCCCCGGCCGGTGCGGACCGGATTTTTGTGCAGCAGCTCCAGGGGGGCGGTCACTTTCTGGCGCAGCTCGTTCAGACGGTCCAGCACCGCCCGGTCCTCGTCCTCCCAGTCGAAGCCGTAGCCCTTGGGGTGCATGGTCCAGGGTTTACTTTGGGTCCAACGGCTCCCGTACAAGTTCCATTTCAGGGCGTAGTTTTCTAAAAAATCCCGGTCCTCCGCCTCCATCC
>CAJTOE010000278.1 GCA_910577805.1 uncultured Oscillospiraceae bacterium | reverse complement strand
TTCAATGCTCCGCTCCAGCTCGTCTTTGTCCAGATACGCCGCCGCCAGTCGGTTCAGCTCGTCAATGACCATCCGCTCCAGCTTTTCCACCGAAATGAAGGAGCCGATACAGGCGTCCTTTGCCACATGGCGGTTGGAGCATTGGAGGTAATGCCGCCCGCGATTTTTGGAGGAACGCATGGTGTAGCCGCAGTTGGCGCAGATTGCTTTCCGGGCGAACAGGCCCACAGTGCCGCAGTCAAAGGGCTTGGCCCGCTCCGCGATCATGGACTGCACCCGGTTCCAGAGGGGGCGGTCGATGATGGCCTCGTGGGTTCCCTCCACACGATACCACTCGCTTTGAGAGCGGGGCTTGTTCTGCTTGGTCTTGTAGGACACGCTCCCATACTTGCCCTGCACCATGTTCCCAATATAGATTTCGTTGGTGAGCATATCGGAGATGGCGAAATACTTCCAGAGAGTGCTGTTTTTCCGCTTGGGCTGCTGGTAGCGCAAACCGTGGAGCCGCTTGTACTCGGTGGGGTTGGGGATACCCCGGTCATTGAGCATCCGGGCGATAGCCGTCTTGCCGTAGCCCTGGGAAAAGAGGGTGAACACCTCCCGGACAATGGCAGCGGCCTCCTCGTCGATAATCAGGTGGCCTTTCTGGTCGGGGTCTTTTTGGTAGCCATAGAGGGCAAAGGCCCCGATGTGAAAACCGTTCTGCCGCCGGTTGGTGAGGACGCTGCGGATGTTCTCCGACATATCCTCCAGATACCACTCGTTCACCAGTCCGTTGATCTGCCGGGACTTCTTGTTGCCCTTGTTGGCGGTGTCGGCGTTGTCCACGATACTGACAAAGCGGATGCCCCAGATAGGGAACAGGCCGTGGATGTACTTTTCTACCAGCTCCAGCTCACGGGTAAAGCGGGATTGGGTCTTGCAAAGAACGATGTCAAACCGATGGGCCTTTGCGTCCTCCAGCAAGCGGTTAAATTCGGGCCGCCTGCGGTCTGAACCTGTGTAATCATCATCACTGTAAAGGTTATAAACTTCCCACCCCTGTTCCGTCGCGTATTGCAGCAGCATGGCCTTTTGGTTCTGGATGCTGTTGCTGTCGTCGGTTTCAAATTGCTTGTTTCTATCTTCTTCGGATAAACGGCAGTAGATCGCTGCTTTCATGTTCATATCTCCTTAGAGATAGGACAAGCTGTTTTCTGCTTACAGTATAGCACACAGAAAACAGCTTGTCACATTATTTTTGGGCTATGGCCTGTTTTTCCTTTTCCAGCTGATTGATCAACTCGGTCAGCTTGTGTGTAAAATTCTCTTTTGTCGTTTCAGTGGAGCCATCTTTGAAAATGCTTTTGCATAGCTCCTGTGTCTGCAAATCACATCACCCAGCCTTTCACAACAACCTATGCGAAATTGCCTGTCCATTAGTCATCTGTGGCAGGGGAGAGGGCGGACGGTTCCATCAGATTTTTCAGACGTGCCAGCTTGTCCTGTGCGGTGGCCTTGCGGAAATTCTCTCCCGAAAAGCGGATGGGGGCGCACATTTCCAGCAGACGGTCATAAATGCGGGCATGGGCGGTGTCCTGGGGGTGCTGCAAGTCCTGGAGGGACAGGTTGGTGGTGACGATCAGCGGCCTGCGGCTGCGGTAGCGGCTGTCAATCACGTTGTAGACCTGCTCCAAACCGTACTCTGTCCCGCGCTCCATGCCGAAGTCGTCCAAAATCAGTAGCGGGGCGCGGCACAGTCGGCTTATGTACTCATTCCGGCTCTCAAAGCTGGCGGTCAGGTCATTCAGTATCAGGGCAAAGTTCGTCATGCGGACGGACACTTCCTGCTCCATCAAAGCGTTGGCGATGCAACCGGCGAAGTAGCTTTTGCCGGTTCCGACACCGCCCCACAGCAAATAGCCGATGTTCTCCGCCTGCATGGTGTCCCAATGCTCGACATAGAAACGGGCGTGTTTCATCTGCGGGCATTTGCCGTTGTCATTGGCAAACGTCCACTCCCTCATAGCGGGGTCGGTAAAGCCCCGGCGTTTCAGATCAGCCACGGCCTGACGGTGACGGCGGGCCTCCTGTTCCGCCGCCTCTCGGTCAAGCCTTTCCTGCTTACAGCGGCAGGGGTGGGGCAGCAAACGGCCCTCCATCGGCGGGGCCTCCATGCGAAACTGTTTCGGGGTACGGCACTTGCCGCAGTACAAAAGGCCGTCCTCGCCGGTGTAGTCCCCCGGCTCCAGCCGGGTCACGGTGATGCGCT
>CAJTOE010000277.1 GCA_910577805.1 uncultured Oscillospiraceae bacterium | reverse complement strand
GGGCGACACCGTGCGGTTTTCCGCCGGGGGGCAGGTCATTTTTCTGGGCTGGGTGTTTACCAAAAGCCGGGACCGGTACGGGATCATCGACGTGACCTGCTACGACCAGCTGCGCTACCTCAAGGCCAGCGCAAGCTACTGCTTTGTGGGCCGCACCGCCGGGGACATCATCCGGGAAATCGCCCAGGACTTCCAGCTCCAGACCGGCCAGATGGACGAGACCGGCTTTGCCCTTCCGTCCCTCATCATGGAGGAGAAGTCCTGCCTGGACATTATTTCCACAGCGATCCAGAGGACCCTGCTGGCCACAGGAACGCTCTATACGTTTTTCGACGATGCCGGGGCCCTCTCCCTCCGGGAGGCCGGGTCCATGGCTGCCCAGGGCGTGGTGGGGACCGGGTCCCTGCTCACGCAGTACGCCTACAAGACCGACATCGACGAACAGACCTATAATTCCATAAAACTGGCCCGGCCCAACGAGAAAACCGGACGGGCGGATGTGTTCCAGGCGGTGGACAGCGCCAATATCGGCCGCTGGGGGCTGCTGCAGCTCTACCAGACGGTGGACGAGGCGCTGAATGACGCCCAGGCCGCCGCCCAGGCAAAATCCATGCTGCGGTACTACAACCGCCGCCGCCGCACCCTCAAGGTGGAGGCGCTGGGCCTGCTGGGGCTCCGGGCGGGGCAAATGCTGATGATGGACGTGCCCGGCCTGGGGGACATCGACCTGAAACAGCTGGTTTTGCTGGAAAAAGTGACCCATACGTTTCAAAATGACGCGCACACCATGAACTTTGATGTGCTGGAGCTGGGAGGACCGACGTGAATCTGATCGACGTGATGCACACCATCAACCAGAGCTCTATGGCCGCCTACGGCCTGTCCGACCTGGCGGTGGGGACGGTGACCCGTACCGCCCCGCTGGAGGTGACCCTCCGGGAGAGCATGGCGCCCCTGCCCCAGGAGGTCCTGTGGCTGACGGAGCCGGTGATTGAAAAGAAGCTCCCCGTGCTGGCCCACCGGCATGAGACCGCCGGCTTCCGGCACAGCCATACCGTGGACACCGCCGAGGGGAGTTTTTCCACCAGCGACGCCCTGACGCCGGACGCCTACACCTCCGACCAGCGCCTGGACGGCATCGTCTGCTACGAGGACGGCAAGCCCCTGCCGGTGGAAAACGGATTTATCGTCCTGAACCGGGGGCTGAAAACGGGGGACCGGGTCCTGCTGCTCCGGGTGATGCGGGGACAGCAGTTTATTATCCTGTCCCGGATCTTTGAGAGGGGGCGCGCCCATGGCAACGCTGCCCGCATCTGACCTGGACCTGTCCCAGGGCGTAGTGTTTCGGGAAAAACCCTCCCTGACCTGGATCGCCGACCCCGTCACAAAGCGGCTCCGGGGCCGGGGGGACGGCTGGGAGGCCGTGCGGCAGGCGGTGGAGGTCATCGTCCATGTGGAGCGCTTCCGCTGGCAGATATACTCCCCCAATTTCGGCACGGATTTTGACGGCCTGCTTGGGAATGAGGCGGGGTTTGCGGCGTCGGAGCTGAAAAGGCGGCTGACGGACGCGTTTTTGCCGGATAACCGGATTTTGGGGATCTCGGATTTTGCCTATACGTTTCAGGATGCCGCCCTGACCGCCGCCGTCACGGTGGATACCGTGTTTGGACCGGTGCGGACTACGGTGGAGGCGGGGCCTGCACGGTGAAGCAGCGGGAATTTTTGAAGGGGTGATACCATGCTCGACCTGACCCAAAAGACCTATCGGAATCTGCTGCAAGCCATGCTGGACCGGACGCCCGGCTCCCTGGACAAGCGGGAAGGCTCCATGCTCCAGACCGCCTTAGGGGCCGGGGCCTACGCCCTGGAGGAATTTTACCTGGAGCTGGACCAGGTCCAGAACGGAGCCTATCTCCAGACCGCCGTAGGCCGTGACCTGGACAAGCTGGCTGTGCTGGCCAACGTCCGGCGCTACCCGGCCTCCGCCGCCGTGCGGCTGGGCGTGTTTGATAGGGACATCCCCCTGGGGGCGCGGTTCTCCACCATCGACGGCGGGGAGAGCGTGAATTTTACCGCCACCCTGCGCATTGGGGACGGGCAGTATCAAATGACCTGCGAGACGGCGGGTACCATTGGAAACCAGTACACCGGCCCGATCCTGCCCATTCCCTTCATCCAGGGGCTGACCCGCGCCGAGCTGACCGATATCCTCACCCCCGGCGATGATACAGAGGACGATGACAGCCTCCGGAAACGGGCCATCGACGC
>CAJTOE010000276.1 GCA_910577805.1 uncultured Oscillospiraceae bacterium | reverse complement strand
GTTCCTCGTTCAGCGATGTGAACGGCACCTACAGTGTATCAAATCCCATCCTGTACACGGCTTTCCGGGAGGATGTGAAGGGGATCGACATGTCCGGTATGGAGATCTCTGTGGAGGACATGCCCTATGATGAGGGCACCTTCGGTCCCGCCGCTGACTATCTGGAGCAGTGCTTCTGGTCCAGAATGGAGACGGTCTATGCCCTGCCCGAGGGGACTGTTGTCACCCTGCCTGACAATGTACTGACCGCCACTGTGTTTGAACTGGATGTAACCTGGGAAAATGCAGTGGGTCACGCTACCGAGTTTAATGTGATCAACTATCCCGGCTTTACTTCCGTGGCTCTGGATGGCAGCGGCTACATCCTCGGTGTGGAGCTGGAGTATTTGGACGCCGGTACGGATGAGACGCAGTCTGGCGTGAGCGGCAGTGAGATCGGTGGCAATATAGCTGGCGTGGTTTACTTCTATGTCCCGGCGGACGGTACGGAAAATCCCTTTGCCGCTTCTGAGGAACCCACCGATCCCGCCGAGCCCACTGACCCCGCCGAGCCCACCGAACCCGCTGACCCCGTCGAGATTGCGTTCACCGACGTGGCCGCCGACGCCTATTACGCCCAGCCGGTGCTGTGGGCCGTCCAGAACGGCATCACCAACGGCACCAGCGACTACACGTTCTCCCCCGACCAGACCTGCACCCGGGCCCAGATCATGACATTCCTGTATCTGACTGTGGAGCGCTAAACCCTAAGTTTATATTTAGAGAGGGCACACCGAAACGTTCCGGTGTGCCCTTTTTTGTCATTTGCCCCGGCTATACCAGGGGTTTTATTTTGTTGGATGATTACAGCTGGCGGAGTAGCCCGGCGCACCCCGCCGACACGTCCCGCCAGGTGGCTGAGAAATCCCCGGTGTACCAGGGGTCAGCCACCTCGGCGAAGCAAAGCCCGGTTTTCCGTGTCTCCGCCTGTGGCGAAAACTCCATCAGCAGGTGGAGCTTTCCCTCCGGGTCACCGCCGCAGATCCGGCGCATATTCCGGAGATTGGCCTGGTCCATGCCGATCAGCAGGTCGAATTGGTGATAGTCCCCACTGGTAAGCTGACGGGCGGCGTGGCCGGAGCAGGTGATCCCGTGCTCCGCCAGTTCCCGCCGGGCGGGGGGATAGACCGGATTGCCGATCTCCTCGGTACTGGTGGCGGCGGACTCGATGTGGAACTCCGCCTCCCGCCCCGCCCGCTTGACCAGGTCTTTCATGATGTACTCCGCCATGGGGCTGCGGCAGATGTTTCCATGGCAGACGAATAAGATTCTTGTCATATCCTGAAACCTCTTGAAAGTATTGATATTCCGGGCCTTGCAGGTGTTTTGCGACATTTTCTCCTGCTCATTCTCTTGGCATATCCCGGCATAAAATAGCACAGCTTTGACCCCGAAAGTAGTAGAAAAGGTAGTAAATCAAGGGTGCTTATCCCGTTTTACTACCCGCCGCTGGCAACCCGTTCCAGCTCCGCCTGCGCGTCCTCAAAGCCCAGGTGGGTGTAGGTGTTCAGCGTGACGCCAATATCCGAGTGACCCATAAGGTATTGCAGCGTCTTGGGGTTCATACCGCTCTTTGCCATGTTGGAACAGAATGTGTGCCTGCAAACGTGCGGGGTGACTTTGGGCATCTGCACCTTGTAGATGCTGTTGTACTTCTGACAGATGTGCTTGAAGTAATGCTCCCAGTGAAGTGCCACCATCGGCTTGCCGTCCTTATCCAAATACAGAAAGCCGCACCTGCCGCCGATCATTGGCTCGGTTTTGGGTTTCGGCCTGTTGACGATGATGCGCTGGAAACACTGGTACACATCGTCCGTCATGGGGATTTCCCGCGTCCCGCTGGAGGTTTTCGTGTCCTCAATGATGTACTCCATGTTCCGCTTGCGCTGAAGCTGGTGATTGACACTGATTTTGCGGTTTTTCATGTCCAGGTCAGCCAGGGTCAGCCCTACAAACTCCGAAATGCGAAGTCCCGTCTTGAACAGGATATAAATGCCGTCGTAGTACCGGGAAAAGTGCTTGTCACCCTTTACAAATTCCAGAAACGCCCGTTCCTGTTTCCTTGTGATCGCTTCCCTTGTCACGCTGTCGTTGACAACGACGGTGGCAAGCTGAAACTCAAACGGATTTTTGCGTATCAAATCATCGTCCACGGCCATCTGAAACGCAGGCCGGACAACGCCGCGAATGGAGTGGATGGAGCTATACCCCCTGCCGTCCTGCTGTAACTTGATGAG
>CAJTOE010000275.1 GCA_910577805.1 uncultured Oscillospiraceae bacterium | reverse complement strand
GCAGGCTGGGCCGAAAAAACAGGCCGTTCCCGGATAACGTACTCAGTCCCTTGCAGATGACCTTTTTCATTTCTCACACGGGAGCGGGTGACATACCCGGCTTTCTCCAGCTCCACCACGGCGGCCCGGATGGCGTCCTTGCCCTCCAGGCTGATCCGGGCAAGACCGGCGAGGGTGTAGTCCCAGGTTTCCGGGAGACTGAGCATGAGCGACAGCAGGCCCTTGGCCTTGAGGGAGAGGGTCTTGTCCCGCAGGTGGTAATTGCTCATGACGGTGTAATTGTTAGTACGCTCTACACGAAAAACTGCCATAATATTTTGCTCCTTTATAATAGTTAAGCGGCGGAGAAACTGCTTCTCCGCCGCTTGCGATTGATAGGATTTTGCTGTTCAGTTGTAAATGGGGCAGCCATAGCCCCAGATCTCGTAATGGCCTACATTGTAGCTGCGCTGGCGGCAGCTATCGCTTGTATTGCCCTCCACGGTGTAGACCACTCCATTCTCCACCCGTTCCACGATGCCCACATGATCGGGAACATCGTCCTGCGGCCCTGAGCCACCTTTTTCGTTCCAGTCAAAAAATATCAGGTCTCCAGGGTGCGGCTCATAGCCGCCGTCCTGCCACTGGCCCCTGGCCTTGAACCAATTGGAGCCGCCTGTGCAGCCGGCGAACTTGGGGATCACCCCGGCGTCAATGTAACCGCACTCATTGGCGCACCAGCTCACGAAGCAGGCGCACCACTCCACCCGGCTGTTGAAGCCGTACCAGCTCCAGTAGGGCTGGCCGCCCACGTTGCCCACCTGGGACAGCGCCACGGCCACGATCTCGCCGCTGGAGCCGTAGAGGAGGTTGTGCCACATATCACGGGTGGCCGCTGCCAGCAGCTCGTCCAGGGCGGCGTTCTGCTGGCCTGTGAACGCATAAAATACCCGCATATCATCTGGGGTCCTGGGCGTGACCGTGATGGTCAGTACCTTCTCCGTCCAGGCGGGTGTTTCATCCTCGGCAGGATGCTCTACATCCGCTTCCGCAGAGGTGATCTTGGTCATATCCCAGAACACCACCCGCAGCTTCTCCACCGTAGCCGTGTCCAGGACGGCCACAGACACGCCGTCTGATCCGCTGGCAGTCTTGGCGGCGAACACCGCGAACACATCCGCCCAGGAAGGTGAGCCGCCCTGGATCTCCACCCGGTCATAAGTCCCCCCGGCCTGGAGGGCGGACAGCCTGTCTGCGTACTCTCTGTTAATCTGGGCGATCACCGCAGTGGGGGATGCCGCGTCCGGGGAGCCGCTGCCGTCCGAGAAGAAGATGCCGAAGGGCGAGGCGATGAGCAGGCCGATCATGCAGATCACCAGCACCACCACAATCACCACCCAGCCCCCGGCGGCGATGGCGGCGATCAACTCCTGCATGGCCGCAATGGCCGCTTTTATCGCCGCCACGGTGGCTTTCGCCGTGGCCTTGGCGGTGGCCGCCGCCGCTTTTGCTGTGGCACGGGCGGTCTGTACGGCCCGCTGGGTGGCCTTTACGGTAGCTTGGGCAGACTTTTGGGCCGTCTTGACCGTCTGCTGGGCAGTTTTCGCCGTCCGCTGGGTGGTTTTGATGGCCTTTCTGGAGGAGCGTTCCGCCGTCTTTATGGCATGGCGGGCGGTGCGCTCCGGCACTTTCCGTGCTGAACGTGCCGTTTTGACGATGGTTTTTCCACTTTTCTGCACAGGCCGGGTATCGGGATTCCCCGGACTCACCGGCTGGCGAACAGGGTGGGCTGGCGCATATCCGCGCCCGCTGGACGCATGGCCGCGCTGCACCGGAACAGAGGGTGCCGTGTTTCCAGAGCCCTTGCCCTGCGGAACAGAGCCATTGCCCAAACGCTGGGCCTCCGCCCGTTTCACAGCGGCCCTCCGGCCCTGTTCCTTCGCAAAGCCCTGCTGCCCCTGGGTAAACGCCTGGGGTGGCTGTTCCGGGGCCTCTGCGGGCTGCCGCTGGATGTAGGCGTCCTTTGTCTTGATGGACAGCCGATCAGGCGTCCCTGGCCTATGGTCAGCAGGAGGAGCGGTGCTGTCACCAGAGGGGTTGCTGATGACAGCATCCCTTGTCTTGATATTCGGTCGCTCCTCTCTCACCCGTGGGGCCGATCCCATATCCGAGGGAACATCACGGACAGCAGTCTCCCTCATCCTGACCTGGGGCGGCTCCGATCCGGCCTGCGGCGCAGGCGGCACATCCGGGCGGGGGTCATCATGTACAGCGGACTCCCTTATTTTGATCTGCCTCTGCT
>CAJTOE010000274.1 GCA_910577805.1 uncultured Oscillospiraceae bacterium | reverse complement strand
GCGGTGAACAGGGCCTCCTTGCTGGAGTAGTATCCATAAAAGGCCCCAGTCGTCACTCCGGCGTTCTTCACGATCTGCCGCAGAGAGGCATCCGCAAAGCCTTGTTCCAGAAACTCCTCCATAGCCGCCTGATGGATACGCACTAAGGTTTCACTCTGTCCGTCCATGCTGCACCTCGCTCATAACATCGTTATATATCACTGTTATATTATAAAATGTGGGAGCGGATTTGTCAAGACCCTTTATCCCCTAAATTCCAAGTGAATCATAAAACTCATGTGGAATGTCCGCATGATCCAGTTAAAAAGCCGGGTAATGGGCGTCTTGCGGTAGCCGCCTTTCAGATAACCGTCAGCATAGTCCTTTTCAGTCACCTTGACAATACCAGGTGACCAGCTTTCCATGGGCAGCTTGTAAAGCCCAAAGATCACCTTGCGGCGCACTTCTCCAGTGAGATAACGGTTTTCCACTGCGCCTATGTAGAGTTTGGCAGTACGGAATAGGCCGTCACTGTCTGTTTCCACCGCTCCAACATGGTCGGTGTCCTGGTGGGTGATGAGGATATGTTTGATTTTTACCGGATCAATGTCCAGCCAGCCCATTTTCTCTTTCAGGCGGGGATAGTTGTAGCCCGCGTCGATCATGAGAGTGGTATCGCCTTTGGTGTAGAAGAAGATGTTGGCGATGAACTCCCGGACACAGCTCACATGGTCGTCAATGCGCCCCGTGTTCAATGGTTTGAATATCTCTTTGCCCCGGTAGAGTAAAGCCATGGTTTTTCTTGAAATTCGGATGCCTGTTTGGACATGGCTCAATTCTCCTTACTCTCTGATTTTTTCGCCGTGAAGCAGGCCATCGCCTCCACGGTTTCCATTGTCACCTGTTCATACTGACCAGCCAGCCGATCCCGCAGGCTCCCCACTGTCTCATACGGCGGAGTGAAGAAGCCTTTTGGGGTATAAATTTTTTTAATAAACCAATCTGTGCGGCGGTTTTCACCTTTCACATAAAAGCAGCCGCAGAATATTCCGCCCGGACGGAGAACCCGGTAAATCTCATGGTATGCAGCCTCTTTGTCAGGGAAAGCGTGGAACCCATTGAGGGACAGCACCAGGTCAAATGCGCCGTCCCCAAACGGTAGGGCGCCCACATCTCCCTGCTGGAAGGTCACATTTTTCAACCCCGCCACCTTTGCACGGCGCTGGGCGGTGACCATCATGTCCGGGGAGTAATCCAGGCAGGTAATATCTGCCTTGGGCAGCGTCTTATAGACCGGTATAGTCAGTACCCCTGTTCCCACCGGAACCTCCAGCAGTTTGCCAGAGAACCCGTCCGGGATGCGGTCAAGGGCCTTTTCCAGATAGCGGGTATTCTTCTCCTGCCCCATGTTCCACACCAACCCACAGATTACCCGTCCCGGCAGGGTGGAGCAGGTAATCATCCCATCATAAAAGGTAGCTTCTTTGCCCAAGCTGCGGTAGGCATTTTGAATTTCATTATGACGGCTCATCTGTGAAACAGCCCTTTTTTCTCGTAAGGCTCCTTGGACACCGCCTTGACCTCATAGCCCGTAGCGCCGATGGCGGAGCGCAGAGCGGCCTCGTCAATGTCGCTTTCCGTGAGGATCACCGTCTGCCCTTTGCTGTGGGAGGACGTGACCTTTTTTACCGGGAACGCCTTGCGGACAGCATCGTTCACATGGGCCTCGCACATCCCGCACATCATTCCGTCTACTTGTACCGTAATTATCAGCATAATAATCCTCCTGCTTTCTGTTCTCTGTCCCATTTTGAATCTTTCTTACAGATATAAAAGTCGCAGCAGTCCCCGCCGGCGGCGAGGGTTTTGGTCCGGTAGAGCGAGCCGCCCATCCAGTCAATGGACAGGGTATCCAAGGCGCACAGATAGGGCACCAAGTGAGGCAGTTCCTCCTGACGGCCAAGGGTGCACAGGCCGCACTGACGGTAGAGGATGGTGTATTCCTCCGCATCCCGGCCCAAAATGACCTCCGCCTGCCAGTTGAACGCCCCGCCGGGGGCGGCGTTGTCCCGCACCGCCTTGTCCGCCCGTTTCTGCTGTGCCGCCAGGGTAAACGCCGCCTTTGCTTTTCTGGTAAAGGACGCTTTGACTATGGGGCGTTCCATTCCGGCCACTACCATATTCCCAAAGCACTCCTCGCCCATTTTACCCTCCGCCGCCTCATAGATAGACAGCCAGATCGTTCCGGCCACAAGACAGATATGAAGGGAATTTCCGGTCAGCCCGCCGATGTTGGGTGTTCGCTTCACAATCTGTCGG
>CAJTOE010000273.1 GCA_910577805.1 uncultured Oscillospiraceae bacterium | reverse complement strand
TACCGTTTCCATCCCCGCCGGTCCCGACTGAACGATCAGCATAACCAGATAGGGGTTGTTCTTCACATAGGCGAAGAAGGGTTCCCGTTCCCCGGTGAACTCCTTAAACACCGGCTTGATCTGCGCGTCCCACAGAATGTCCGCCAGCAGCTCTTGGAGGCGGTGGTTCTCGGCGGGGTCCGGACCGTACATCACAATGCGGAGCATGGTTTGGGCCTCCTTCCTGGAAAATTGATATACTGCCTCAGTATATCAATTTGGGGTGGTCAGTCAATAGATTTTACTCGAATCGCTTTGGTGCGACTCGAATCGTGCAAAAAAGGGGTTGACAAGCCCCTGAATGGAGAAAAGAGGTGGGCAAGTGCATTTGATTATCGTTGAGGATTTGGAAACAGATCAGCGGAAATTGGCGGACCTGATCCGTCAGGACAGCGCCAGCCATGAGGAAAGCGTGGACCTCTCCTTCTATGCCAGCGGCGAGGATTTTCTGGCGCACTACCGCCCGAAATCCTGTGACGGGCTGCTGCTGGATATTCTTCTGGGCGGGATGAACGGGATAGAGGCGGCGCGGAGGGTCCGGGAATTGGAGCCGTATCTGCCGGTCATTTTTACCACCAGCGAACGGGATTACGCTGTGGAGAGCTTTGATGTAAGGCCCACCGATTATCTGGTCAAACCATTGCAGCAGGAGAAGGTCGCCCGGTGTATGGAGCGGCTGAGGGAATATCTCTCCAGGCCGTCCTCCATCCCGCTGTCGGAAACCTCCGCCTGGGGCCATGCCGAGCCTGTGGATGTGCCGTTTGTGGAAATTCTGTACGCGCAGTACGCCAATCATATCGTGGACGTACATACGACCCAGGGCGTGTTCTGCACCCGGCAGTCCTTTCAGGACTTTGCCGCGCAGTTTCCCCATACCGGACGCTTCTGCGTCTGCGGACGGGGGCTGGTCATCAATCTTTCCCAGGTGGCAAAGATAAAGGATAACGCGCTGCTGCTCAAAAACGGGGATGTGCTGGACATTCCCCGCAGCCGGAAGAAGGAAGTCCAGCGGGCGTACACAGAATGGGAATTTACCCGTACCCGGAAAGGAGGCTGGGCTTAGTGATCTCCTGGTCCGCCGCCATCAATCTCATGCTCCAGTCCATCCCCGCCCACCTGATGGCCTACTGGCCCTTCCGGGACCGCCTGCGGTTCCCCTTATGGAAGGCACTGCTGCCGGTCTGCCTTTTGCAGATCGCGGAAACGGTTTTCTTTGGGACCATCGTCCAGGCGGGCGGGGACGGGATGAAGCCGGCCTATGGGTTTGCCCTGGTCTATATGGGCATCTATTTTTTCTCCGTCCGGGACAGTCGCAGCAAAATCCTGTTTCTGTATCTGTTCATCACAGACTATACAATGATCCTGTGGGGAGCCGCCGCATTTTTGGAGGCCCGGTTTTTCTACGACCCCGGCGCGAGCTTCACCTCCTGGAAAAGCGTCCTGTTCACGCTGGCGGTGCTGGCAGTCACGGCCCCGCTGATGCTCCGCTATCTGAACCGGGCCAAGGAAAAGGTGTTCAGCACAGACGCGCCGGGGTTTTGGCGGACGGCGTGGCTGATTCCCGCTTTTACCACCGCCATCGTGCAAATCTTCACCGGCGATCTGTCAGCGGACAATGTACGGTCCTTCCGGTTCCTCTTTGCGCGGGTACTGCTCCTGCTCAGTGTGTTTGTGGTCTATTCTATCCTGCTGGACGCGCTGGACGGCATCCGCCGTCAGGCCGCGCTGACGGAACAGGCCGAGGTGCAGGAACAGCTTTTGAACCTCCAGAGGATGCAGCATGACCAGCTTTTGCAATATAATGAAGAGGTGAAAACGGCCCGCCACGATCTGCGCCAGCATCTGAACGTGATATGGACCTATCTGGAGAAGGACGATATTGACGGCCTGAAAGATTATCTGGTGGCTTATGAGAAAAAGCTGCCCCCGGATATACGGCGGACGTTCACACAAAACTTTGCGCTGAATGTGGTATGCACACACTACGCAGAGGAAGCGCGGAGGTGTGAGATCGACTATGATGTGGAGCTGAATATGCCGGAGCGCCTCCCCGTCAACGGGCCGGAGGTCTGCGCCCTGCTGGGGAACCTGCTGGAAAACGCTGTGGAGGCTTGCCGGGAGGTCCGCCGCTCCGCGCCCTTCATCCGTGTGCGGGGCGCGTGGGAGGACGATCACCTTGTTTTCGCTGTGGACAATTCCTGCGAAACGGAACCGGCATGGAAAGACGGGCGGCTGCTCTCGTCCAAGCGGGAGGGAGGCTTTGGCACCGG
>CAJTOE010000272.1 GCA_910577805.1 uncultured Oscillospiraceae bacterium | reverse complement strand
TTTCTCCGCCGCCTGGACCTCAGGCATCCGGGCCAGGAAGAGCTGGCCCACCTTTTCTTCCGTGGTCATTTCACTCAAAAGCGTTTGCGCCGGAGTTTTAGGCGGCTCCTGAAGCACCGGCAGGGCGGTGGCTTGCAGCATCCCGGCCAGCAGTGCCGCCAGAACCGGAAAAATGAATCCCTTCAACCCCTACGCCTCCATCTGGAGCAGAAGCTCCCCGGCCCGCACGATGTCCCCGGCCCCTACGGTCAGGATCAAATCTCCCGGTTGGGCCAGCTCTGCCAGTTTTTGGGCGGTCTCCTCCAAAGTGGCGCAGCAGACCGCGCCGGGGATATGGTCCGCCAGCTTTTGGGAGGACATGCCCAACGTGTCCGTCTCGCGGGCGGGAAAAATCTCCGCCAGGACGACCTGGTCCGGCAGCTTCAGGACCTCGGCAAACTGGTCAAACAATTCCTTCGTCCGGGAGTAGGTGTGGGGCTGGAAGGCGCAGATGACCCGCTTGTAGCCCATGGACTGGGTGGTGGTCAGCAGGGCTTGCAGCTCCTGGGGGTGGTGGGCGTAGTCGTCAAAGACCTCCGCACCCCGGAACGTCCCCTTACGCTCAAAGCGCCGGCCCGCGCCGGTGAAGGACTCCAGGCCCTCCCGGACCGCCGCAAAGGGCACCTGCAAAAACAGGGAGGCTCCGGCGGCAGCAAGGGCGTTTTTCACGTTATGCTCCCCAGGGACCCGCAGGGCGATCTTCCCCAGCGTCTCGCCCCGGAACACCAGCTCAAACCGGCCCATGCCGCCCTCATAGACCAGGTTTTTTGTATGCACATCGCCCTCCGAAAGCCCGAAGGACAGCATGGGCCGGGAGACGCCCTCCAGGGCGGCGCAGGTATTTTCGTCGTCCCGGTTGTAGACCACCGCCCCGGTTTCCGGGACCAGCGCCGCAAAGCGCCGGAAGGAGTTTTGTACGTCCGCCAGGTCCTTGAAAAAGTCCAGATGGTCTGCGTCCACATTCAAAATCACCGCCACAGTGGGGCAGAAGGACAGGAACGAATTGCAGTACTCGCAGGACTCGGCAATGATCGTATCCCCCTGGCCCACCCGGTGCTCCGCCTGCAAAATGGGCAGATAGCCCCCCACCATCACGGAGGGGTCCCGCTGGGCTTTTAGGAAGATATGGGTACACATGGAGGTGGCGGTGGTCTTGCCGTGGGTGCCCGCCACGCATAAAGCGTTGGGGTAGTGGGACATAATCGCCCCCCAGGCCTGGGCACGCTCAAACACCGGGATACCGGCGTTCCGTGCGGCGGCTACCTCCGGATTGGTATCGTGAACGGCGGCGGTGCGAATGACACACCCGGCCCCTTCCACCGACTCCGGCAGGTGCCCGATGGTCATGGGGATGCCCAGCGAACGCAGGTGGTCCACGGTAGGGCTGTCATGCAGGTCGGAGCCGCTGACCAGCACCCCCTTGCCGTGCAGGACCTCCGCCAGCGGAGCCATGGACACGCCCCCTGCGCCAATCAAATGGGCACGCTGGCCGGGCTTGATATAGTTTTGAATGTTTTGCATGATGTTCCATCCCTTCCTGGGTTTTCAGCTCTGGGTTTGTGTCTAGTTTTCCCAATTTGGCGCGGGTTCAGCCAGCCGGGCACGCAGTCCGCTGTACCGGCGGCTCTGGCGGTTGTTGGCCACCATCCCCGCCACAGTCTGGTCCTCTCCCACGATAATCAGAAGGTCGCGGGCACGCGTGATGGCGGTGTACAGCACGCCCCGTGTCATCAGCATGGGCGCGCCGTCCAGCGCCGCCAGGATCACCGCCCGGTACTCGCTGCCCTGGGCCTTGTGGACCGTGATGGCAAAGGCCGGCTCCAGCTGTCCCAGCACGTCCGGGGTGTATTCCACCAGCTTGCCCTCGAAATCCACGGTAATGTACTCCTGGTCAATGTCCAGGATCACGCCGATGTCGCCATTGAACATCCCCATACCGGCGGCGGTGCCGTCCCGTTCCCGCCAGGGGATGTCGTAGTTGTTTCGCACCTGCATCACCCGGTCCCCCTTCCGGTAGACCCAGTCGCCGAACCGCCGCTCTCCCTTGTCCGGCTGGGAGGGGTTCAGCGCCTCCTGAAGGACCTGGTTCAGGGCGGCGGTGCCGGTCCCCCGCCGGCGGGTGGGGGAGAGCACCTGGATTTGGCTGGCGGGAATGCCCATGCGCTCCGGGAGACGGCGGCGGCACAGGTCCACAATAGTCTCCGCGGCGGACCGTGCGTCGTGCCGGACCAGGAAAAAGAAGTCTCCGTCGTTCTGCCGCAGGGGAGGCAGCTCCCCCC
>CAJTOE010000271.1 GCA_910577805.1 uncultured Oscillospiraceae bacterium | reverse complement strand
CCCCCACGCCGCGTCCAAGCGTATTATCTTCCGCCGGACCATTCTGCTGATGCTGTGCTTCGGCGCGGCCATGTTCATCCCGCTGATCAATCAGCTCTACAGCCTCGCCATCCTCCACAACGACGACTATGGCGCAACGGCCCGGCTCAACCAGATGCGGGATATTGAGGTCTCCGCCTCCCGCGGGACCATCCGGGACGTGAACGGAAATGTGCTGGCAATGTCCGCCACCGTCTATAAGCTGATTTTGTCCCCGCGGGACCTGCTCAACAGTGTGGACCCCGCGGACTTCCAGAAGGACGGCAAGCTGGACCAGGTCAAGTACGACGCCGCGGTGGCCCAGGTGCAGTCCGACCTGAAGCGGGACCTGCTCCAGCTCATCCCCGACCTGGACGCGGACGCGCTGGACCGGCACATCCAGGCCACCAACCGGGCCTACCGGGAGCTGAAGGTGGACATCGAGCAGGAGGAGCACGACATCATCCAGGCTTACATCTCGGAGAACAAGACTGGCTCCTATCTCTACCTCTCCCCCGATACCAAGCGGTACTATCCCTACTCCTCCCTGGCCTCTCAGGTCATCGGCTTCGTCAATAAGGAGGGCGGCGCTTACGGCATCGAAGCCGCCTACAACGACGAGCTGGAGGGTACGTCCGGCCGGGTGGTCACCACCAAGACCGCCAACGGCATTGAGCTGATGAACAGCTATTCCAATTTCATCGACGCGGAAAACGGGTACGACTTGAATCTGACCATCGACGCGAATATTCAGCAGATGGCGGAACAGACCCTCCGGGAGGGGATTGAAAAATTCGACGTAGCCAACGGGGCCTTCTGTATCGTAATGAACCCCAAGACCGGAGCGCTTCTGGCGATTGCCAGTCTGCCGGACTACGACCCCAACCACTACGGCACCGTCTCCGACCCCCAGCTGATTCAGCAGGTCGAGGAGCGCACACCGGAGATTTTGCAGGAGCTTCAGGAAAACAATACAGAAAACCTCAGCTATGCCGAGCTGGAAAACAAGGCCCACACCCAAGCCATCAGCGAGGCCCTGTATGTGCAGTGGAGCAGTAAGGCCTTCGGCACCCAGTATCAGTACGAGCCTGGGTCTACGTTTAAGGCCATTACACTGGCCGCCGCCCTGGAGGAGGGTGTGGTGGACGAAAACGACACCTTCTACTGCTCCGGCTCCAAGCAGGTGGCCGACCACTCCATTGGCTGCTCCAAGACCACCGGACACGGAAGCCAGTCCCTGGCCAAGGCCGTGGAGAACTCCTGCAACCCGGCCTTTATCGAAATTGGCCAGCGGCTGGGCATCGACAAATTTTACGACTATTTCGAGGCCTTCGGTATGAAATCCCTCACCGGCGTGGACCTGCCCAGCGAGGGCAAGGGCGTGGTGTGGGACCGGGAGGCTATGGGCATCACCGACCTGTCCGTGGCCTCCTTCGGCCAGCGCTTTGAGGTCAGCCCCCTGCAAATGATCACCGGCTTTGCCGCCACCATCAACGGCGGACACCTGCTCCAGCCCTACGTGGTGGAGAGCATCACCGCCAGCGACGGGACCATCCTCCAGAGCCACCAGGTCACCGAGGTCCGCCAGGTCATCAGCCAGGAGACCAGCGACCGGGTGCGCACGATTCTGGAGGGCGTGGTGGACGGCGGCACCGGCAAAAACGCCTATAAGGCCGGTTATCGCATCGGCGGCAAAACGGGCACCTCCGAGATCAAAACCATGAAGGGCCAGGTCATCGTGTCCTTTATGGGCTTCGCCCCCGCCGACGCCCCGGAGATTTTGGTGCTGCTGGCCTACGACCAGCCCCGCCGGTCTGCTCCCGGCTCCACCACCTCCACCACCGGCTGGTACATCAGCGGCGGACAGATGGCCGCTCCTATGGCCGGTGACCTGATTGCCAAGATCATGGACTACAAGAACATGGAGAAGCAGTACAGCGCAGACGAGTCCTCCGCCGCCGACGTGTCCATGCCCCGGACCACCGGTCAAACCCTCTCCCAGGCCGTGGAGAATTTGACGAAAAAGGGGCTGGGCTACCGGACCGTGGGCGAAGGCGATACCGTCACCGCCCAGATCCCCGGCCAGGGCACCAAGCTGGCCAGCGGAAGCACGGTGATCCTCTACCTGGGCGACGCAAGCCCGGAGCTGACCGACTGCACGGTCCCCAACGTGATGGGACTGGGCTACGACGCGGCGAAAGCCCGTCTGGAGGCCGCCGGCTTCTACATGCGCTCCTCCGGCACCGGCAGTCAGGACTCCACCGCTACCGCCCACAGCCAAAGCCTGGAGGCCGGCGGGACCGCTCCCCTGGGTACTGTGGTCAGCGTCTCCTTCATCGCCAAGGTGGAGGACGGCTATGTATTT
>CAJTOE010000270.1 GCA_910577805.1 uncultured Oscillospiraceae bacterium | reverse complement strand
GGGACATCAACACGGCCTCCCAGAGGGTGGCGGTCCGCAACGGCATGACAGCGGCGGACCGCTGGACGAAGCACTATCGGGGTGTGGATATGCCACATATCCGCTACGTTGTTCAGCCTCCCCTTAAGCAGGAGAAACGCCGATGAAAAACAGCCGTCTGTTTGAGATTCTCTATCTTCTGATGGAGAAACGGTCCATCACCGCCGGAGAGCTGGCGGAGCGGTTAGAGGTCTCCGAGCGGACCATCTACCGGGACATAGACGCACTGTCCGCCGCTGGAATCCCTGTGTTCACTCAGAAGGGGCAGGGGGGCGGCATCCGTCTGATGGAGCAGTTTATTTTGGATAAGGCGCTGCTTTCCCAGGCCCAGCAGGACGAGATTTTGTTTGCCCTCCAGGCCATCCTGGCCACCGGCGGCGCGGCGGAGGGGGAGACCCTGGCCCGGCTCACCGCGCTCTTCCGCCGGGAGAGCGCCAGCTGGTTGGAGGTGGATTTTACCGACTGGGGCAGCGGTGCGGCAGAGCGGGAGAATTTCGCCCTGGTAAAAGGGGCGATTCTGGCGAGAAAAGCGCTGTCCTTCACCTATTACAGCTCCGCTGGGGCGCAAAGCCGCCGGACAGTGGAACCCGCCCGGCTGGTGTTCAAAAGCGGGTGCTGGTATCTGTCGGCCTACTGCCGGACCCGGCAGGATTGGCGTATTTTCCGTCTGGTGCGTATGGGGAATCTGGTGGAGGAAGAAGGGGTCTGTCCGCCCCGCCAGCCTCCGGAGCGTCTGGAAGCCCCGCTGCCCGACGGATATCGGGGTGTGGACCTGCGGCTGCGGTTTGCGCCCTCCGCCAGCTGGCGGGTGCGGGACTACTTTCACCCCAACCAGATCACCCCGGAGCCGGATGGCGGTCTGCGGGTGGACTGCACCTTCCCGGAGGACCAATGGCTGTTGTCCTTTCTGCTGTCCTTCGGCGGGCAGGTGGAGGTGCTGTCGCCTGTCTATTGGCGGAGCATCCTGGCCGGGGAGAGTAAAAAAATTTTGGCAGTCTATGAAACTGGACAGAACGTGTCAGATTTGAAGGAGTATCCTTATGACAGAGGCAGGGAAGAGGACCCCGCCCAACATAAGGAGGTTATTTCAATGGAAGAACGGAAATTTTGTCAGTGCTGCGGTATGCCTTTGGACAAGCCTGAGGACGCAGGAACGGAGGTGGGCGGCTCCCTCAGCAGCGATTACTGCCGCTACTGCTACCAAGACGGGGCCTTTACCGCCCCGGACGCCACCATGGAGGATATGATTGCCTTCAATCTGAAGTTCAACGCGGAGAACGGCTTTCCCTTCGGGCCTCAGGAGGAGGCGGAGCGGAATATGCGCAGCTGGTTCCCGGCCTTGAAGCGGTGGAAGAACGCGTAAATGTATGAAGTAAAACGCAGACAGGATTGCCAGGAGGTGGTCCTGTCTGCGTTTTATTTTGGGCTGCACTGCTTTACGAATTTCGACGACATACAGCACTGCATTCAACACGTCCAGGTTACTGATTTTTGCTGGTTTCCGATGCTTTGGCTTTTACAGGGAGTCCGGAAAACACCAACATACTGAGCGCATGGATACGGCAGGAACTCGCCCAGGAGAAAATCAATATAGAAAAACTTCCCTTTTCCTGAACAAGGGAGATGGTAAAACTGTTTTCCACCGTAATAACCAGCATCTGATGGATATGGCGTATGGCAATGAGATACTCTGCTATGTAAGGAAATGCTTCAGTCAATATCCATACCGCTTCCGGTATTTCAGCAGTAACAGTACCGCCATAACCGTCCCCAGCAGCTCTGCCACGGGAGTTGCCAGCCACACGCCGGTTACGCCGCCCAGCAGAACGGGCATGATTTGGATACTGGCAACCGTGAACAGGAACGACCGGGAGAACGCCAGCACAGCGGACACCACACCGTTGGACAGGGCAGTGAACATCCCGCTGGCAAAGACGTTCAGTCCCACAAACAGCAGAGCCAGGGAACACAGCCGGTTTCCCGTCACCGCCAGGGCGTAAACCGGGCTGTCCGGCCGGGTGAAAACGCTTACCAGGGGCGTAGTCGCCAGAATAGAAATTACGGTACACAGAATGGAGGTCCCAAGGATAAACCGGATGCTGAACCGTACCAGCTTTTTCAGCTTCTCGTGGTTTTGCTCTCCATGGTAGTAGGAGAGCATGGGGGCCACGCCGTAGGAGTAGCCTATGAACAGGGCGCTGACAAACATAAGTATTACTCCCGAATTAGAACATAGGAAATCTGGCTATGTTGAAAGAAAGCGGATACCTTATCAGGGCAATGTTGTAAGGATCGCATAAAAGAAGCTGTTTTATGGCGGATATCGCGTTTGGTCTGAGGCAAGCTGCCAGAATGGACCGAGAGCTTGAGCGCGTGGTTGAGAT
>CAJTOE010000269.1 GCA_910577805.1 uncultured Oscillospiraceae bacterium | reverse complement strand
GAGCATCGCCAAGGCCGTATTCGCCGCCCACTGACGGAGGGAGGACGGGCTATCAAAAAATACAGCATTATCTACGCTGACCCGCCCTGGCAGTACAAGGTGTACTCCAAGAAAGGGGCTGGCCGCTCCGCCGAAAGCCATTATCCCACCATGAGCATTGAGGACATCCGGGCCTTGCCGGTTGGCGAGTTGGCCGACCGAGATTGCGCCCTGTTCCTCTGGATTACCTTTCCTACACTGTTGGAGGCGCTGACCGTCATAGAGGCATGGGGCTTCACCTATAAGACCGTGGCCTTTGCCTGGGTAAAGCAGAACAAAAAGGCCGACACCCTGTTTTGGGGTATGGGCTACTGGACGCGGGCCAATGTGGAGCTGTGCATCCTGGCGACCAAGGGACGGCCAAGGCGAAAATCCGCTGGCGTTCATCAAGTGGTGCTGGCCCCGGTGGAGGAACACAGCAAGAAACCCGATATTGTCCGGGATAAGATCGTCACGCTTATGGGCGACCTGCCCCGGATAGAGCTGTTTGCCAGACAGACGCCCCCCGGCTGGGACGTTTGGGGCAACGAAGTGGACAGCGACATCACGCTATGAAGCGGAAAGGAGGCTTTTTGTTATTCCGCAGTACACATTAGCATCTCTTTTTGACGGCATAGGGGGCTTTCCCTACGCCGCTTCTTTTTACAATATCACGTCCCTGTGGGCAAGCGAGATCGTCCCGGCCTGCGTGTCGGTGACGCAGAAGCACTTCCCGAACATGACCTACGCCGGGGACATCACCCAGCTTCACGGCGGGAAGCTCCCGCCTGTGGACATCGTGACATTCGGCAGCCCGTGTCAAGGGCTGTCGCTGGCGGGCCAGCGCCGGGGGCTGGCGGACGAACGGAGCGGCCTTTTTATGGAGGCCATACGGATAATTGATGAAATGAGGGAGGCGACACATGGCAGATACCCCAGGTTCGCGCTGTTCGAGAACGTCCCCGGCGCTCTGTCGTCCGCAGGAGGACGTGACTTTGCGGCTGTGCTGCAATCGTTCACAAAGGCCAAAATTCCAATGCCTTATTCTGGACGGTGGGCAAACGCCGGAATGGTACGAGGCGGAGGCGTTGATCTCGCTTGGTGCGTGTACGACGCCCAATATTTCGGCACAGCACAGCGGCGCAGGCGCCTGTTTCTTGTCTGCGATTTTGCAGGAAAATGTGCCGGAGAAATACTCTTTGTCCCCAAAAGCCTGCGTGGGTATTTTGAGGCGGGCGGAACGCCGCGGCAAGGACTTGCCGCCTTTGCTGAAAGCTGCCCTGATACAGCAGGCCGGGCCGTTGATATTCTGAACGACCAAGGCGGGGCGTCGCTGACAGTGGAGCGTTCCGGCCTCTCTCCCACCCTCCGCAGCCAGACCCACGGAAATCTCCCGGTGGTGGCCGCTGGCTTCGACTTACAGCAGATCACCAGCAAAACCAACCGTTCCACCCTGCGGCCCGTCCAGCCCACCCTATGCGAAACGGGACAGCCCCATGTGCTGACGATGGCAACGGGGCAGGCCAACGCGGAAGTGCTGGCGGACATCGCCCCCACCCTCAACTGCAATCACGAACAGCCCCTTTTGGTACATCCGCAGATCGCCGGAACGCTGTGCGCCTCCGGCGCTGGCCTCTCCCGGCCCGCTGGCATGGGGAGTGAAACCGACTTCTGCATCACCCGCTATACCGACCTGATCGTGCGCCGCCTGACGCCCCTGGAATGTGAGCGGTTGCAGGGCTTCCCGGACTTCTGGACGGAGCAGGGCGGCGGGCGGGGCATCAGCGACACCAGCCGCTATCAAATGCTGGGAAATTCTATCGCCGTCCCCTGCGTGGCCTACATCATGCAGGGCATCTATTACGCTCTGGAAAGGAGGAATTGACCCTATGGCCTATGTGTCCGTCCCCAAGGACTTGACCCATGTAAAAAGCAAAATGCTGTTCGGCCTGACGAAACGGCAGATCGTATGCTTCGGCGCGGCGCTCCTGATGGGCTTGCCGCTCTTTTTTATGCTCCGGGGCAGCGTCCCCACCAGCGCCGCCGCCCTGGTGATGATCTTCGCCATGCTCCCCGGCCTGCTGTTCGGGCTGTACGAGAAGCACGGCCAGCCGTTGGAGGTGGTGATCGGGCAGATCGTCCGAAACCGCTTCACCATGCCGAAAGTCCGGCCCTATCAGACCAATAACCTTTACGCCGTGTTGGAGCGGCAGCGTCAAATGGAAATGGAGGTGAAAGCGGTTGTCCAGAAAGCAAAACGCAGACAGGCCGGTAAAGCTGTCCCGCGCCGAAAAGCGGGAGATACAAGCCATCATCCGCAGGTATAAGGGCGACGGCAAGCCCCATACCGCCCAAGAGAGCATCCCCTACGAGGTCATGTATCAGGACGGCGTTTGCAGGCTGAACCAGCGTTC
>CAJTOE010000268.1 GCA_910577805.1 uncultured Oscillospiraceae bacterium | reverse complement strand
TTGTTGGCGCAGACAGGGCAGGCAGTATTGACGGCCCCGGCCTCGCACTTCACGGAACAGGTACAGACGGCGGGCGGTTCTTCCTCCACCTCCATCAAGGCCAGCAAATCGGCCTCGTCCACCTGATTGAGAAAATGCACCGTGTTCTCGCCGTCCCCGGCCCGGTCGATGATGATGTAAAAATAGTTGCCGGTCTTGGAAACGACGGTGATAAACTGCTTATCCTCGGACGCCTCACCGTCGATGTCGTCCACCAACGACATATTGCCCTCCGGGGTCAGGGGCTTGGGGTCAGGCGTGGACGCCACTTCCCCGGTCGGCTCGGTGGGTATGACCTCCCCTTCCTCGTCGCCGCCCCCGGCAAAGGCCGTCGTGGTGAACATGGCAGTGGACAGGCCCACAGCCAGAATGACAGAGATAAAACGGGAAATGATCTTATTCCTCATGGCCGGTGTCCTCCTTTTCGTGATAGGGCGTCAGGGTGGGGGCAGTCTGCAAGGCCCCGCCCCGCAGAAACACCGCAAATTCCTCCCTCGTCATGTTCATGCCCCGGACAAGCTGGATGATCTGCAAATTCTCCTGCTCGGTTTTCTGCCCCTCCAGCTCCCGAAGCTGCTTGTTGTACTCCGCGATCTTGGACTTCACTTTCTGGATGTCCTTTTCGATGCGGTCAAGTTTGTTCGCCATAGTCAAAACTCCTTTCCGATTTTTTAATCCCAATTCATCAATCCGTAACCTCGGATAACGCTGCTGTTCAGGGGATAGCTCTTGATCTTGCAGGCGTTTCCGCTGTTGCCCTCCACGGTGTAGACGTTCGTGCCGTCCGTGCCGATCACAATACCCACATGGTCGGCGTTTCCGCTGTTGTCCCAATCGAAGAAGATCGCGTCGCCGGGGGCGATGTCGCTGTACCCCCGGTTGGCCCACTGGCCCCGTGACTGGAACCATGCCATGCCCCCGGAGGTGCAGCCAGCAAATTTGGGCTCGGTCAGGCCCATTTGGTTATAGCACCAGGACACGAAGCAGGCGCACCACTCCACACGGCTGTCAAAGCCGTACCAGCTCCAATAGGGCTGGCCGTTCACATTCCCCACCTGTGATTTCGCTATGTCCACCACAGCGGTATTGCCGGGCCGTGCGCCGTCCACAAAATGAACGCCGCTGATGTCCTCGGACGCGCTGATGTCGTAGGAACCGCCGCCAAACACAAGGGGATTGTTGCCGCTTGTTTCCAGATAGATATTGAACATTTCCAACTGCTCCGGGGTCAGCAGCTCCGGGGCGATGGACACGATAGAGCGGGCGGTCAGCTTCACATTCAGGATGTAATAGTTATAGGGGACTTGGACGGTGTAGCTGTTGCCCTCGCTGTCCGTTCGGGTTTCTGTGCGGTAGCGGACTTCAACCGTCGTGGTGGTGATAAGGGTGTACTGCTTGTTGAATACCCGCTGTAACTCTGCCTGAACCTCGGCCAGTGTGTAACGTGGGAGGATGGAAGTCAGGAAAGCAGCCAATTCATGGGGGTTGTGGATGATCTCGTCCAGATCGTAGCGGTATTCGTCATAGCCGGGGTAGGTGCTGGGGATGTTGTCGATCTGCCGCTGTAAGTCGTTCTCCATGCCCACATAGGCGTTTTCCACGGCAATCAGGTCGGCATCGTCGGAGAGGTAGGAGGTAGCCGTGAAGCCGGAACCAAACCCCCCCACGATGGAGGAACAGGACTGTAAGCCGCCCATCAGGAACGCCGTCATAATCAGCAGGGCCAGGGCCACAAGACAGCCTTTACAGTGCCGGACGGCAAAGGAGGCCAGCCGTTCACTTTCCTTGGCCGCTTCCTTTGCGGCTTTACTGCCGGACTTGGCCGCTTTCGCCGCCCCCTGCGCGGCCCCGGCCCCATGCGCCGCCGACTGGCCCGCCGCCCTCGCCGCCTTGACATACTGCTGCTTGATCTGCCGCTTCTGCCAGAACCGGGAAATGGGGTTGCTGGCCGCTTGTGCAAATTGGGGGTCATCATGGAGGGCCTTTTGATAGAAATATTCAATGTTGGCCTTTTCCGCCAGGCGTTCGGCTTTGGACAGCTCCCGATAGGGTTTCATGCGGTGACGGCGGATCGCGCCCCGGACGGCCCGGCCCGCCTGCCGCTCGGCCAATTCCTCCCCCTTGTGTCCACCCTCCACGCCCACATTCTCATGCTCCACCTCATGGATTTTGCCGTGGGCGAAAAGCAAAACTTCCTGAACGGGGCGGCTGGCCGGGTTGGGCTTCATGGCGGGAGGCGGCTTGTCCCTCGTTTCCCGGCGCACATGGGTTTTCGCCCTGCCGCTGGCCTCGTCAAAAACCTTTTCCTTGATTTTCACGGTTTCTTTCGGGATAGTGGCCCTCGCCGCGTCCAGACGGTCAGCCCGCTGGTCGGACTTGCGGATGTACTTCTTCAGCTCCGGCGTGGAGCGTTCTT
>CAJTOE010000267.1 GCA_910577805.1 uncultured Oscillospiraceae bacterium | reverse complement strand
CCCTCTCGCTGATACGCCGTCCATATTTCGCTAATGCGATTCTGCCGTACTCCGGTTATTTCCTCAATCTCTTTCCCGGGTTTCCCCATCTTTTTGAGGCGTACGACCTGACGGCGTATCTGTGTGAGTTCTCCGCTATTCAATTTTCGTAAATCTACGTGTTCCATGCTGTCTATTTTACCACTTTCTGCATCTTTTTTCTAGATTGTTTTTCAGAAGTAATAACACAGGCGGCAGGAGGGGTACAAGAGGCGGGGCGGGGTAGCGCGTGAGGGCGCGGGATTCAGCGCAGAGAGGAGGTGAGAAGATGGGAAAATCCTACGGATTTAGGCCAGATGGATACAATCAAATCATTGTATTTGATTGTGAAGATGACTTCAAGAAAATCGTAGCCGCCAACCCGAGCATGACTGCTATCATGGGGGCTGACGACTACACAAAAAGCGAATATCCAGGGTTATTTATTGCAGGCGTCAAAGTGGGGGCCAATTAACTCCGGGATAGTGCGGGGGGCCGTTTCCTTGCCATTCAAAAATGATATGCGTGGGAAAGCCTCCATCTGAAACCAGTCTGACTTCTTTCCAATGACTGGTCATTGTGTAGGCCCAACAAACCTCGGACACTTCATCTATGTGTCCGCTTTCAAGGCGATACGCATACTGAAAACCCTTATCGCTCATTATTGCCACCTCCCTTCTCCGCCCCCATTCTACCATAGGGCCGGAGGCGGGTGCAAGGGCGGCCCAGGACAGCGCGTGAGCAGTTCGGGGAAACGGAAGGAGGTGAAGGACGATGGAAGTAATCATCCGTGGCAGCGCAAAAGAGATCGCCGCTCTGGTACTAGCAGTACAAGAGCGGCGGGGAGAGGACGTCTATTCGGATTTGGCTAAGGGGCTGCATCAGGCGCTTCAGGATCAACTGGCAGCAGTCCGAGCTGATCGAGAACCCCGGTGACGATACGGGCCGTCACGGCTGGCTGCGTCTCCACCGCCATGGTAAGCACTTGCAGGAGGGTTTCCCGGCTGTGCCCATTCTGCTCGAACACGGCGTTGAGGGATTCTGCCAGCCGTTCCCGTTCCGCAGCGGCAAGCCGCTCCACAAGTTGTTCGTACTCTGTCCGTGTCACGGTCTGTTCACTCCTCTCTCTGGGCCTATTGTAGCATACCGGCGCAGGGCTGGCAAGGACAAGTTCCGGCGGCACGGCGCAGACCGGACCCCGCATAACAAAAATCAAGGAGGAAGTTTCCATGGAAACCAGAACATACCCCATCACCGACGACGCCCTGGCGCTTACCGTCCAATCGCTGGACGAGCTGGCGCTTCGGCTGGAAACGGAAGCCTCAGCCTTTGCGCTGCTCCAGACCCGGGAGGGCACGCGGCTGTCAGAGGCGCGCCTGGAGCAGGCGCACGCTGTCCGGCAGCTGTCCGGATTCTACTTACACCTGTAAGGAGGAAGTGAAATGCCGAGAACAAAGGAGTTCACCTTCGTCGTCGAGACACCCTTGAGCCGCCCGGCTGCGGAACGCGCCTACCGGAAGCTGGTAGAGCTGGTCAGCGCAAAGTACGGGATGCGTGTGGAGGGTACCGTCCGGGAAAAGACGGCGCAGGAAATCCAGAACGCAGCCCGCCGGACGGAGCCAGAGACGGCAGCGGCCGCCGGAAAGTGAGGCGGTACATATGAAACCGAAACAGAACCCCGTGCCAGTGGCAGTCGAACTGGCCTCTGTACTCCTGGTGACCGTCTCAGCTTTTGTGTGGGGCCGGCAGACCGCGCTGGCGGAGCGTGGCTATACCGCCATCGGTGGCGAGTACCTGCTTTTGCTTCTTCCCCTCATGTACTACTCCGGCAAGCGGATCGTTCTGGACTGGGTCGCAGAGGTCCGCAGTCAGTGGGGGGAGGATTGCATATGAGCAAAGCATCTGCCAAACAGAGATTGGCGGCGATAGAGGACTGCAAATTCAACCCATCGGTGGACTGCAGGAATAAAGCGGAATGTTCCGGCTGCGGGTGGAACCCCGCGGTAACACAGCGCCGTCTGAAACGAATCAAAGCCAAGGGGCCGGAGGTTCGGGAGCTCACCCAAGAGGAAAAGGACGCCCTGACCGCCGAGGCGGTGGAGCGCATCAAGGCCGGGAAGCTGCAAGGGGCTGTCCGGGCCGCAGTTGAGGGGATGGCTTGACCGTCCCGGAGAAGAAAGCCGCCCAGATGAAGAGAAAAGGAGCTAAGTTATGTCAGTCAAAATTACACAGTTTGAGGCTGAGAACGTCAAGCGCATCAAGGCGCTGACCCTCACACCGGCCCCCACCGGCCTGACGGTGATTGGGGGCCGCAACAACCAGGGCAAGACCTCGGGCCTGGATGCCATTGTGTGGGCGCTGGGCGGGGACCGCTACCGGCCCTCCCAGGCCCAGCGGGAGGGTTCCGTGCTGCCGCCCCGGCTGCGCCTGGAGCTGTCCAACGGGATCATCGTGGAGCGGTCGGGCAAGAACAGCGATTTGAAGGTGACGGACGCCTCCGGCCGCAGGGCGGGCCAGCAGCTGCTCAATTCCT
>CAJTOE010000266.1 GCA_910577805.1 uncultured Oscillospiraceae bacterium | reverse complement strand
TGACGGGGGACGGGCGGCGGATTAGTCTCTCAAAGGGGAAAAACACCCCTATTCCGGCTCTACCTTCCGGGACGGCGGGGCGGGGTCCGGGTCCGCTGTTTATCCGCCTCCAGATTTTTGTCAATGGAGCGGCCTATTTTTTTGCTCATGTCCTGAATGGTGTCCAGTGCGTGCCTGCGGTCCTCGGTTTCCCAGCCGTCATACAGCTCCGGCAGGCGTTCCGTCTCCGGCATAGGCCGCTCGATCCCGAACCTGCGGCAGAGGATGTAAGACACGCTCTGGGCGTCCAGCTCGCACTCGGCCCTGTTGTAGCCAGGGGTCGCGCCCTTGGCGTGGAAGCGGGACTGCGCCACCTCCGCGGCGATGGCGGCAAACGCCTCATGGTCGGGGAAATCGGGGTTGATGGCCAGCTCTATGCTGCCGGGGTCATAGTAGGCGGGAACGGGCAGTTCCTTGTCAATGACCACAGGAGCTACGGCGTAGTTGAGTACCGTAGTCAGCGCGGTCTCCATGCCCTTGCTTCCCTCCTTCAAAACGGGGCGTTTCAGATCCCGGCCCTGGGTCTGGCTCACATCATAGGCGTCGGCCAGAACATACCCCCGCCCCATGGGGCCTCTGGCGAAGATTTTCACGCCGTTGTTCATTTCCTCGCCCATAACGGAGCGGTTCAGGGCCCGCCAGCGGTCACGGGTGCCGAACACGGTGGCCTGGGGCAGCGCCACCATGACCAGGGCGATGTTGCCCACACTGTACGCCGGGTTGTCCCCCTGCATATCCAGGTAGCGGGCGTATGCCTCCGGGCTGCTGGTGATCTGCATAATGCCCGCGTCCTGCAAGGCGACGGTGTTTTCCCGTTCCGACTGCTGCTGTGCCTTCCAGCGGGTGTCATTCTCGGCCTTTTGGGAGACGATCTGTTCCAGATTTGCCATAAAAAATTACCTCCATTTTATCGTGTTTGGGGCGGGCGCTTGGGGGCCTGCCGCTGCGGGGCCTTGCCCGGTTCCTTCATCCCCTCGGACGCGGCCCGCAGAGCGGCCAGCCGCCCTTTGACCGTGGGAATGTCCCCCACCTTGGCGGGGGTGTCAGTAGTCCTCGTCGTCCTCCTCTCGCTCTGCGATGGCGTCGAGCCACTCCCGCGCTGTGGTGAGGAGCTGCCGGGTTGAGCGCGGGGGGCGGCTTTTTTTGGCGCGGCGTCCTCCCTGGCGGGAGCGCCGTAGCCCCGCCGCTCCATGAACAGGTTGACTTGGGACACAAAATCCACATTCGTCACAAGGTCCACCACGCCGTCTGTTCTCCGTTTGTCCTTTACAACAGAGTAGAGGACATTTTTCTTGGCATAGGCCCGGAACTCCGCAAGGTCGCTCTCCTTGATCTGGAACACCTTCAGCTCCTTGTTCTCTCGGAGCAGGCGGCCCATGCCAGCCTTGCCCACCAGCTTTTTGTCCTCCTTTGCCAGCGCCCATAGCAGCGCCGCCAGACTGGTGCCGCCTGCCGCCAGCAGCTTGATACTGGCCTCGGTGAGCTGGATGCTCTCTTTCACCATCAGGTCGGCCACATCACCGCTTACATCCATTGACTTTCACCCCTTCCTGTTTTCAGATATTGAATGACTTCCAGCATAGAGCAGTAACAGGTATGGTTGGCATACCGTTTGGAAAGCAGACGGATATGCCGCTCCCGCTGGCTCTCCGGCAGGGCGGAGAAGATACGCACATCCTCTGCGGCTGTCTGGTGGTTCAGCAGGGTAACACTGCCCCAGGGCTGGCCCTCCACGGTTTTGTCCGCACGGAGAAAGAGGGCGATCACTGGCCATGCTGTGACGCCCTGGCAGGCCAGCCATTCCAGATTTGCGGGAGCGCCGGGTTCGTACACCGTTGGCAGGTCGGACAACCGGCAGCGCCCGCGATGGGCCAGAAACAAATAGTCGGTATGCCTGCGGCGTTGCAGCAGGGCAATACTCCGTTCAACGCTCCCGTCCATGATCGGCTGGTGTTCTCCGGCCAGTTTCAAAATGCCGCTGAGGTCCGCTTTTATCAGTTTTTTCATGGATCACGCTCCTTGCTTCGCTGGTATCAGCCCGCACTGTCTCCTGTACTGCGGAAAAGCCTTTCTCAATGCGGGCACACAATTTCAACTCTCGGCGCAGCTCCCGCAATTTGGCGGTCAGGCCGGTGATCTCGTCCGTCACAGTGCCGCCACCATGACCGGTGCGGCGGATTCTATACAGTTCCCGCCGCTGGTCCGTCAGTGCGTCGATGCTGGCTTGCAGCGCGTCATACTGCATGGATAGCTGGTCTGCTGTCTCGATGCGGTTTTTCATCAGATATTGGAATTGCTCTTGATAGCGGTCAAACTTGATGATCTCCGCCCGTGAGACGAACGCCGCCCGTTTTTTCGGACGGCGCTTCGGGACAGCCCCCAGCAGATAGAGATACTTGAAGTATAGGGCACGCAAGCCTTTCAGTTTGCGGGGCCTGCCGGGGATGCCGCCTTTTGGCCGGTATCTCCGGCCCGGCGTCAGCGGCTGGACGAGGGGGTGGAAGGATGGGCTGGCTGGAGCGGACGGCGGGGCCTCGCCGGAACGGACGCCGGACAGCCGGGCTTGA
>CAJTOE010000265.1 GCA_910577805.1 uncultured Oscillospiraceae bacterium | reverse complement strand
GCTTACACGGATGCGGAATGTATACTGGGTGGGCGTTCAGGTCAGCTTTGACGAGGCGGGCCAGTCCAGCCGCCGGGGCGCGGAGCAGCTCAAGCCTGTGCCTTACGGGGAAATCTGGGGCGTATTTGAGTCGTCCCACGCCTGGCTGGTGGTCTACGGGCCGGACCGGGGAACATTGCTGCAAAAAAAAGATTTGATTTCTGGCGATCCTCAAAATTTTTGTTCATTTCTGAGGGAAAATATAAAAAAATACAATAAGGAGGTCATTTTATGAAAAGAGAACTGCCAAAAGTTTACGAGCCCCAGGAGGTAGAGGGCCGCGTCTACCGGACCTGGGAAGAAAACGGCTGTTTCCGGGGGCACCGGGACCCGAAGAAGAAGCCGTTTACTATCGTTATGCCGCCCCCCAACGTGACAGGCCAGCTGCACATGGGCCATGCAATGGATTCTACTTTACAGGATATTTTGATTCGCTTCAAGCGGATGCAGGGCTATGCGGCCCTTTGGGTCCCTGGTTCGGACCATGCGGGCATCGCCACCCAGGTGAAGGTGGAGGAGGAGCTGCGGAAAAACGAGGGGCTCAGCCGCTATGACCTGGGCCGGGAGAAGTTCCTGGAACGGGTGTGGGACTGGAAGGCAAAATACGGCGCCCGCATCGTTCAACAGCAGAAGAAACTGGGCGCCTCCTGCGACTGGGAGCGTTCCCGCTTCACCATGGACGAGGGGCTCTCCCGCGCAGTGCGGCACGTGTTTGTCTCGCTCTATGAAAAGGACCTCATTTACAAGGGCAGCCGGATCATTAACTGGTGCCCCCACTGCGTCACTGCCCTGAGCGATGTGGAGGTGGAGTACCAGGATAAGCCGGGCAATCTGTGGCACATCCGCTACCCCATCCAGGGGGAGCAGAACCGGTACGTCATTGTGGCCACCACCCGGCCGGAGACCATGCTGGGAGACACCGGCGTGGCAGTCAACCCCGCCGACGGGCGGTACAACGATATCGTGGGCAAGAAGTGCGTCCTGCCCCTGGTGGGTCGTGAAATGCCCATTGTGGCCGACGACTATGTGGACATGGCCTTCGGCACCGGCTGCGTGAAGATGACCCCCGCCCACGACCCCAATGACTTCGAGGTGGGCCTGCGCCAGAATCTGGAGACCATCCGAGTCCTGGACGACCACGGCAAGGTGGTAGCGGGGTACGGACGGTACTCCGGCATGGACCGGTACGAGGCCCGGAAGGCCATCGTGGCCGACCTGGAGGCGCAGGGCTATCTGGTAAAGGTGGAGGCCCACCAGCACAACGTGGGCACCTGCTCCCGCTGCCACAGCGACGTGGAGCCCCTCATCTCCGCCCAGTGGTTCGTCAAGATGGAGCCCCTGGCCCGGGAGGCCCTCCGGGTGGTAAAGGAGGGGGAAACCAAGTTTGTTCCCGACCGCTTCTCCAAAACCTATCTCAACTGGATGGAGAACGTCCGGGACTGGTGCATCTCCCGCCAGCTGTGGTGGGGACACCGCATCCCCGCATGGACCTGCGCCGACTGCGGACAACTCACGGTCTCTGAGACCGACCCCGCAGAATGCTGCCACTGCCGCTCCAAAAATATTGCGCAGGAGGACGATGTGCTGGACACCTGGTTCTCCAGCGCCCTGTGGCCCTTCTCCGCGCTGGGCTGGCCGGATAAAACCGAGGATTTGGAGTATTTCTACCCCACAGACGTGCTGGTCACCGGCTATGATATTATTTTCTTCTGGGTGGCCCGGATGATTTTCTCCGCCTGCGAGCAGACCAAAAAGCCGCCCTTCCACACGGTCTTTATCCACGGCCTGGTCCGGGACAGCCAGGGCCGCAAGATGTCCAAGTCCCTGGGCAACGGCATCGACCCTCTGGAAATCGCGGAGCAGTACGGCGCAGACGCCCTGCGCTTCAATCTGGTCACCGGCAACAGCCCCGGCAACGATATGCGCTTCTACACCGAGCGCTGTGAGGCCATGCGCAACTTTGCCAACAAGATTTGGAACGCCAGCCGCTTCCTGATGATGAACCTGACCATTGATAAGTGCCAGCTTCCGGAGAAGCTGGAGCTGGAGGACAAGTGGATTTTGTCCAAGCTCAACAGCCTTATTCCCGATGTGACGGACAACATGGACAAGTACGAGCTGGGTGTGGCCGCGCAGAAGATTTACGACTTTATCTGGGACGACTACTGCGACTGGTATATCGAGCTGACCAAGACCCGCCTCCAGGGGGAGGACGAGGCCAGCAAGGTCCGGGCGCAGCAGGTCCTGTGCCATGTGCTGACCCAGATGCTCAAGCTTCTGCACCCCTTCATGCCCTTCATCACGGAGGAGATCTGGCAGGCACTGCCTCACGAGGGAGATTTCCTGATGCTGTCCGACTGGCCCCAGGCAGACCCGGCCCTGTCCTTCCCGGAGGAGGAGAAGGCCATGGAGCTGATTATGGATGCGATTCGGGCGGTGCGGACGCGCCGCAGTGAGATGAACGTGCCTCCCTCCAAGAAAGCCCACCTGACGGTTGCTGCGGCGGAGGAGCAGGTGTTTGTTTTGGGCGTGCCCTTCCTGAAGCGGATGGCTTACGCCAGTGATGTG
>CAJTOE010000264.1 GCA_910577805.1 uncultured Oscillospiraceae bacterium | reverse complement strand
CTCCTTTAATAATCCTCCGGCAGCAGCACAGTAGTGGCCGACCGGTCCCATTCGGTGATGATCCAGAATTTGACGCCGTCCTTGCTGTGGTAGACGGAAAGCAGGCGCTCGCCGCCCTTTACCGCTCTGTCGTTGGCCCACTTGTCCTGCGGGCACACATCGCCCCAGTCACAGTTCTGGTGCCTCAGAAGGGCGGCGAAAATTTCTTCCTCTGGGACTACCTTCAGTACATGGGGTGTCGCTACTATCTGTCCCAGGGCAAAGGGGACAGAAATCGTTGGAAATTTCATGCTCTCCTCCTTTATGTCAGTGCCCGAAACCCATGCGGGGTCAGGACGTTGAAAATCATCTTATTGGAAATAGTTTCATGGATCTCGGAGCCGATATGTTTCCCGTTGGAGGCATACCGGTCCTCACTTTCCGTTCGGGTCACCTTGATGATCCGGCCCTTGATGATATGGGGCGTGTCGCACTGGATCAGCCCGTTTATCATCCCGGAGCCGCCGATCAGGCCGATCTGGCTGATGGACAGGGGCAGAAGCGGACGCTTCACTCCCTTGTCCAGTTCGCTGCGGGCCATAAGCTGGGCGAAGCTGTCACAATGACGCAGCTGCCGCTCCAGCTCTTTCTCGTTGAACCTCTCGCCTTTGAAGGTCTTCACCTCCAGCGGCTGGGCCGGGAGGGGATACTGGCCCTCTGGAAGCTCCGTCAGGCTGGGAATTTTGGCGGGGTCAACGGTGTACTTCTCCAGCCACAAGGCATTCTCCGGCACGTCCGCCCGGCGCTTGCGCAGGCCCATGACGGCGATCTGCTTGAATTTCTTAAATTCGCCGTCGGTAAACCGCCAGACGGTTAGTCCCTCAAAGTTGTCCACCAGCACCCGGCAAATATCTGGGGTGAGCCGGTAGTAGGGGATGACGTAGACCAGCAGGCCGCCGTACATCAGGTGAGGGAGGCTCTCGATCAGGAACCGCTTCTCATGCCGGGCCCGACTGCCGCTCTCATTGAGGACGGACAGATAGGGCGGGTTGAGGAACAGCAGGTGGAAGGCCTCATGGCTGATCTGGCTGAAAAAGAAGCTGCCGAAGCCTACCCGATGCAGGCGGGTCTGGGCCTCCTCAGCCCGGCTTTCGTCCAGCTCTACCCCGTAGGCGTAGCAGTGATCCCCTTGAGCGAGCTGTTGTAAGGCTTTCCCACAGCCGCAGCAGGGGTCTAACAGATTGGTGGTCACCTCCTCCGGGAACTGAATGCCCCGCAGAATGAGGGAGATGTTATCCGGGTCGGTGGGGTAGTAGCCCAATCTGACATTGTTCATCAGCCGGCCAATTACCGCCGCGTTGGCGGTCCCATCCACGGGGAATTTCTTGATGAAGTCCTGGATGGCATCGTAGACGGGGCGGTAGACATTGCTCATCAGGTCAAACCGAAGCAGGCCCGCCTGGAGCATAGCCGCCGTCTTGGCGTTTTGGTACTCCTCCGCCTCCATCAGCAGGAGCCGGGCGTCGCCGATTGCCTGGGCCAACCGCTTTCTTGCCTGTTGCAGCTCTGCAAAGGTATCTCGGGCGGCGGCCAGGTCGGTGTCCTTGTACTTCTCCACCCTGGCCCGCTGCATTACCATGCTCTGCGTCAAATCAGCGATGGAGCTTTGCAGGGATTTCAACTCCTCCACCGCGTAGCACCGCTCAGGCTGCCCACTCATAGGCGTTCCCCTCCTTCCGGAGCGTGCGGAACTCATTCAGCAGTCTGCTGTAGGACATAGTTTTCAGCGCGTCCCGGGGCAAAAAGCGGTTGCGGCTACTGGAGTAGTCCCGAATGTGCCGGGCCTCCCGATACAGCACCAGTTCTTCCAGCCCAAAGCTGGCCTGGGTAATCATGACGTAGATGCCGTTGCTATGCCACATCCCGATAAGGGAGCAGTCGCCGGAGACGGCAATGCCGCCGGGGTTGGCGGATACGTTGTATTCCTGAAGGCCCAGGTCCTTGGCCAACGCCCGCAGGAATGTCTTTCCGGTGTTCAGAAACACCTTTTTGTCGCCATTGGGACCACTCTCCCGCTCGCCCCAGATGTAGCTGAGGTCACGACCGAGCAGACCGGCCAGCTTGCGCATATTCTTTTCCTGAGATTGCACAGACATTTTGATGTCCTCCTTCAAAAATTGAGAGCGCAAGGACATAAAAATCCCTTGCGCTCCATATTTCTCAGCGGCAGTTACGCCGCAGGTCTGATATCCGTTCCACTACCCGTCCCAAAAACAGGGGCGTTTTTCTCCGGTGTACCGGGGATGATTTTCAGCGTGTAGCCACTCTCACGAGCCAGCTTGAACATACCGACGAAACGGTTCAGCTCCTCATCCACAGGCTCTTCGTCCTTCTTGACGGGCTCAAAATCCGCGACCTCATCTTTGACAGGGCGGGCGGTCAGGGAAGTCCAGAAGGAGCGCAGGGCCGACGCCAGCAGCAGCCGGAACAGGCTCCGCTTTTTCGGCTTCAGGTGGATGACCTCATCGGCTTTCACTTCGTCAATCTCGCTGAGAGCCACGGTGAGCTTCCCAGTCGCCACAAAGGCGGAGGACAGAAAACAGGACACCGCCGCGCTCTCAAAGGCGAACAGCT
>CAJTOE010000263.1 GCA_910577805.1 uncultured Oscillospiraceae bacterium | reverse complement strand
GGAAAAAGTTTGAGATTGAAAAATATTTTTTCATGGAGGCCTTGGGGGTTCGCTCTCAATACTTTACGAATTACAGATTCCTCTGAAACGCCCCTTGTCAAATCTGGAAAAATCCAATATAATAGGATGCACATGACTGGCGGCTCTGCCGCCTTTTTACGGAGGGAAAGAACATGCTTGATCTGAATTATTTTGAGGCGATGGAGGCCAAAATCCCCAAGGGCAAGGTCCGCACCCGCTTCGCGCCCAGCCCCACGGGCTATATGCACGTAGGCAACCTGCGTACCGCCCTGTATACCTGGCTGATTGCCCGCCACGCCGGCGGGACCTTCATTCTGCGCATTGAGGATACCGACCAGGCCCGCCAGGTGGAGGGCGCTGAGGAGGTCATTTACCGCACCATGGCCGAATGCGGCCTGGACCACGACGAAGGCCCGGATATCGGCGGTCCCGTCGCCCCCTATATCCAGTCCCAGCGCCGGGACACGTATGGCAAATACGCCCGCCTGCTGGTGGAGCGGGGCCACGCCTACTACTGCTTCTGTGAGAAAACCGAGTCCGAGGAGGATTCCGGCGAATTTGGCCGGGCGCCGGACCCCTGCCGGGACCTGCCGCTGGAGGAGGCCCAGGCCCGTGTGGACGCAGGCGAGCCTTTTGTCATCCGGCAGAAAATCCCCCGCGGAGGCACCACTACCTTTCAGGACGCTATTTTCGGTGATATCACCGTAGAGAACGACACCCTGGACGACCAGGTGCTGCTCAAGCGGGATGGCCTGCCCACCTACAATTTTGCCAACGTCATTGACGACCATCTGATGGGCATTACCCACGTGGTCCGGGGCAGTGAGTACCTGTCCTCCGCGCCGAAATACAACCTGCTCTATCAGGCCTTTGGCTGGGACATCCCCACCTATGTCCACTGCTCCCCCGTCATGCGGGACGCGCAGAACAAGATGTCCAAGCGCCACGGGGACCCCTCCTACGAGGACCTGCGGGACCAGGGCTACCTGACCCCGGCCATTTTGAATTATGTGGCTCTGCTGGGCTGGTCCCCCAAGGGCGAGCTGGCGGAACAGGAGATTTTCTCTCTGCCTGAGCTGGTCCAGGCCTTCGAGCTGAACGGCGTGTCCAAGTCCCCGGCCATTTTCGATTTGGACAAGCTCACCCACTTCAACGCCCTCTATCTCCGTGCCTTGTCTCCGGAGGCGTTCCTTCAGGCGGCGGAACCCTATATCCGCCAGACCGTGAAGAACTACGCGCCGGGACTGATCGCGCCTCTGCTCCAGGCCCGGTGCGAAAAGCTGACGGACATTCCTGAAAAAGTGGACTTTTTCGACACTCTGCCGGATTATGGCGTGGATCTGTTTACGAATAAAAAATCCAAGTGTACGCCGGAGGTGGCCAAACGGATGCTGGACGCCGCCATTCCCGCTCTGGAGGGCCTGACGGACTGGACCCAGGAGAACATCCATAACTGCCTGACCACCCTTGCGGAACAGCTGGAGGTCAAGACCGCTACGCTCATGTGGCCTGTGCGCATTTCCGCCGCCGGTAAGGCGGTCACCCCCGGAGGCGCTGTCGAAATCTGCCATATCCTGGGCCGGGAGGAGACGGTCCGCCGGCTCAAACTGGGAGCGGAAAAATGTTGATTCGAGCCGTCGCCTGCCTCGCCCTTTTGGTTCCGGCGCTGGATATCGGGATGATGCTGGGCTGCTGGCTTTTGCCGGAGGTGTTTTCGGTACCGGTGGTGCTGGCCGCGGCGCTGCTTGGACTGATTCCAGTGGGTCTGGTCCAGTGGAAGGGCCGGGAGGACGCGTTTGTCCAAAAGCTCCGCAAGGGCGGCAAGCTCTATTTTCGGATCTGCCAGTGGGGCGGCTGGGTGCTGTGCGTCGCACTGTACCAGTTGGCCCGTACGCAGGTCCAGGTGGAGCTGATGCTCTGCATCGTCACCAGCATCGCCTGCGCGGTACTCTACTGGAGGCCTGGAAGCATCGGCAAGCAGAAAAAATTTGGATAACGAGAAACAGCGCGGAGCATTACGCTCCGCGCTTTGTTTTATAGTGCCGCAGCATCGCCGCGCCCAGAACAATTGCCCAAGCCAGCAGAATAAGCTGTATTGTGCTAACCAGGAAATGGCCCAAATCCAAGCCGTAGAGTACAATAAACGGGGGCAGAAACCTGAAAAGAATCGGGCATAGAATACATACGGCTGCAAGCAGCGCGGCCAGCTTGCAGAGATTTTCTTTTCCCGGCGGCAGGCGCAGTTCCCGATAGGAAACGGCGGTGAGAAACAGCAGAGCGGCAATCCAAAGCACCAGGAACTCGGCAATGCTTGACTGTACGCCAAGGCCGTGCTCTGTCCGAAATTCTGGGTCGATCAAAAGGATATGCCACGTGACGCCAACAGCGGTACGCAGGAAACAGTCCAGCCAGAAGAACAGCGTCCAGCCGCACCACAGTGCCGCCCGCCGCCGGGCAGTGAGACAGATGACGCCGCACAAAAGAAGCGGTGTACTCAAAATAAGCGTCATATATCCCCCGTTCACCAAAAGCAGCCCGATTCCCAGAACAGCCCCCACCAGGAGGAACACGCCCCCTAAAACGATCTGGATGATTTTCCCGGCGGACAGTCTGGGCGGAGCCTC
>CAJTOE010000262.1 GCA_910577805.1 uncultured Oscillospiraceae bacterium | reverse complement strand
CAGGGAAGATTTCACCCTGCTCGTTCTGGCGGGGGCGGGGCTGGGTGTGCTTCTTCTGCTGGGCGGGCTGATCTGGCTGGACCCGCTCCTTTCCGCCCTGGGCGCAAGCACACTGCTGTTCCCCTACTGCCGGGATTATCTGCTGGTACTGCTGTTGTTTCTCCCGGCCAATTTGCTGCAAACTCTGTTTTCCAACCTGCTCGTGACCGCCGGAAGGCCGGGCCTGGGCTTTGGGCTGTCGGCGGCGGCGGGGCTGGCCAACATTTTATTTGACTATATTTTTATCGTCCCCTGCGGCCTGGGCATCCAAGGCGCCGCCCTGGGGACCGGCCTGGGCTACCTGATTCCCGCCATCGCGGGGTTGATTTTTTTCGCCCGGAACCAGGGCGGTTTGTCCTTCACCGCGCCGAAACCCCGCTGGGGCGTTTTGGGGGAGAGCGCCTGGAACGGCTCCTCTGAGCTGGTGGGCCAGTTATCTGCCGCCGTCACCACCTTTCTGTTCAACCGCACCATGCTGTCTCTGCTGGGAGAACCCGGCGTAGCGGCCATTACCATTCTGATTTACGCCCAATTTCTGTTAAATACGCTGTTTATCGGCTTTTCCATCGGAGTGGCCCCGATTATCGGTTTTAACTACGGAAACGGAAACGACGCGCAACAGAAAGCCGTACTCTCCATCAGCCTGCGGTTTATCGCGGCGGCTTCTGTGCTGATTTTTGCCTGCGCCCGGCTCGGCGGGTCCTTTCTGGTGGGTCTGTTCGCGGACAGCACCTCCCCGGTCTACGCCATCGCCGTGGACGGCTTTGCGGTGTTCTCCTACAGCTTTCTGTTCTGCGGCTTGAATCTGTTCGCCTCCGCGCTGTTTACCGCCCTGTCCAACGGCAGGCTGTCGGCGGTCCTCTCCTTCCTGCGGACCTTTGTACTGCTGGCCGGCGGCATCCTGCTGCTGCCAAAGCTCTGGGGGCTTGCGGGCGTTTGGCTGGCCGTCCCCGCCGCCGAGGGGTGTATGTTTACGGTATCCGCCCTCTGTGTGTACCGTTTTCGGGTCCGGCTGGAGCGCCGCAGTCGAAATCCATAAAAATTTGCGGAAAAACCGGCCTCCTCATTGCAAACCAGCGAAAAAAAGGGTACAATAGAGGCAACTGGAAGGAGGTCAGCCGTATGGTCTTTCAAGTGCGCTCTCTGGGCCTGCACGGCGTTTCCGGCTACGAGGTCGGCTGCGAGTGCGATTTGTCCGGGGGCCTGCCCGCCTTCACCATCGTGGGCCTGCCGGACGCGGCGGTGAATGAGGCCCGTGAGCGGGTGCGTTCCGCCATCAAAAACTGCGGCTTTGACTTCCCCGTCAGCCGCATCACCGTGAATCTCGCCCCGGCCCACCTGAAAAAGGCCGGGACGCTCTACGATCTGCCTATTTTAGTGGGCATCCTGGCCGCCGGACACCAGATACGCATCCGGGATGAACACTGTGCTTTTGTGGGGGAGCTGTCTTTGTCCGGGAAGCTGCGCCCCGCCGCCGGGATGCTCCCTATGGCGCTGGCCGCCAAGCGGGCGGGCATCCAGTCTTTGTTCGTCCCCGCCCAGAACGCCGCCGAGGCCACTCTGGCAGACGGTCCGGCGGTCTATCCTGTCGAGGACGTGGGCCAGCTTGCCCAGCACTTTTTCGGGGAAAAATTGATTGCCCCCGCCGTCCCCTGGACCCCGGAGCATCTGGAACAGCAGGTCCCGGATTTTTCCGAGGTCAAGGGCCAGGAGAACGTGAAGCGGGCGCTGGAGATCGCCGCCGCCGGAGGGCACAATATTTTGATGTCCGGTCCGCCGGGGTCGGGCAAGTCCATGCTGGCCCGCCGTCTGCCCGGTATTCTGCCGGACATGGCCCTCCAGGAGGCGCTGGAGGCCACAGAGATCCACTCGGTCCTGGGCCTGACTTCCCAGGAACAGCCCATGGTCTGCCAGCGGCCCTTCCGCGCCCCACACCATACCGTCTCGCCTATGGGACTGGCGGGCGGCGGGTCCAACCCCCGGCCGGGGGAGATTTCGCTGGCCCACCACGGGGTGCTGTTCTTGGACGAGCTTCCGGAGTTTTCCAGAGAAGTGCTGGAGGTCCTGCGCCAGCCCCTGGAGGACGGGCAGGTGCAGATTTCCCGCGCCGCCGGGACTGTGACTTATCCCAGCCGGTTCATGCTGGTGTGCGCCATGAACCCCTGCAAGTGCGGCTGGCACGGCCACCCCAGCCGCCGCTGCCGGTGTACGGAAACGGAGGTCGCCCGGTACTTATCCCGTCTGTCCGGCCCGCTGCTGGACCGTATCGACTTATTTGTGGAGGTGGCCGCCCTGCCCTTTGACGACTTGACCGTCCGGACCCCGGCGGAGCCCTCCGCGTCCATCAAGGAGCGGGTGAACCGAGCCAGGGCCGTACAGAACAGCCGGGGGACTCCGGCGGAGACCTGCAACGCCCAGCTCGGCCCGGAGGGGTTAGAGCGCTGGTGCCAGTTGGACGAGGGCTGTCAGGCCATCATGAAGGGCGCGTTTGAGCGGATGGGCCTGACGGCCCGCAGCTACGACAAGATACGCCGGGTGGCCCGGACCATCGCGGATTTGGACGGCTGTGAGGACATTCAGACCGTCCACATCGCCGAGGCGCTCCAGTACCGTCCTCCGGGGT
>CAJTOE010000261.1 GCA_910577805.1 uncultured Oscillospiraceae bacterium | reverse complement strand
CACTGTGCCTAGTTTATTCCGTGTCGGTGGATATCTGGTATTTTTCTGGTCAAATGAGAACGGGGAACCGATCCATGTCCATATCGCCAAAGGAAAACCATCACCTGGCGCCACTAAAATATGGCTGACCCGTTCGGGGGGCTGTGTTGTGGCCAACAATGCTGGTCGGATACCCCAAAGCGACCTGAACGAGCTGATGGAGATTATTTCGGCGCAGTTTTTCCTGATCTGCCGGAAATGGAAAGAACATTTTTGTGTGGAGGAGATTCAGTTTTTCTGCTGAGTCCCGTCCGAACCTAAGAATCGAAGCGGCACAGCGTACCGCTTCGATTCTTTTCTAGTTTGGGAGGTTTTTTGTGTATGAAAGGAGAGCAAATGAAAAAAATCTATCGAAAAATTGACGACGTGCTCCATGCCCCCATCAGTGAGCTGCTTCCGCCTGACACCGTGGAAAAGACCGACCGGGTGCTGCGTTCCACAAAACTGGAGGACAGCATCTACACCGACCTGCGAGCAGACGATGGCAGCCTGGACCAGGTTGAACAGACTGCCGCAGAGAAGTTGGCCTCGTTCCCGGCATTGTCCCGGGACGTGTTCCAGTCCTTCTACTCCCTGCTGCCCCGGCACAACGATGAAAGCACCCTGTCCGTGGCGGCCCGAAAGTTTAACGCCCCCATTTTGGAGCGTATCACCCAGAGCGAGGACTTTCCCACGCTGAAAGCCATCTGCGAGGGCCGGGAGCTGCCCGCCTATGAGGCAGCGTCGGAATTTATCGCCCGGACTGCCGGGGAGCTGGACGGCCTTCTTTCAGACCTGGGCGGCGAGAATAACGCCCTGAACACCCTGGAGAAGCTGGAAAAGGGTGAGGAACAGGCCCAACGGGACCTGGCCGGCCTGCTGGAGCGGATGCAGCGGTGTAAGGAGCGCGACCCACAGCTGGAGCAGTCCGTGGTGGAGGCCGCCAACCGGGCGGACAGTAAGCAGCGTCAGGTGGAGGCCGTAGGCAAGATGATCGACGCCAAAGCCGCTAAAAATAAGGACGATTTGACCGCCAGCGTTGCCCAGGCTGTCAGCGCCGCGGTGGAAAAGGCTGAGGAAGTGCGGAACATCATCGGGGCCTGGAGCGATGAACCGGGCAAACTGGAGAAGAACGGGGTCAACACCGGTCTGCTGGACCTGGTACGGAAAAGCGACGTACTGAAGGACATTTCCAAATATTTGGGCCGGTTCCGTGAGATATTCGCCCAGGGCAAGCGCAACGGCTACGCCTATGGCCGGGGCGAAAAGTATTCCCTGGAGCTGGGCTGCAACCTCTCCCGGGCCCTTACCTCGGAGCTGGCCATGCTGGCCTCGTCAAAAACTGTTCCGCTGTTCCTGCAAAAGTATCAGCGCAAGCAGATCAAGCAGTACCAGCGGCGGGAGCCCATTTATAAAGGCATGGGGGACATCATCTGCTGCCTGGATGAGTCTATCTCCACCGCCGGCGACCCCGCCGCATGGGGCAAGGCCGTGGCCCTGACCCTGCTGGAGATCGCCGCCGGCAGCGGCCGCAGCTTTGCGCTGGTCCATTTTGCCAGCAGCGGCGAGTTCAAGACCGACTTGTTCCGGCCGGGCGAGTACACCATGGGGGACAAACTGTCCGCCGCCGAGACTTTTCTCAATGGCGGCACCGACTTCCAGACACCTATGGAGGAGGCCATGCGGCTGATGAAGGAGGAAGGCTTTGAAAACGCTGATATTGTGTTTATCACGGACGGCGAATGCGAGCTGCCCCAGGAATACCTGGATGAACTGAAACAAGAGCAGACAGCCCACCGTTTCAAGGTAACCGGCATTTTGCTGGACAAGGATGAACCCGACATGGATTTCAGCCTGAAGGCGTTCTGCCAGGACATCTACCGCACCAGCCAGCTGCTGGGAGATGATATTGTGCGGGAACTGGTGACAAAGCGGGTCTAAATCTGTTAAATGGCTTGCGCACTGTCAAAAAATATGCTAAAGTCTTAGCGAGGTGATTTTGGGTGAATTATCAGGATATTGTCGCCATCTGGCAGAGCAAACAGATCAAAACCGCCGCCGATATTGCCTGTGAGATGAACGGGAACGGTGTGGCGTTTATTTACCACTCCGCCAAGATTGAAAACGACCGGATCACCTACCACGATACCCGGGAGATCTTCGACCACGGGGGCGTGACGGGCTACACCGGGGATGTGCGCTCCCTGTTTGAGATTCAAAACTCTGTTGCGGCCTATTACCGGATGCTGGACGCCTTTGAGAAGCGGGAGCCCCTGAGTGAGGGACTGATCTGTGAGCTTCAGGGGCTTCTCACCCAGGGGACCTACGACACTCTGCGCTACCAGAAGGGCGAGCGGCCCGGCGTCTATAAGAAAAACGACTATGTAACCGGAGTCCAGGAGGTCGGCGCACTCCCCGAGGATGTACCGGAGGAGTTGAGTGAGTTGGCCAGCGAACTGGAGGATATCCGTCCGGAACAGGCCCTGACGGCGGCGGCCTATTTTCACGCCAAGTTCGAGAATATCCATCCCTTTGCCGACGGCAATGGCCGGACCGGGCGGCTGCTGATGAACTATCTGCTGCTTCTGCTGGACCATCCGCCCGTCATTATCCACGCGGAGGACCGGAGGGCGTACTATAACGCACTGGAACAGTT
>CAJTOE010000260.1 GCA_910577805.1 uncultured Oscillospiraceae bacterium | reverse complement strand
TTTTTGCCGTATGGCATCCGCAATCGCTTTCAGCTTTCCTTCCTGCGTACTCAATACGTTCCCTCCCAACTGTCCAGCACGGCGGCCTGGATGGCGGCGTTGACCTGCTCCATCGTCACGCCGGAAGCCCCGCTTGGCCCCGCGGGTCCTGGCGGACCCTGCTCTCCCTGGGGGCCGGCGGGGCCTTGCAAGCCCCGTGGGCCTGCGGGGCCGGGCGGGCCGGTCTGCTCGTTCTGCACGCCCCGCTCCAGCTTGTTCATGCGCTCGGCGGTGATCACGTCGCCGTCTTTCCAATCCGTTGGTGTATAAGACATATCAAGCTCCCTTCTGCCCAATGAGGGCCTGCCCGATTTTGCCGCGCCCGACCACGCCGGAGGCGGCTGGGGCACGTTCCGGCGTGCTGGTCTGCACGGTGACCAGGACCCGGCCGTCCCCCTCGCCCTCCCCGGCCACCAGGGCGATATTCCGGTAATTTCCGCTGTCGTAGGAATACTGGCTGGACAGCACGTCGTCCAGCTCGGTGGAGTAAAAAACCGGCTCCAGCACGCTCTGGTGGACGGACCGGTCCACGCCGGGCCGCGCCCAGAACTCCATCTGTGGGATTTCTGGGTTAAACCGCACGCCAAAGGCCACATGATAGGCCGCGCCCAGCTCCTCCAGGGCCTCCAGGAGGGTGCCGCCGGTCCTTTGGGTGCGGATGGACACACCCTCCGGGGGCGCGCCTGCCAGCACAAGGCCGGGAACAATCCGGCGTTCCGGCTCTGCGCCGAGGGTGGGCCGGATGCAGCAGTCCTCCACAAGCCGGTACATCAGCGCGGGCACCGGGCCGTTCAGGTCGTACAGGCCCCACAAAACAAACCAGTCCAATATACCGGTCAGGTCCCGGCCCTTGACGGTGACGTAAGGGCCGTTTTCCTGGGCGGTCTGGTCCACGTACTCAATGATCCCGGCGGTGCCGTCCGCGAGCCAGACAATGTTGTTGGGGACCAGCAGGGAACGGGACTCGTCCGTGAGCAGGGCGGTGATGGAAAAGGACCCGGCCGAAAACGCCCGGCTCTCCCAGACGACGGCGTTGTGGGCCTCCAGGAGTCCCAGCAGCTCCAGAAACGGGCTGTACACCTCCATTTTCAGGTCCATCATTCCACCTCCAGATAGCGTTTGGTAAAGTAGACCGTCACGGTCATACTGCCCCGCTGGTCCAGGTCGTCGCAGTCCAGGGCCAGCAGGTTCCGGCCCGGCTCCAGCTGAAGCCAGGACGTGCGCACATCCCGGTACTTGATGAGATTTTCCCGGCCTCCGTCCTGGGTCCAGAGGGTCATGTGCTTGCTGCCGGGGGTGGTGGATATTTCGAGCCGTTCGCCCCGCTGGAACGTCCGCCGCACGCCGATCAGCTTCCCGGTGGTCAGATTTTTAATGCGCGGGTTGACGACCTCCCCGGAGAACTTGAGCATAGCGGTGATGCCGGCGGAAAAGCCGCCGCTGTTGTTGATCTCCACGCTGTAGGTTTTGTCCAAGGTGGCGAACACCAGGGGTGCCAGCTGCCCGAAGTTGGTGGGGAAGCGGAAGAGCTTCCCGGTGGAGTCGAAGGGGGCGGCGGTGTCGTGCAGGCCGGTAAAGAGGGGATAGGGGCAGGTGGCCTGGATGAGGAAGCGGCGGACCTTGTTGTTGTTCTGCAAATACGGCCTGCCGTAGGCGATGGAGCAGTCCGGACGGAACTGTATCTTGCGGTCCTTGTACTCCAGCTCGTAGTCCTCCACGGGGGAGAGAAACGCGTTGAGAAAGTCGCAGCGGCTTTGCAGGTCCCCGGCCCCGGTCTCCACCACCCAGCCGGTGATAGACAGCGGCCGGCTGTCCACGGTGGTGGAGACGATGTTTTCCCCGACCTGGTTGTAATATTTGTAGGTCTGGTGCTGGCCCTGGACCTGGCCCCAGTCCACGGTGCCCAGCCAGTAGCCGGTATAGTCGCGGATTTTCATGGTCACACTGCCCCGGCCGGAGAGGGATGTTATTTTAATTTCGTCGATCAAGCTGTCCGCCTCCTCACACGTAGAGCAGCGCAATCTGCTGGGACGTTTTCCTGGCCTCACGGGCGGCCTCCACGGGGTTCAGGGCCTTGGGGCTGTTGAACGTAAAGTGGAAGGTGCTGCCGCCACCAGCGGCGCTCTGGGGGCCGTTTCCGGGGGCGCGGGGGTCCCACGGGTTATAGTCCAGGTCCACCGAGCCGGGGGAGAACCGCAAGCCGCCCTCAATACTGCGCTTGATGCTGCCGTACTGGCCGTCCCAGCCCTCCGCCAGGCCCAGGGCCATATTCTCACCGATGCCCGCAAACACGGTGGAGGGAGAGTGAATGCCCAGCATAGCCTTTACGCCGTCGACAATGCCGCCGACCTTGCCGTTGAGCCAGCCAATAAAATCCCCCCAGGCTCCGGATACGCCGTCCCAAAGGCCCTTGACGATGTTGCCGCCAATCCCCAAAAAGCTGTCCAGGATGCCGTCAAACGCACCCACGATGCCATCGTAAATCCCGCTGAAAAAGTCGATTGCACCATCCCAGACGGAGGTATTACTCCCGAATTAGAACATAGGAAATCTGGCTATGTTGAAAGAAAGCGGAGACCTTGTCAGGGCAATGTTGCAAGGATCGCATAAAAGAAGCTGTTTTATGGCGGATATCGCGTT
>CAJTOE010000259.1 GCA_910577805.1 uncultured Oscillospiraceae bacterium | reverse complement strand
CTCAGGGGGACATGGCGGCATTCCAGGCCCGCACAGAGGAAACGTTGGCCAATCTGATGAAGCAGCGGACGATCCTCAACGTGCGGAAGAAGAAGCGCCGGAAGCTGTACACAGCCCTGGCGGATGTGGCCTCGCTGGCCCAGGCCAAGCAGCTCTATGAGGACGGCCTGTCTGGGATGGAGGCGGAATACGCCCGGTACATGGATGCGGTGGCTGTGCTGGAACAGTGCGGCATCCCCAGAGAACGGCTCTCTGCGGAAAAGGCAGAAATTTATGAACAGGTGGCGGAGATCAACCGGCAGATCCGGGCGGAGCGGAAAAAGCTGGCCCTCTGCCGTGATATTTTAGACCGGCTGCCCCAGATGGAACATGACATCAACAAAATTGAAGAACACACCAAGGAGGTGGATCGAGATGAACGTAGGAGGCGGTGAGGCCGCTGACCAGATGGTACGCATGATGCTCTCCGGCACGGAGGTGATGGTGCGGCTGTCCGGTTCGGCGCTGAAGAACCTGCTGGCGCTGACCATGGCGCTGGCCAGTAACCGCAAGACCCTCTCCGGCAAAGTCAATATGGGAAAGATGCTGCGGGAGACGCGGGATCTGCGCCGGTTCCCCATGACGCCCCAGCAGTACAAGCAGTTCAAGAAACTGGCGAAAAAACACAAGCTACTCTACTCAGTGATCAAGGATAAGGATGACAGGGGCAAGCTGATGGACGTGATCCTGCCCGCAACGGAGCTGGACCGGGCCAACGCCATTTTTGAGCGCATCCTCTACACGCTGCCCCCGGAACCGGAACGGAAACCTGCAAAACCGCTCCAGCAGGGACATGAGGTGTTCCAGCCGGAACGCCAAGCCCAGGAGCGGCAGGCCCCGGAGCAGGTGCAGGTGCGGCCGCGGGAACGGCAAGTCCAGGATCGCCCCAAGGACAAACGGCAGGAGCGCCAGTCCCAGGAACGGCAGAAGAAAGCGGCTGTCAGGCCCCAGGAGGGCCGTCCGGGGCAGAGCAAGCCCCAGCGGGAGGTGTCCCAGCAGCCAGCAGAGCAGGGCCGCCAGGAGGCCCCCGTGGCCCAGCGTCAGGAGAATATCAAAAAAAACGGTTCTCGGTCGGAACGAGACTTGCCCGTTATAAAAATCAGCTCCTCTATACCCAAAGAGAGCGGCGCTATGAGGGGGACGAGTGAGCGTCCCTCCATAGAGGCGCGGCTGAAAGGATATCGTGCGCAGGTGAGGAAGCCGTCCGCTCCGGCCAAGGCAATCTCCAAAACGAAAACCAGGGCAAAGCCCCAGGCAAAAGCACGATAGAATGATACTTCCCTGCGGTCACAGCACAAGCGGGATCGAAGTCCCGATAAAAACGTGCGTTAGGATCGCAGGGAAGTACCGTAGTCACTGTATCATAGCCCGGAGGATCTGTCAAGGAACAGATTCTCCGGGTCTTATTTCCTGGAGGTGATCGACCACTGAACAAACAATCTCAGACCGGCGGCATTGCGGTGTATCTGTTTCTCTATGCGCTGGTGGTCTGGGCAGCGCTGCTGATCGCCCAATCCCTGGGCGGCGGTTTGCCGGACATCATCAGCAATTTGTCAGCAGCCATGGAACACCCCTTCCACATCCAATGGACACAGCACAGTCTGGTGACCATCCTGCTCTGCTCCGTAACCTACGCCGCCGCGCTGTGCTATCTCTCAGCCAACCAGGGCCGGACGCGGGACGGCGAGGAACACGGCTCCGCCACGTGGGCATCCCCCCGGCAGGTCAACGCTATGTTCGCCCAGAAACAGAACAAGCTGCTGACAAAAAATGTCCGCCTGGGGCTGGATACCCACAAGCACCGCCGCTCCCTCAACGTGCTGGTCATCGGCGGCTCCGGCGCGGGCAAGAGCCGTTCATATGTCAAGCCCAATATTTTGGAGGCTAACACAAATTATGTTGTGACAGATCCAAAATCGGAGGTTTTGCTGGCCACAGGCGGATATTTGAAAGAAAAAGGTTATGACATCCGGGTGCTGAATCTGGTCAACCTGGAGGAGTCGGACGGCTATAATCCCTTCCGCTATATTCGGGATGAGAAGGACGCTCTGCGGCTGGTGAACAATCTCATCCAGGCCACTACCCCCAAGGGCAGCCATGAGTCCGATCCGTTCTGGACGAAAGCGGAAACCGCTCTGCTGCAGGCCATTATCCTCATGCTGTGGCAGGAGGCCCCGGAGTACGAACAGAACTTCTCCATGGTCATGCGGGTGCTGGAGTACGCCGAGGTCAAGGAGGAGGACGAGGAGTACGTCTCGCCGCTGGATCTGCTCTTCCAGTCCATAGAGCGGGAAAAGCCGGACAGTGTGGCGGTGAGGCAGTACAAAGTCTTCAAAATGGCGGCCGGCAAGACCTCAAAGTCCATACTCGTGTCTACCGCCGTCCGGCTGGCCCCCTTCAACCTGCCCCAGATCAAGGCCATAACAGACCGGGATGATATGGACCTCTACACCCTGGGGGAGCAGAAGTGCGCGCTCTACGCCGTCATACCCGACAACGACCAGAGCTTTAACTTTTTAGTGAGCCTGCTCTACGCCCAGGCGTTCCAGGCCCTCTACTACAGCGCGGACCAGATCCACCACGGAACCCTGCCCTGCCACGTCCACTTTATATTGGATGAGTTCGCCGCCATGCCCCTCCCAGGCTT
>CAJTOE010000258.1 GCA_910577805.1 uncultured Oscillospiraceae bacterium | reverse complement strand
TACAGGTCCCGCTCCAGGAAGCTCCCGGTGGAGTCTGTGACACGGACCCGCCCTTGCAGCTCGTTTTGCGCAAAACGCAGCGTCAGAGCGTCCCCGGCAAAATACACCGTCAGGCGGTTCCCAGAGCGCACCTGTTCCTCACTGTCTGCGGAAAAGATGTAATCGTCCCATTCCTCGTGGTAGGTCCAGCCGGAATTATCCGTCACGACTAAATCCCGGACCGGGACCTCCCGCCCGCCGGACTCCGCTTCCACCAGCAGAACGTCGCCCCACCTGGCTCCGCCGTCCGCGGGCAGCGCCGCCAGCGTGACAGTAATCTCCGGATTCCGGGGGAGAAGCACCCCCTGAAAGGCCGTCAGGAGCAGTCCCGCCGAAACCGCCGCAAACCCAAAGGATACTGCGGTAAAACGCAGGTACCGGGGGAATTTCCGGCGGAGAGCACCGAACGCATACACCAGACACGCGCACACAGCGGCGGTACAGCCGAACACCAGGAGCTGGTCTGCCGGCAGGTCCGGCATGTACTCGCCAATCACAAACGTCAGATATACGCTTGCGGCAATCACCGCAAGGTCCAGGAAAAGTCCCTTCACCACTGATGTTACAGTCCTTTTCAATGGCACGCTCCCTTCCTGCGGCGCTACCGGAGAAACAGTCCGGCAATCCGTTTGACCGCGCTCCTGGCCCATCCTCCCTTGGGAAACCACTTGTTTATCCTGCGGTAGAGCTTCACAAACAGCCCATCCAGGTACAAGTCCTCCAGCTCCGGCGGCAAATACCAGGACGGCGGCGCACCGGCCTCCAGCAGTCCGTGGGAAGCAAGCGCGCGGTTCCAAAACGCAAGCGCGGAAAACGCCTTTCCCTCCCCCAGCTTGTCCTCAAACTGCAACGCAGAGAAGATTTGACGGTCAAAGGGCTTTGCATGGTGCAGATAGTATTCAAACGGCGCGGACAGCCCGTCCAGCGGGAGAAACAGCCGGTCCTGGAAAGTCTCGTGAAACTCCCGGACAAAATCCATCGCCGCGTCCTGCATGATTTTGGTCATCAAATCGCTCTCATAGCTGGGCTTGTACGGCTCCAGCCTGGGCGTTATGACGCCGTTGTGTTCCTCGTAACCGGTTGTGGACGGTCCAAGCTCCATCAGCAGATGTTCGCGTATCACGCCGGTGACACAGGGCTTTGCGGAATAGAAGCACACGGACGGACACTGGTACATGCTCTGGCGTTTCATTGCCGCTTCGGAGTTGATGTGGACATACAGACTGCCCACCGGAAAGCCCAGCAGACTGCTCAACGCGGACTCCGGACGGCCGCTGTAGCCCACGTCGAACATATAGTCCCCTGGCTTGACCATGCCGGAAAAATACCTGCGAAGCTTGTCCTTGTACGCGGCGAGCCTAGAAAAGTCAACGAACTCCTCCAGAAACAGCTTGAGGCAGTCCTCAAACGCCAGCTGGCTTTGAAACCTCCGGTCCGGCAGGGACTCCGCCTTCTTTCGCGCTTCCTTCGGAATCATGGGGCGCAGATATTCCAGCAGCGCTTTCGGGGAGCAGTACAGCGGGTTGAGCTTTTGGCCCAGGGAGTACAAATCTTCTTTGCGGTTAACGTCTGCCAGGAGCAGCGACCGCCTGGAGAGCCGGATATAGCTGGAGACAGCGGCAGTCTGATTGACCACGTCGAAGGCCTGCTTGACCATATACCCATCCCGCGCCGCAAAGTGAACAGTGGGGATGTGCCTCTCCTCCGCCAGGCCCGCGACCCATTTCGCCAGGGCCAGCAGATGCGGTCCCAGGGCAAAATAGCCGATAAAATACGGGTCTGCGTTAAAATCGGAATCCGGGTGAAAGGAGACATACGGATTATCAAACACCCGGTTAGCCGCCAGCGCCAAAACGCTGCGCAGGCCAGGGAAATCCCGGAGCATGGCCCCATAGTCCTTCCATTGGCCGTTCCCCTGAAACAGCCCGGCGTAAGCCTGACCCGCGTAAATACCGGGGTTCCGGTTCTGGAGCATATCCGCCGCCTTGCAGAGGTGACCGGCAGAAAGGCCGCATTTTCGTGCATGTTCGACATCGGAGGCCCAGTTATCCCCTATGTGGACCATGGAACCGCCCCTCTTGCAGCGCAAATCCTTTTTGACATAGGCGTACATGGTTTTCTGCGCCTTGGTGACCTGAAGCTCTGAGGAGAGGTAGAGCTTTTTATAATCCCGGTATCCGTTTTTGGCAAGAATGGCCTCGATCACAGCTCTGGACAGGTACATATCCGAGCAGATTATGATTTCTTTTCCCGCGTCCTTCGCCAGCTCATACAGCTCCTTCCCCACACGCCTTGGGGACGAATACTGCACCTCCAGCTTTTCTTCCAGGTCCTGGATATGCCGGAGCAGCGCCGGGGCAAAGACCGTGCGTTTTTGTATGTCCGCATAAATTTCATCCAGCGTGATTTCCTCCTGGGACAGCGTTCCAGCGGCGCACTGTTCACGACAGTGTGCTTCTGCGTGAATGCGGATTTTCGCAAAATCGAGGTAGGCAGACATATTCCTGCCCACTTCGTCCGACAGAAGCTGGAACAAATCCTCAGGATGTAAAAACGCACGCTGGACCAGAGTGTCAAACATATCAAAGCTGACGTACCGGATAGACGGGGACGCGATCCGGCGCTTGATGTCCTCGTACCACGCGAATGGCTCCTGCAAGGGCGTGGTCAGGCGGTAGAAAAACGTGTCCCGCTCCTCCAGAT
>CAJTOE010000257.1 GCA_910577805.1 uncultured Oscillospiraceae bacterium | reverse complement strand
TACACCATCAATTATCCCGAAAACGTGAACCCCAATAACGTGCAGGTGTTACAGCGTACCCCTCAGCGCATTACCGTGAGCGTGGAGCAGATGTACACCAGCACCTATGAGATCGAGTTTATCCACCGGGGCAGTGTGGCTCCCGGCTATCAGTCGGGAACGGCGGTCATCAATCCCACATTGGTGACGGTCTCCGGCCCGGAGGACTACGTGAAGCAGGTGAACAAGGTGGTGGCCGTCCTGACCCAGGAGGAGTTATCTTCCCGGTTTTCCGGGGACCTGCCTCTGGTCCTGCTGGACGCGGAGGGAAATATTCTCACCGACCTGGATGTGAAGCTGAGTGCCACCACGGCTTACGTTACCCTTCCGGTGGTGGTGGTGAAGGAGGTCCCCTTGACCGTCAATCTCATCGGCGGCGGCGGCGCGGCGCCGGAGGACGCCGTGTGTACCATCGAACCCCAGGACACTATAACCGTCTCCGGCTCCGAGGAGGATTTGGCCGGTTTGAACGCCCTGAATCTGGGGGACGTGGATTTGGCGCAGATCATCGGCACCAGTGAAACCAGAACCTTTCAAATTCAGCTGGACCCCCGCTTCGAGAATGTCAGCGGCATCAGTGAGGTTCAGGTGACCATACACCTGAAGGACCTGGACACGAAGGATTTTCAGGTGGAGAACATTGAACTGATCAACACGCCCGACGCCTACACCGCCTATTCCGCCACCCAGGTGCGGACCATTACCCTGCGGGGGGACCAGGAGGCTCTGGACGCCATCTCGCCCAGTCAGATCCAAATCGTAGCCGACCTGTCCAACATTGCGGCGGAGGGTTCCTATCCCGTCCCGGTCCGGGTGTATCTCAATGCGTCGGGAAACGTGGGCGTGGTGGGGAGCTACACCATTATCGTCAACGTCAAACGCTGAAGAGGAGGAATCCCAATCATGACACAACACGCGATCGTCAAACGGCTCTCCGGCCAGGACGTGGCGGAAATCTCTCTGCTGCGCCAGGTGGAGTGCAGTATGCACTGTGACAGCTGCGGCGGCTGTTTGAAGCCCCCGGCGGGGGAGGAGCTGCTTGCGCTGGCGAAGAATCCCATTGGGGCCAAGCCTGGGGACCGGGTGGAGGTGGAGACTACCACCGGAAACTCCATTGGTATGGCGCTGCTGGTGTTCGGCTTCCCCTGCCTGGCTCTGGTGCTGGGCTACCTGGCCGGAGGCTGGCTGCATTGGAGCGAAATGGCCTCCATCGGTCTGGGGGCGGCTGCCCTGGTGGTCAGCTTTGTGGTACTGTGGGGCGTGAACCGCTCCGTCACCAAACACCACCCCACCCAATTTGACATCGTGGGCTTTGCCCGTTAGGGGAGCGAAGGCTTGTTTGGGTTTGTACGCCCCCTCCGGGGGGAGCTGAAATGTAAGGACTTTGACCTGTACAACGCCACGTACTGCGGACTCTGCCGCTGTCTGCGCCGGAGATACGGTCTGCTGGCCCCCATGCTCCTGACCTACGACTGTACGTTTCTGGCCCTCCTGCTGGAGCCGCCCCAGGAACAGTTCACCCCTTGCCGGGGCCGGTGCCACGCAAACCCATTACGCACCCGTGCCATGTGTCCTGACAGCCCGGCTTTGGATGCGGCGGCGGACGCGACCGTCATCCTGACCTGGTGGAAGCTCCGTGACGAGATTGCGGACCACGGCCTTTGGGGCGGGCTTCCGGCCAGAGGGCTGTCTATCCTGCTCCGCCCGGCCTACCGAAAAGCAGTCCGGCTTGCGCCGGAGTTGGACAAGACAGCACAGGCGTGCCTGGGGGACCTGGCCCGGCTGGAGCGGGAGGACTGCCCCTCCATCGACCGGGTGGCCGACACCTTTGCACGGATGCTCCAGGCCTCCGCGCCCAGGACGGGAGAGGAGAGCCGGGACCGGGTGTTTGCCGAGGTCCTGTACCACGTGGGCCGCTGGATCTATCTGGCCGACGCCCAGAGCGATTTGGAGGAGGACCAGCGGACCGGGCAGTATAACCCCATCCCTCTGCGGTATGGGCCGGAGGGCGGCGGGCCGGCGCTGGCCGACACGATGGAGCAGTCCTTGGGCCGGGCCAGAGCGGCCCTGGCTCTGGCGGATTTTGGATGCCGGGAGCCGGTTTTGGAGAATATTTTATATGAAGGGCTGCCCCTGGTCCAGCGCATCGTCTTTGCAGGCCGCTGGGAGCAGGTGAAAAAACAGAAGATATGGAGAAAAGATTAAATGAAAGACCCTTACAGTATCCTTGGAGTTTCCCCCAACGCCAGTCCCGACGAGGTCAAAAAGGCCTATCGGGAGCTGGCCCGCAAATACCACCCCGACAACTACCAGAATAACCCCCTGGCGGACCTGGCCGAGGAGAAGATGAAGGAGATCAATGAGGCTTACGACGCTATCACCAAGGGCCGTTCCGCCCCCTCGTCTCCCGGCCCCGGCCCCAGCCAGGGCTACCAGCACAGCGGTTACGGCTATCAGCAGCAATATAGCTCCTCCGTAAATCCCACCTACCAGCAGGTGCGCAATCTGATCAATATGGGCGATATCGCTACGGCGGAGCGGCTGCTTCAGGAGGTCCCCCAGCGGGACGCGGAGTGGTATTTTCTCACCGGCGGCGTGGCCCTGAAACGCAACTGGTTAGACGAGGCGATGCAGAATTTTTCCATTGCCTGCCGGATGGACCCAGGTAATCTGGAGTACCGTCAGGCCCTGGCCATGACCCAGCAGAGCGGCCCCGCCTACCGGTAC
>CAJTOE010000256.1 GCA_910577805.1 uncultured Oscillospiraceae bacterium | reverse complement strand
GGCTTTACGGTGTCCATCTCCAGGATGGTACCCTCCTCCGCGTCGTTGGTCTTGGGGTCGCCGGAGATGGACACCGTAAAGCCGTTGAGAAGCTTTTCGTCGTCCTGCACGTTCTCATAGAGCTTGCCGGTCAACGTAGGCACTGTGATCTGTTCCGGGACTGGGTTGGCCGGATTCATCACGATCTGATAGAGGAAAAAGAATATTCCGGCAACGAAGGCCAAAATCACCGCGATTGCCGCCACGATGGGCCAGGGGGACGAGGCCGGGCGCTCGTCGTAGTCGTAATCGTCATCCCGGTAGCGGTCCCGTTCCCGCTCTCGCTCCTTCTCCCGCCGGGGCAGGGACGAAAAGGACGGGGCCATCACTTGGGTCCGGTCCGTGTCCGGCTCTGTCGGCAGCGGGTCGTTGGTGCTGTAGTCAAAATTGATGTTGGGATTTTTCCGGAACTCCTCCAGATCTGCCAGCATGAAGTCGGCGGAGGGGTACCGGTCGTCGGGGTTGGGGGACATAGCCCGCATCGTAATGGCTTCCAGCGCCTCTGGGATGGTGGAGTCCAGCTCCCGCGGGGACAGCGGAATGGAATTGATGTGCTGGATGGCCACGGAAACCGCGTTGTCCCCCTCGAAGGGCAGACGGCCGGTAATCATCTCGTAGAGGACCACGCCGGCGGAATAGAGGTCGGAGCGTGCGTCGATATGGCTGCCTCTCGCCTGCTCCGGCGAGATATAGTGGACCGAACCCAGGGCCTCCTGGGTGAGGGTGCTGTGCCCCCCGGAGGACACCCGCGCAATGCCGAAATCGGCCACCTTCACGCTGCCGTCCCGGAGGACCATGATATTATGGGGCTTGATGTCCCGGTGAATGATGCCCCGGCTGTGGGCGTGGCCCAGGGCCTTGGTAATCTGGGTGATGAAATGCAGGGCCTCCCGCCAGTTGAGCTTGTTCCCTTTTTTCTGCATATACTGTTTTAAGGTAATGCCGTCGATCAGCTCCATCACGATATACTCAAACTCCGACGAGCGGCTCACGTCGTACACCGCCACGATGTTGGGGTGGGACAGCATAGCCACCGCCTGGGACTCATCGTGGAACCGGCGGCGGAACTCCGCGTCCGAAGCCAGCTCGTCCCGCAGGATTTTGATGGCGACTAACCGGTTGAGCCGGTGGCACCGTGCCTTATACACCCGCGCCATGCCTCCGGAGCCGATCAGCTCCAAAATTTCGTATCGGTTGTCGAGTAATTTACCAATATAAGGGTCCATGGTAAATCGCCTCCTTATGTTCCCTTTGCAAAATCATAGCGGCTTACCGCTGGATCAGGACTGCCGTGACGTTATCCGGCGCACCCCGTTCCAGGGCACGCTGGAGCAGCCGCTGGCAGCAGGCCTCCAGCCCGTCGTTCCGGGCCGTCTCCTCCAGCAGCTCCTGGTCTGTGAGCATGTTGCTCAACCCGTCGCTGCACAACAGAAGCAGGTCCCCCGGCTCCAGAGGCTGGCGGAAGTAGTCCGCCCGCAGCTCCGGCTCGGAGCCAAGCGCCCTGGTAATCAGGTTCCTGTGGGGATGGACCCGCGCCTCTTCTCTGGTCAGCTCGCCCCGCTGGACCAGGTCCTCCACCAGGGAGTGGTCACGGGTGATACGGCGGATCTGTCCCTGGGCAATGTGATAGGCCCGGCTGTCCCCTTCGTTGAGCAGCACCGCGGCCTGCTCCCCGGCCAGCACCGCCACCAGGGTGGTGCCCATTCCGGCGCAGCCTTCGTCCGAATTGGCCCGGCGGTATACCGCCCGGTTGGCCTGGACCGCGGCCTGTTCCAGACGCTCCCGGTCCTCCAGGCCCTCCTCCGGATGCAGGAAGGCCTCCAAAAAGGCCTCCACCGCCATGGTGCTGGCTACGTTCCCGGCGCGGGCCCCGCCCATGCCGTCGCACACCACCGCCAGAATGCGGCCATCCTCCAGAACCTTATGGGCGAAAGAGTCCTGGTTTTGTTCCCGGACCACTCCGCGATCGGTAATACCCCATACATTCATGGATCATCTTCCTTTTTCTATCATTGGCCCCCCTGGGCCGCCTTGCGGCGCAGCTGTCCGCAGGAGGCGTCGATATCGCCGCCCAGCTTCCGGCGCACCGTCACCGTGACCCCGTGGCTCTCCAGCCGCTTCTGGAACGCGGCCACCCGGCGGCTGGGCTTCAGGGGACTCTCCTCCACGTGGTTGAGCGGAATCAGGTTCACATGTCCCGGCGTGCCCCGCAGCCGCGCGGCTAACAGGTCCGCCTGGGCGTCGGAGTCGTTGACGCCGTCGATCATGGCATACTCGTAGGAAATCCGCCGTCCAGTGATTTCAAAGTACCGCCGGCAGGTTTTCAGCAATTTATCCACGCCCACGCTTCGGTTGACCGGCATAATCCGGGAGCGGGTCTCGTCATCCGGGGCGTGGAGGGAAACGGATAACGTTAATTGTAACTCATACTGGGCCAGTTTGTCAATTTGCTCTGTTAAACCGCAGGTGGATAAGGAGATGTGGCGCATCCCGATATTCATTCCCTGGGGGTGGTTGACCAGCTGTAAAAACTTCAAAACGTTCTCAAAATTGTCCAAAGGCTCCCCAATCCCCATCAAAACGATGTTGGAAACGGGCGCGCCGCTGTCAAGCTGCGCATACAGGACCTGGTCCAAAATTTCTCCCGGCGACAGGTCCCGGACCTTCCCGCCCAGGGTGGACGCGCAGAACGCGCACCCCATCCGGCACCCCACCTGGCTGGAGGCGCACACGGTATTGCCGTGCTTGTAGCGC
>CAJTOE010000255.1 GCA_910577805.1 uncultured Oscillospiraceae bacterium | reverse complement strand
CCACGCCGGAACCCACGGTGCCAAAGCCCAAAATCGCTACGTTTACCATATGATTCACCTCATGTTTAAAATTATCCGCCGATTATCTCGCATTTTATCACACCGGGACAGCCCCCCGCCGCCGCAAGCAGCTCCTCCAGGGAGCCCTTCAGCCCGGAGGTCTCCGCTGTGATGGTCACCACCGCGCAGTTGCTTACCGGGATGTTCTGGTTGATGGTCAAAATATTGGCCCCCGTCCCGGCGAACAGGTTCAGCAGACCGGACAGCCGGCCCGGCTCGTCCCGCAGGAGGAGCTGTAAATTGACGATGCGCCCTTCCAGCATATCGTGAAAGGGCCGGACCACGTCCTTATACTTGTAAAAGGCGCTGCGGCTGATGCCCACAGCCTGGGCGGCGGCGTTGACGGTGGCCGCCTCGCCGGTCTGGAGAAGCTGCCGGGCCTGGGCCACTTTCCGGAAAATCTCCGGCATGGCGGAGGCTTCCACAATGAAATACTTGGGACTCTCAGACAAAAACAGTCCTCCTCTCCCCCGCCCGGCGGATGGATGTCCGTCTGTCAAGGGCATTTGTTTTTGCAGTGTGGTTCATTGTAGCATAGCTGGAGCCGGGACGCAACTAGATTTTTTGCGCAGAAAAACGGTCCAAAACCGTCGAAACGCACAAAGCGTCCGGCACTGGACCGTTTTTTCACCCACAGTTCCCTCGACTTTACAAATTGAAATAGTTATATCAATCCGCGCTGCATATAGATATGAGTTTTTGCGTTTGTGTACAAAATATCCTCCAATGCTTCAATGTTCTCTTGGCTAAATCGCGTCTTTGTCTCCAGGGCAAGCGGGTCGTCAGGGGCAAGGAACGAGTCTTTCACTGGAAGCTCCTGCGGAAGCTGAAAGCTTATGTTATGCCGCAGACAGCAATCCAGTTTGATATTGTAATACAGCAGTTCTTCATAGATGGGCAAAAAATCCAGGTTGTCCTGTTCCCGAAGAAGCTCAGTGAGCTGCGCTGTTTCAGCGGTAAGCCGCGCCTGAATCTCGTGCTCCAGCAGGTTATATTTTCGGATCAGTCAGCCGAATACAAGCAGGACCGCAGCCAGGACGAGAGACAGGAGTATTTTGCCTGTCTTGGTAAGCTTAACATGTGCCATATCGTCCCCTCCCTCTTAGTACAGCTTCACATACGCCCACTGGTCGTCCAGCTTTTGGGCATAGTCGCAGGCTTGCAGGGAGAACGGCCCCTCCTGGGCTTCCAGCCCGCCGTCCGGCGCGTAGATATAGCCGTAGGAATTGAAAAAGCTCTCCGAGATGGGAAAATAGAGGGCAAGAGTACCGTTCTCCGCCAAAGCCTGAACCTGACCGGCGTTAGACAGGAACGAAGGTCCCTGCAAGTCCATGCGGAACCCAAAATCTCCATCCTCCCGCAGCTCTGCGCACAGGCTCTGCGCCGTTTGCCGATACATGCCCTCCAGACAGAAGAATTTCAGCTGAGCGACCGGCGTGTTGAGGAAGCGGCCCGCCCCCGCCAGGAGCAGCAGGAGGCAGACAGTGTATAAGGCCCGTTTGTCCTTGCGGCGCTTCCCGCCCCAGAAGAGCCAAAGCACCCCACCCAGGATGGTCAGACCCAGCAGGAGCAGACGCACTGTCTGGGGCGACAGCAGCCAAACCAGAGAATATACAGCGGTGGAAATCCAGAAGTACATGATTTGACCTCCTTTATATTGGTACTTTGATTATACTACCAGTTATAAAGGAGGTCAAGTAAAGTAGAAGTAACGATTGGTTTCACCCTCATCCGTCACGGCTTCGCCGTGCCACCTTCCCCCGTCAAGGGGGAAGGCGCGGACAATGGCAGTTACCCAAATGCGGAGTAGTCTCGATAGACGCAGCGATAAGCCTTCCCCCTAGTGGGGGAAGGTGGCACCGCCGCAGGCGGTGACGGATGAGGGTGAAGCCGAAGGGCTGCTCAACTTTACGAATCAAAGTTCCAAAGCTTGTCCCTTACAGCACCTTGCTCAGGAAGGACTGCGTCCGCAGATTCTGCGGGAAGTCGAACAGCTTGGCGGGGGTGTTCTCCTCCAGGATCGTGCCCGTGTCCATGAAGATCACCCGGCTGGCCACCTCCCGGGCAAAGCCCATCTCGTGGGTGACGATGGCCATGGTCATGCCGTCCTGGGCCAGACCCCGCATCAGGTCCAGCACCTCGCCCACCATCTCCGGGTCCAGGGCGGAGGTGGGCTCGTCAAAGAGCATGACCTCCGGCTCCATGGCCAGCGCCCGGACAATGGCAATACGCTGCTTCTGTCCGCCGGAGAGCATGGCGGGGTACTCGTCCGCCTTGTCCGCCAGGCCGATCCGCTCCAGCAGCTCGATCGCGCGGGCGTCCGCCTCCGCCTGGGTTTTCAGCTTCAGCTGTACCGGGGCCAGCGTGATGTTCTTTTTTACCGTCATATGGGGGAACAGATTGAAGTGCTGGAACACCATGCCCATTTTCCGGCGGTGCAAATTGATATCCACTTTTTTATCGGTGATATCCACGCCGTCAAATATGATCTGCCCGGAGGTAGGGACCTCCAGCAGGTTCAGGCACCGCAGGAGCGTGGACTTGCCGGAGCCGGAGGGGCCGATGATGGCGACGACCTCCCCCCGTGCGATATCCAGGGAGCAGTTGTGCAGGGCCTTTACCGCGCCCTTGTTGTACTCCTTGCATACCCGGTGGACGTGAATCAGATTAGCGCTTGTCTCCACGGCGCATCCTCCTTTCAATGGCCTCGATGGCCTTACTGGCGGGGAAGTT
>CAJTOE010000254.1 GCA_910577805.1 uncultured Oscillospiraceae bacterium | reverse complement strand
GGCACGGTGCTGGTGGACGGGGAGCGGGTCTATGAAAACCCGCCGGTCAAGCAAAAAATGTTCTTCATCCCCGACGACCCCTATCATTTTCCCGCCTCCTCCACCCGCGATATGATGCGTTTTTACCAGGGGCTGTACCCCCGGTTCAGCCAGACGCGGTACGAGGCTTTGCGGGAGGCGTTCCCGGACGTGAAGGAAAAAACGCCCATCCGGCGGCTGTCCCGCGGGATGCAGAAGCAGTCGGCGTTCTGGCTGGCGCTGTGCTGTCAGCCGGAGCTGCTGGTGCTGGATGAGCCGGTGGACGGCCTGGACCCGGTGATGCGCCGTCAGGTCTGGTCGCTGCTGATGGGGGACGTGGCCCAGCGGGGCATGACGGTGCTGATCTCCTCCCACAACCTGCGGGAGCTGGAGGACGTGTGCGACCATGTGGGCATTTTGAGTCACGGCCGGGTGCTGCTGGAGCGCTCGCTCACGGACTTGCAGGACAATATCATCAAGATACAGCTCGCGTTCCCGGAGCTGGACCTGCCGGAGCTGCCGGAAGGCCTGAACGTACTGCACACCTCCCAGCTGGGCCGGGTCCACACCCTGATCGTCCGTGGAAACCTGGATATCATTCAAGGGCGGCTGTCCACGCTGTCGCCGCTGTTCATGGAGGCGCTGCCCCTGAGCCTGGAGGAGATCTTTATTTATGAGCTGGGAGGTGAGGACTATGCGGTCCGGGACATCATTCTTTGATTTTACAGTTTTTCGCAAAAACATCCAGCGCTACTGGCCTCTGTGGGGCGGCTACCTGTTTTTGTGGCTGTTGTTCCTCCCTGGCAGTCTGCTTTTCATGGACCACCGGGACTGGAGTGTGGAATGGATGGAAAACGCCGTCCAGACGGTCCATGAGTCGCTGGCTCTGGGGCAGTTTATGGCCTTTTTGTTCGGTCTGGCGTCGGCCATGGCGGTGTTCCAGTATCTGTATAACAACCGGGCCGCCTGTATGATCCACGCCTTGCCCCTCCGGCGGGACACCCTGTTCTGGAGCAACTATCTGTCCGGGCTGACCTTTTCGCTCGTTCCCCACCTGATCGTCGCCTTTGTTACCCTGGGCATCGAACTCCTGCGGGGCGTGACGGCGCTGGACTCCCTGGGGGTCTGGCTGCTGGGGCAGAGCGCCATGTGCCTGTTTTTCTACTCCTTCGCCGTGTTCTGCGGGATGTTCACGGGCAATATCCTGGCGCTCCCCATTTTCTACGGCATCCTGAATTTCCTGGTCTTTTACCTGACGGAGACGATTGCGGGCTTTGTGTCAGAATTTCTGTACGGCATGAGCCTGAGCGCTTGGACAAACCATTCATTTGTCCACTGGGCTACGCCGATGCTCCAGATGTCCGTGGCGCTGCGGCGGGAGTCCGATGCAGTCTACATGGACCGGCCGGAGATTTTGGCAATTTATGCGCTGGCTGGCATCGTGCTGACTGTGCTGGCCCTGATGGTCTACAAGCGCCGGCACATCGAGTCCGCCGGAGATGTGGTGGCGGTCCGGCTGGTGCGCCCTGTGTTCCAGTACGGCGTTGCCATCTCCACGGGTCTTTTGGGCACGATCCTGCTCTTTGTGTTCTGGGGTCTCTCCGCCCCGGACCATTTCACCCTGATCGTCAGTGTGGTACTCTGGTCGGCGGCGGGCTATTTTGCGGCCACCATGCTGCTGGACAAAACCTTCCGCGTGTTCCACAAGTGGAAGGGCGCGGCAGTACTGTCGGCGGTACTCGTGCTCTTCTCCCTGGCGCTGGAATTTGACGCGTTTGGCTTTATACACCGGGTCCCCAAAGTCGAGGACGTGCAGGACATGTCCTATTTCTCCATCTACGGCTTTTACTATAGCGGCACCGGAAATACGATTTATGTGGATGAAGACACCGGTCTGGGCACAGACCCTGCGCGTCAAGAGAAGATGATCGCGCTCCATCAGGCCATTACAGACCTGCCCAAGGACCTGCGGGACGCAAGCGGCGACAACTCCGTCGGTGTAGAGCTGCGCTATAAGCTGGCAGACGGCAGTGAACTGACGCGCAGATACTACGGCGTTCCAGTCTGGTACAAAGACCGGGATGTCCCTGGCACTGTGGCCTACTGTATCGAGCAGCTATGCCAGGACCGGGAGCTGCTATGGCACAGCTATGGTCTGGACCAGCAGCCTGAGGAAAATACCCTGTGGGCAGAGGTGGACGGTGTGCGTAATGCGAGCACGAATCAGTATACCACCACCGGGAGCTTGGGCAATGCAGTATCCACCCGGCTTTGGACCGCGGTACAGAAGGACTTTGACGAAGGAACCATTGGCGTGCAGTATCTGTTTGCCGAGGAAGGATGGCAGGATATGTATGATGCCATACTGCGGTTCTACTGGGCAGACCCGGCAAGCTACCCCGACAGACCGGCAACTTACGGGCCTAGCGTCATGGTTTCCATATCTCTGACGCCCCAGGCCCGGCACACCCTGGCTGTGCTGGAGGAGGCGGGTATTCTGGAAGAATACAAGCTGGAGTCCAGATAGGTTTGGTCTACCAAAAGTCTACCAAAAAAGAAACGCAACCCCTTGCGGCGCAGGGGGTTGCGTTTTTTTGCGTTTTCGGAGGTCTACCAGAAGTCTACCAAGGTTACTTTTTGTCCTGGAAACCTGATAGGTTTTCAAGATTTTTTCTTTTCTCGCAACTTTTCTGACCATGTAAGGACTGTTATACTGGCCTACTGACCGAAATAGTTCCCCAAAGCCTCGAAAAAGGGCGAAAACGCCCAACATTTTAAAAAGGAGGAACTCCAAAATGAGAAACCTG
>CAJTOE010000253.1 GCA_910577805.1 uncultured Oscillospiraceae bacterium | reverse complement strand
TTCCCTCCTTTCCCATCCCGCCTGTCTGCGAAAGGAAACATACCACGCTCCCGGCCCGCTGTGGGCCGAATTTCCCAAACAGCACAAATTCTTCCTGAGCGGCAAACATAAAGAGGGAGCCTCAAAAGCTCCCTCTCAATTTCTTCTTCAATTCTGCCTTTCCGGTTCGGGACAGCAAACATATTCTGCCCCCTACCCGGACCTGATTTCCCTTTCCATCCACTGTCTCAATTTTGTCCCACGCCGCCAGAAAGGACCGGTGGACCCGGACAAACCGTCCGTTCAGTTCCTTCTCCAGCTCGTTCAGACTGCCCACGAAATCCAGACGGCTGTCCGCCGTGTGAAGATATACATGGTGGGCCTTGGGCGCAGCCTCAAAAAACAGGATGTCGGCCAGGGGAATGTGGCGGGTTTCATCGCCTGTTCGCAGGGAGAACATCTCCGCCGGGTCGCGGCGCTCGTCCAGTAAGCGGGCGTGGACCGCCTCCAGGCAGCGGGCAACGGCAGGGCCGGTCTGCTCTCCCTCCTTCACAATGTAGTCAAATGCCTCCAAATGGTACTGGAAGGTTTTCCAGGCCAGATCGCCATAGCTGGTAATGTAGACCAGCGTGCCATGAGGGTCCCGCCGCCGCAGCTCCCGCCCCAGCGTAAAGCCGTCCTGCGCTCCGTCCTTCAAATCCACATCCAGGAAGTAGACGCCCCGGCGGCTGTCCTGCGCCGCATCCAAAAGCGCCTGGGCGGTGGAGGCGGCGCAAACCACCTTCATGTCGTAGTTTTCCACGAAAATTTTCCACTCCAGGGCGGTTTTGAGCTGGTGACGAACACTTTCCTCATCATCACAAAGATAAATTGAAATCATGCTTTTTCTTCCACCACCAATTCCTGAACAAACACGCCATTGGCCCAGCTTGTGGACGCGACCGTATGGGGATAGTCCTTCAAAATCCGCTGATAGCTGGACAGTCCCAATCCCCGGCGCTCTCCCTTGGTGGAAAAGCCCTCCGTCCAGATTCTATCCGGGTCGATGGCCCCATTGTAGGGGTTGGACACCCGCAGAGACAGCCTGTCCTTTTGAGACAGCAGGACAATCTCCACCCAGGGTGTTTCCGCTTCCAAAGCGGCCTCGGCGGCGTTGTCCAGCAGAATGCCCAGACAGCGGGTAAAGTCCCACGGATCCATTCCGATATGCTCCACAGGGTATAGCGCCTCCAGGCGGCAGTCGATTTTCTTTTCTCTCATGGCTGCCAGCTTGGACAGCAGGAGGCTGCGCACCTGGGGGACTCTCACATTGCCCAGATGGACGGATGCTTGTATCCTCTCTCCGATGTGCTGGTCAAAGCCCGCGTCCAGTTGGGACAAGGAGGCCCGAAGTTCATCCAATTCTCCTTTTCCGGCCTGTTCAGACAGCCCTGCCAGCAAATTCTTGTAGTCGTGACGGAACGCCCGCACCTCCCGCTGAATCGCCTCCAAATCCCGCTCGTAGAGCTGCTGCTGGGCAATGACGTCCCGCTGGACTTCCATCTTCCGGGAGGCGTCCAGCCGCTGGGACAGGTAAATGACCAGCCCCACCGCCAGCCCCGCCATCACCAGCACAAGCGCGTAGTAGGGAACCAGATATTCCGGATGGATTCCCTCCTGCAAAAGAGAGAATGCCTCCATAGCCGCCTCCAGGCCAAAGAAGAACAGGGCCATGCGGCGCTGGACGGAGCTGTCCTCCAGCAGAAGGCGGAACCAGCGCCCGAAGCGGAGCCGGTGCAGAAGCGCGGCGGAGACCAGCGTCACAGCGCCATAGACGGCGATCAACGCCATGTATGGGATCTCGCTGTCCAGAAGCAATATCTGGGCCAGGCCGGACGCGGCCACCTGGCACATGCCCGCCATGCACGCGGCGGCAAAGGCGTGCCAGAACCCGGTCCGCCACGCCCACCGAATCCACAGGGTACACATCAGCAGGATGGCGCAGGAGAACGCACAGTAGCGGACCACATAGTGGTCGGGAAAGCGCGCATACAAAACCGCATCCAGCAGGGTGGCCAGTAGCGGAGAGAGCAGCAGGGCGGGCAACTTTCTCACCACCCGCCGGCCCCGCGCGTCCATAATCACAAACAGATAGACCACCAGGACGGCGTGGGAGATCAGGGAAACTGTAAATTGAAACAGATAATCCTCCAGTGTGAGCATAGCGGACGCCTCCTTTCTGCGGGCTATCATACCACATGGAGGGAATCTTGTCCATGACAGGCCCAATCAGCAATATATCAATTCCTCGAAAAAATTTCCTCCACCTGGGCTTTGCAGCAATTCATCAGCCCCACCCAGGCCAGCGGGTCGCGGGACTTCAAACTCTCGGTGGCCCCAGCCTCCTTTGCCATTCCCGGCATCATGCTGTCCAGCAGGTCATGGGCGGCGTCCTCCACTTCCAGCAGATGGGCGTACAGCTTGCCCTCCATCACATACTCGGCCCAAACGATGGGGCGATGCTCTTTCAGATACCGCAGACGCAGCAGGCAATATTTGCCCAGGCCGCGCTTGGGGTACGGCTCCGCTGCCAGGTCGGGGAGGTAGTAATCGCCCACTTTCACATAGTCCAATTCGATTTTCATTGTGCTGCCCTTTCTCCCTTACGGGTCGTTGTCCGGCACCAGCGCAATCACGTCAGCAATATCGCAGTTCAGCGTTTCGCAAATCTTGATAAGGGTCTGCATGGAGATATGTTCTCCCTTACCCATGTTGGCGATGTGGTTCGTGGTCAAATGCGCCTGGAGCCGTAAATCCTTTTTGGTCAGGTTCTTGTCGATCAGTGTTTTCCACAGCGGTTTATAGCTGATTTTCACAATC
>CAJTOE010000252.1 GCA_910577805.1 uncultured Oscillospiraceae bacterium | reverse complement strand
CGGGACAAGGCGCCCAGGGAGCGCTCCGAGGAGCTGGCCGGTGAGCTGGAGAGCTTAGGCGCTCAGTTGATTTTGGGCGGGGACTACCTGGAGGACCTGCATGAGGATTTGATTTTCCGCACGCCTGGCCTGAGCCCCAATACGCCCCAGGTAAAGGCGGCAGTGGAGCAGGGAAGTGAACTGACCAGCGAAATGGAGCTTTTCTTCCGTACCTGCCCCTGCCAAATCATTGCTGTAACCGGCAGCGACGGAAAGACCACCACAACAACGATTATCACGGAATTTCTGAAGGCGGCGGGGTATAATGTCTATGTGGGAGGCAATATCGGAAAGCCGTTACTGCCGGATGTAGGCGATATGGAGCCGGATGATATGGCGGTACTGGAGCTGTCCTCGTTCCAGCTGATGACGATGGACCAAAGCCCCAATATCTCGGTATTCACCAACTTGGCCCCCAATCACCTGGACTACCACCACACGATGGAGGAGTACACGGCGGCTAAGACCAACATTTTCCGCCACCAGGGCGAGGGAGACCGGGTGATTTTCAATCTGGACTGTGAGCGGCTGCATCCGCTGGCGGAGATGGCTCCCGCTGGCGTTGTCTGGTTCAGCCGTCAGGAGCGGCCGGAGCAGGGCGTGTACCTGCGGGACGGGGCCATCTGGTTGAGCAATACCCAGGGAAGCCGGGAAGTTCTGCCTTTGGACCGTATTAAAATCCCAGGCGTTCACAACATCGAAAACTATATGGCCGCGATTGCCGCTGTGGACGGTCTGGTCCCGGATCAAGTCGTCCGGGAGGTGGCCGACAAGTTCCAGGGCGTGGAGCATCGTATTGAGAAGGTCCGGGAGCTGGACGGCGTTACCTACTACAACGACTCCATTGGCACCAGCCCCAGCCGGACCGCCGCTTGTCTTCATGCCTTTGCGGAAGCTCCGGGCGATATGATTCTAATTGCCGGAGGCTATGACAAGCAAATTCCCTTTACAACACTTGCCCTGGATATTGTAGAGCGAGTACAGATTTTAGTACTCAACGGAGCTACCGCCCAGGCTATCCGGAAAGCGGTGGAGCAGGCGGAGACCTACAAGCCGGGACATCCGGAGATTATCATGACCGACGGCTTTGACCAGGCGGTGAAGGAGGCGCGGAAGCGCGCAAAATCCGGGGACTATGTCGTGCTGTCGCCGGCCTGCGCCGCGTTCGACCAGTTCAAGAACTTTGTGGAGCGGGGCAAGCATTTTAAAGAATTGGTGCAAAACTTCTAAGGCGGAGGAATTTCATTGGACTACGAACGAGTGCTGGGCCGCCTGTGCGCCCTCCCAGGCCCCAGCGGCTTTGAAACGCAGGCGGTGCAGGGAGCAGCGGAGCTTTTGCGTCCCTTGGTAGACGAAGTATACACCACCCGGCTGGGAAGCTTGGTCGGTGTGCGCCGGTGCGGGCGGGAAGGCGCGCCGCGTCTTTTGCTGGATGCACATTTGGACGAGGTAGGCTTTATCGTCACCGGCCACGAGGAGGGCTTTTTGCGCTTCACTACCTTAGGGGGCGTAGATTCCCGCATCCTCCCGGACCGGGAACTGTTCCTGCTGACGAAGCCGCCTGCTTTTGGGGTCGTGTCTTGTATGCCGTCCCATTTGCAGAGCGGAGAGGACGCGGATAAAGCGCTGGCAATCAACAAGCTTTTTCTGGATGTTGGGTTGTGCCAAGAAGAAGCCCTGCAAAAATTCCCCATCGGGACTCCGGCAGTTTGTCGGGGCGGATGTACCCAGTTGGGGACAGACTGTTTTTGCGGGAAGGCGCTGGACGACCGGGCTGGTTTTGCCGTTCTGCTGGACGTGTTGGAGCGGCTTCAGGATGCTGCATTGGACTGCGATTTGTATGTGCTGGGTTCTACCCAGGAGGAGACGAACAGCTCCGGCGCTGTGACTGCGGTCTTTGGCATTTGCCCAGATATCTGTGTAGCTGTAGACGTGACCCATGGAGAAACCCCGGATGCTGACAAGGATAAAACCTTTACGTTGTCTGGGGGACCGGTCATTGGGCTGGGTCCCAACTGTGACCAGAAGCTCTCTCAACAGATGAAAAAGTGCGCTGAGGAGTTAGGAATTTCTGTCCAATTAGAGGTTATGTCCGGCAGTTCTGGTACAAATGCGTGGCCTATACAGATCAGTCGTGAGGGGGTAGCTACTGCGGTTTTGTCGCTGCCTCTGCGGTATATGCACACACCGATTGAGACGATTCACCGTCAAGACCTGGAGGATACGGCCCGCCTGCTGGCTGCCTTTGTGAAAAAGGGGGCGGAATTATGCTGAAGCTGCTTTCTGAGCTTTGCCGTCTCGATGGAGTTTCCGGAAACGAGGGAGATGTGCGGGACTTTTTGCAGAAAAGGGTAGAACGCTACGCGGATGAGGTAAGAGCTGACCGGCTGGGGAATCTGATTGCGTTTAAGCGCGGGACAAAGCCGTCAAAAAACAAGCTGATGCTCTGCGCGCATATGGATGAAATGGGTGTCATTGTAACGCGTGTCACCAGTGAAGGCTTTTTGAAATTCGATTTTGTGGGTGACGTGGAGCGTCGGGCTGCGATTGGTAAGCCGGTGCTGCTTGGACCCGAAAAAGTGCCGGGTGTGATAGGCTGTAAAGCGATTCACCTTGTCGGAAAAGACGAGCGAAAAAGCATTCCCAAAACAGAGTCATTCTATATTGACACAGGAGGAGTCCCCGTTCCACAAGGGACCTATGGGGCATTTGTCTGCGAGCCGGAGTCGTTTGGACAGGGGATGCTCAAGGCTAAGGCCATCGACAGCCGCATTGGATGTGCGGTCATGCTCAAGCTTCT
>CAJTOE010000251.1 GCA_910577805.1 uncultured Oscillospiraceae bacterium | reverse complement strand
CTGGGACCCCCGCAATATGCTCTGGCTGGCGGAAGGCGGCTTTGGCTGTTCTCCCCACGCCAGAGGTCAGGCGGTCTACGCCACCTGCCTGGGCGACGGCGAAAAGACCCGCTGGAACCGCTCCGACTTCGCTGGCGTTCTGGATGAGCAGTATCTGCCGGACTGGGCGCGGGAGAAGCTGGAGGAGCTTCGCACTCCCCAGCAGGAGCAGGACACCGGGCCCGCCATGGGCGGCATGAATATGGAGTAATTCCATTTTACCAAAAAATTTTAGGAGGAACCGACAATGAAACAGGCCCTTGACCCGACCCTCACATCTCAGCGGGAGACCCTCCCCATGCAGGTGGATGTGAAAATCCACTCCCTCCACGCCAGCGGTCCCGTCCTGGCGGACGCTTCCGTCAACCTGAACGGGTGCTTCGCTATCCGGGGCGTCAAGGTGGTGGAGGGCAGCAACGGCCCCTTCGTCTCCATGCCCAGCTACAAGGGCAGGGACGGCTACAAGGACATCTGCTTTCCCTGTACGAAGGAGTTCCGCCAGCAGTTCCATCAGGCGGTGCTGGACGCCTATCAGCAGACTCTGGCTCAGATCCCCCAGCGCCAGCAGGAGGGCCAGAGCCAGGATACTCCGCCCGCCCCGGAAATGAAAATGTAGAGGAGGAAACGACGATGAAGAAACTGACCGCAGTCTGCGCCCTGGCATTGGCGCTGACTATGGCCCTCGCTCCCACCGCTTACGCGGCGGAGTGGGCCGACCCCGCCCAGGTCTGCTACCCCAGCTCCGTCACCCAGAGTGAGGACGGAACCGAGATCCGCAAGTTCTACGACCTGTCCCCGGAGGACGATCCCGCCGGCATCCCCCGCTCGGATTTTGAGCAGGACAACTTTCACTACACTCTGGTGGACCTGCTCAAGCAGGAACTGCCGGAGAATGAAAGCCGCCAGCACACTGAGACGGTGACGCTGGAGAGCAAAAACAAGGACATGGCCTCTGTGCTGGCCCTGCTGCCCCAGGAGAAGGAGTTCGTCACCGACGATGGCTTGGCCGGGACGCTGACCCTGCGGCTGGACACGGTGCAGGTGGAGGTGGCCGGCTACGGCAGCTCCACCAAGCAGGTCTCCGCCACCCGGAGCTACCCCAATCTGGCCGGTCAGGACACCCAGTACATCCCCAAGACCATCCAGGACGGCGGGCGCACCCTGACCCTCCAGGACATCAGCTGGCAGACGGACAACACCGGAAGTCTGGACGGCTACGCCATAGGCGACCGCTACACCGCCGTGGCTACCTACACCGGCAGCGCCACCAGCAGCTATGTCAAGGGATACACCGTCACCGCCGACTACACCGGCACTGTCAGCAGGATCGCGCTGAACAAGACCCGGTATGTGGCGATCTTCGAGGGTACGCCCCTCCAGCCCATGGAGCCTGTGGATGATGGTCCGGACGCCGCTGAACCGGCCCCTGCCGCCAGCTTCAACTGGCCGCTCTTGCTGGTACCCCTGGGCCTCATTGCCGCGGCTGGCGGCGGCATCGGCATCGCCCTGTTCCTCAAGCGGCGCAATGAGCTGGCTGAGGGCGAGGGGAACGAAGGATGAGTACCGCAGAACCGTGAAAGGGGTATGTGTTTGCTCTTGCGGAGGACAGCTCCTTTTATATCCCAAACGCCCTCCATGTAGAACGGGACGACGATCTGTTCCTGTTCCCGGACGATGAGGAAGCCGCAAAAGCAGCGGAGCGTGATGGCGTCCAGCTGATTTATGGGATGGAGGATGTACCGGACGGCGTTTATCTGGATACTCCGGAAAACCGCGCCGCCATTTTGGACAGTCTGGACAAGCATCCCGAGTACCGCGATGTTGCCTCGAAACACAAACAGTCCCCTGGCATGGGCATCCAACTCTTATAATTATAATGGAAAGGACAGGTGATTTTTATGAAGAAACTGACCATGCTCCTCCTGGCCCTGTGCATGACGGTGTCCCTGGCGACCCCCGCCAGCGCCGCCGGCCCCATGGAGTACGCCTTTGACGGCGCGGACGACCCGGAGTATGGCAAGTCCACGTCCATCGAGGTGGTGCATACCGCCGATGGCGGGGCCATGAAGAACGAGGATGTGAGCAAGAACGCGGCGCTGGCCCCGCCCACCTTCGGCAGTTACAGCGCCGACACCCTGAACACCGGCACACCGCTCACTCCCAATCTGGCGCCCGGCTATCAACCTGCTGCCGGAGCCATAATCAATGGCAGCGCCAGTGTGATCCAGCCCCCCGCCATGGGCGGCGGGACCGCCAATGGCAGCGGCTCCGTCTATGTCCCCGGCTCGTCCTCGGTGACAGTGACCAACCCCGGCAGTGCCTCCGGCGGCTACACGGCGGTAACGGACGATCTCTATTATTCCGGAGGACACTTGGGCACGCTGAAGATCCCCGCCATCGGTCTGAGCGTCAAGATCTACCAGGGTACGGACAGCGCCGCGCTGAAGAAGGGCGCGGGTCATTTTGAGGACACCTCCATCTGGGATGGAAATGTGGCGCTGGCTGCCCACAATCGGGGCGTGAACAACCACTTCGGGGAGATCCACACGCTGGAGGTGGGCGATACCATCACCCTGACCACACAGCTTGGGACCCGCACCTATGAGGTGACCTCCGTTTCCAAGGTGAGCGAGACAGACCGCAGCGCCCTCGCCGCCTCCACCACCAACATGATCACGCTTTATACCTGTGTCCGTGACCAGCGTGACCAGCGTGACCAGCGGTGGTGCGTCCAGGGCGTGGAAATTAGCTAATATGCTTCGTTTTCGCCCGCTCGTTTCTCCATTTTAGATTGCATTTTCTTCTCGACTTTTGACCTCTGTTCCGATATTGTATTGCTTGCAAAAGCACCAAAAAATACGGAATACAGGAGGAAAAAAGTATGACCAGCATG
>CAJTOE010000250.1 GCA_910577805.1 uncultured Oscillospiraceae bacterium | reverse complement strand
CCCGCCGTTCCGGGTAGCCGGCGGCCAGCTTGTGCAGCTCAATCATGGGTGCGCCCTCCCCTCTGCCGCAGGAGCAGCCACAGAAAAAACGGTCCCCCCGCCAGGGAAAGCACGATACCCACAGGCACCTCGTAGGGGGCGAACAGGGTCCGGCCCAGCAGGTCGCAGAGGGTCAGCATAGCCGCGCCTCCCAGGGCGCACGCCGCCAGCAGGGGGCGGCTGTTCTCCCCCACGAGCCGCCGGGCCATATGGGGGACGATCAGCCCCACAAAGCCCAGCAGCCCCGAAAAGCTCACTGCGGCTCCGGCCAGCGCCGCCGCCACCCCCAGCAGGACCAGCCGCCAGCGCTTCACGTTCAGCCCCAGGCTTTGGGCGGTGTCCGTCCCCAGGGCCAGGATATCCAGCTCCCCCGCCGTCAGCAGGGCGCACAGCACCCCCGCCAGGATGATGAACCCGGCGGGGTTCAATTTTGCCATGGTCAGGTTGGTAAAGCCGCCGATGCGGAAATCGGAGTAGCCGTTCAGCGCGTCGGGAAAAAACGTAACGACCGCGTCAATGCCCGCGCCAAAAATGCTGGACACGGCCACCCCCGCCAGCACCACGGTGATTTTCGCCGCGCCGGTCCGCTGGGCCAGGAACAGCACCAGCAGCACCCCGGCCAGCGCCCCCAGAAAGGCGGCAACCGGGGTGAGGAACGGAGCCTGGGGCGCGACGGCGCACACCAGAGCTACCAGCATCCCCGCGCCGGAGTTGACCCCGATGATGTTGGGGGCCGCCAGGGGGTTGGCCAGCACGCTCTGGATCACGGCTCCGGACACCGCCAGGGCCATCCCCGCCAGCAGGCAGGCGCAGGTCCGGGGCAGGCGCACATAGCCGATGATATACCGGCTCAGGCTGTCCTGGGCGAACAGGGAGACGTTGACCGGCCCGATGCACAGGCTCAGTACCGCCGCCAGCACCGCCAGCCCCAGCAGGAGCAGCAGTTTAAGGGTACAGGATCTCGGCCAGCTGTTCATAGGCGTCCCCCCAGCGCTCGTTGGGCTTCAGGTTGTAGAGCTGATTGTCCAGAATGTGGAAGCGTCCCTCCCGTACCGCCGTCAAGGTCTGCCAGGCGGGGTTGGACAGAAGGGTTTTCTCCAGCCGCTCCTGGGCAACGGTCGGGTCGGCCCCCTGGAGGACGGCAAAAATAAAATCCGGGTCCTGCTCCAGAATGACCTCCAGACTCAGCTGCTCCAGCAGGCTCGTCTGGCTGTCGGCCACGTTCACACAGCCCAGGTCCGCCAGCATCTCCCCCAATACGCTGTTTTTGCTGTTTTTCACCTTACAGCTGCTCCCGGTGGAGCGCACATAGAGCACCGTGGGCTGAGAGCCGTCCGCCCGGCCCACCGCCCGCTCCACCTGGTCCTGGAGGGCCTGGCCGTAGGTCTGGTAGCAGTCCGCCCGGCCGGTGATCTGGGTGCAGACGTCCAGCATGTGCAGATAGTCCTGGAAATTGGTCACTTTGAAATAGGCCACGGTCCATCCGGCCTGCTCGAACTGGTCCAGCAGCTCCACGTTGGAGGCGGTGTTGACGCTGGCCAGGATCAGGTCCGGCTGGGTGGAGGCCAGCAGCTCCAGATTAGGCTCGGAGGTCGTTCCCAGGTTTTGGATATCCAGCGTCAGCCCGAAGCTGGTCCACGCGTCGTTCGCCGCCGCCACAAGGGAATCCTCTCCTCCAGCCAGCAGCCAGATATCCGCAAAGCTGCCCAGCATCGCGGCCACCCGGTCCGCCCGTTTCACCGTGACCTCCCGGTCCAGGGCGTCGGTAAAGGTGACGCCTGCCGGCTCCTGGCCGGGGCTTTGGGCCGGGGGCTGGGAGGCCTCCGGGGCGGGGGCGGGAGCACAGCCGCTGCACAGCAGGCCGAGCAGGCATAGGACGATCCAAATTCGTTTCATCGCAGTTCCTCCTGATTCTCAACAACTTCCTTTAGTTTACCGCTTTACCGTGAAATGTCAATGAAAAAAACAAATTTTTACGGCATTTTTTGTCAAATCTATCGGTGGACAGCGGCCCCATTCTCCTATAAAATGGGTCTACCTAATTGAAACGATAAGGAGAGATGAAAGATGGACATTCAGGAGCTTTTGCACCATGTAGACCATACGGTGCTGGACCCGCTCACCACCTGGGAGAAGGTCAAAACAGCCTGCGACCAGGCCATCGCGCACAACACTGCTACGGTCTGCATCCCGCCCCGGTACGTCAAGCGCGCGGCGGAATACGTGGGCAACCGATTGAAGCTTTGTACCGTGGTGGGCTTCCCCAACGGCTACTCCACCCCAGAGGTCAAGGTGTTCGAGACAGAGGACGCGATCCGCAACGGCGCGGACGAGATCGACATGGTGGTCAATCTGGGCCTGGTGAAGGACGGCGACTGGGAGGGCGTGGTCGCGGAGATCAAGGCGGTAAAGGCCTCCTGCAAGGGCCGCATCCTGAAGGTGATCGTGGAAGCCTGCCTGCTGACCCGTGAGGAAAAGATCAATATGAGCCGGGTCGTCTCGATGTCCGGCGCGGACTTTTTGAAAACCTCCACGGGCTTCTCCACCGGCGGAGCCACGCTGTCGGATGTATCCCTGTTCCATCAGCATCTGGCCCCCGGCGTCCGGCTGAAGGCCGCGGGCGGCATCAAGACTCTGGAGCAGGCCCAGTCCTTTTTGGACGCGGGAGCCGACCGCATCGGCGCGAGCGGCCTGCTGGCGGAGCTTCCGTAAAAATTCCCCCTGGTACGGCGGTATCAAAGCCGCGTACCGGGGGGAACGCTTTTTTTGGGGGGATATCCCCCTCATCCGTCTGGCCTTCGGCCATCCTCCCTACCCCCTCTGTCTCACTGCGCTCGACATCTCCCCCTGACAGGGGGAGTCGGCCTTCCCCCGCCAGGGGGGAAGGCTTATCGGT
>CAJTOE010000249.1 GCA_910577805.1 uncultured Oscillospiraceae bacterium | reverse complement strand
TGCCGGACGGGCCACCCATTACGCCGACGACGTGGACCAGACCAGTGTGCAGAACCCCACGCTGGAGAAGCTTGCGGCCCTGAACGCCCGGCTGGAGGAGCTGGAAAACCGGCTGCGCACACCGTAAACTGAACATCAGAGAAATTGGAGAAAAGGAGCGTTTTTTAATGTATCTCTACAATTCTGCCACCCATAAGAAAGAGGAATTTACCACCCACACCCCCGGCCGGGTGGAGATGTACACCTGCGGCCCCACGGTCTATCACTTTGCCCACATCGGCAATCTGCGGTCCTACATCATGGAGGATGTGCTGGAAAAATTCCTGCGCTTTGACGGCTACGATGTGAACCGGGTCATGAACATCACTGATGTAGGCCATCTGTCCAGCGACGCGGACACCGGCGAGGACAAGATGCTCAAGGGGGCCAAGCGGGAGCATAAGACCGTCATGGAAATCGCCCAGTTTTACACAGACGCGTTTTTTGACGACTGCAAAAAGCTGAATATCAAGACCCCCGATGTGGTCCAACCCGCCACCGGCCTGATTGACGAGTTCATCAAGCTGGTCCAGGGTCTGCTGGAGAAGGGCTATGCCTATGAGGCTGGTGGGAACGTGTACTTTGACACCTCCAGGCTGGAGCGCTATTATGTGTTCAACGACCACGACGAGGAGGACTTGGCAGTCGGCGTCCGGGAGGGCGTGGAGGAGGACTCCAACAAGCGCAGTAAGAACGACTTTGTGCTTTGGTTCACCAAGAGCAAGTTCGAGGACCAGGCCCTGAAATGGGACTCCCCCTGGGGCGTGGGCTACCCCGGCTGGCACATTGAATGCTCCGGCATTTCGCTGAAATACAACGGGGAATATCTGGACCTGCACTGCGGCGGTATCGACAACGCCTTCCCCCACCACACCAATGAGATTGCGCAGTCTGAGTCCTATATAGGCCATCCCTGGTGCAAGCAGTGGTTCCACGTCCACCACCTGAACACCAATTCCGGAAAAATGTCCAAGTCCAAGGGGGAGTTTTTGACGGTGTCCCTGCTGGAGGAGAAGGGCTATGACCCGCTGGTCTACCGGTTCTTCTGCCTCCAGAGCCACTACCGGAAGGGGCTTGTATTTACCTGGGAGAACCTGGATAATGCCGCTGTGGCGTTCAAGAAGCTGGTGGCGAAAATCGCGGCCCTCCAGCCGGAGAACGGGCCGGTGGACGAGGCGGTTTTGGAGGAGTACCGGACAAAATTCCGCCAGCAGGTGGGCAACGACCTGAATACGTCCATGGGCGTCACCCTGCTGTACGACGCGCTGAAAGCCAAGGCCGCCGACGCGACCCGCCTGGCCGTTCTGGAGAGTTTTGACCAGGTGCTGTCCCTGTCCCTGCTGGAGAAAGCGGCCCAGGTCCGTGCGGAGCAGGCCAAGCAGAAGTCCAGCTCCCAGGGGGGCTATACCATCACCGGCGAGGGAGACGCGGAGATCGACGCGCTGGTCCTGGCCCGGTACGAGGCCAAGAAGGCGAAGAATTTTGCTGAGGCGGACCGTATCCGGGATGAGCTGAAAGGCCAGGGCATTGAGATTACAGACGTGCCCGGCGGTGCGAATTGGAAGCGGGTATAAAAATCAGATGAAGATTTTAGCCATTGAATCCTCCTGCGACGAGACAGCCGCTGCCGTAGTGGAGAACGGCCGGACTGTGTTGTCCAGCTGCGTGGCCTCTCAAATTGAGATGCACACGATATACGGCGGAGTCGTCCCGGAGATCGCGTCCCGGAAGCACGTGGAGGCCGTCACCGCTCTGGCGGAGCAGGCCCTCGCCCAGGCGGGGCTGTCCCAGCGGGAGATTGACGCGATTGCGGTCACTTACGCTCCCGGCCTGATTGGAGCACTGCTGGTTGGGGTGAACTTCGCCAAGGGGGTCGCGCTGGCCCTGGACCTGCCCCTGATTCCAGTCCACCACGTCCGGGGACACATTGCCGCCAATTATATCACCCACCCGGACCTGGAGCCGCCGTTCGTCTGCCTGTGCGTGTCCGGCGGGACCTCCGCGATCGTGGATGTGCAGACCTATACGCGGATGAAGATTTTGGGGTCCACCCGTGACGACGCCGCCGGGGAGTGCTTTGACAAGGTGGCACGGGTGCTGGGCATTGGCTATCCAGGAGGCGGGCCGATGGACCGTCTGAGCGAAGGAGGAGATTTTAGCAAATATACTCTGCCCCAGGCCCACGTCCAGGGGGCGGAGCTGGATTTGTCGTTCTCCGGGCTGAAAACCGCCGCCCTCAACCTCATTCACCACGCCCAGCAGACAGGGGAGGCGCTGGATTTGCCCTCCTTTGCGGCCAGCTTTGGACAAGCGGTCAGCGACAGCCTGGTGCCCCGCACGATGCAGGCGGCGAAACTGCTGGGCTATGGGAAAATCGCCGTCGCGGGCGGCGTGGCCGCCAACCGCCGTATCCGGCAGGACCTCCAGGCGGCCTGTGCCCGGAGCGGAGATGTGCTGTATCTGCCGGAGCTGGGCCTGTGCGGGGACAATGCGGCGATGATTGGTGCCCAGGGCTACTATGAATTTTTGGACGGAAAACGGGCGGGCTGGGACCTGAACGCCTATGCGACACGGGATATTTCTGCCGGATAATGCGTTACGTCAACCGACTTTTCCACATGGAGTGTGGAAAAGCATGTGGAAAATGTGGATAATTGGATATGTTGATAAATACAGGAATTCGTTATGTCAATTAGAAGCGAAAATTGTCTGCAATGCGGAAAGTAGAGGGGACTATGGGTTTCACCCTCTAAGCCTTCCCCTAACAAAAAAATATTTGAGGTCTACCAAAAGTCTACCAAAAAAGAAACGCAACCCCTTGCGGCGCAGGGGGCTGCGTTTTTTCCTGTTTTTGGATGTCTACCAGATGTCTACCAAGGTTACTTTTTGTCCTGGAAACC
>CAJTOE010000248.1 GCA_910577805.1 uncultured Oscillospiraceae bacterium | reverse complement strand
GACGCAGTTGGGGCCATCTCTGTGGTAGTCAGCGCGGGTCCGGAGGTCATTATCATGCCGCCCGTAGAGAACCGGGGCTGGCGGGATGTGATGCTGGAACTGAAGAACATGGGGCTGATGGTCCCGGCGCCGCAGTATGAAGCCAGCAACGAGGTGGAAAAAGACAACGTCATACGTGCCAGCTGCCCGGAGGGCTTTCCCCTGTCTCCCGGCGACGAGGTGCTTTTGACGGTCAGCAGCGGAAAGGACGAACAGGAGGTCCGGATGCCCCTGGTGGAGGGACTGACCCTGGAAAACGCCCTCAAAACGCTGAATACCTACAATTTGGAGCCTGGAGACATCGACAAGGAGGTCTACCACGATACCGTGGAGGCCGGCCGGGTGATTATCCAGTATCCGGAAGCGGAGACGATGGTGCCGGAGGGCACGAAGGTGAATCTCCAGGTGAGCATGGGGCCGGACCCCAGCACTCAGCAGTCCCCCAATGAACCGGAGGAGGTCAATTTGACGTTCCCGGTCCAGCTGCCCGCTACAGGAGAAATCGTTAACGTCCGGGCCACTCTGGACGGCGAGGAGGTCTATAACCAGGACGTTGATACCGCCATGGAGGCCGCGGTGGACATTCCCCTCAGCGGAACGGGGACCAAGCACTTGGTGGTCTATATCAACGATTCCATTGCAAAACAGGAAACCATTGTCTTTACCCATGACGACGTGCCCGCCAGTGACACGGGGACCTGAGCATGGGAGAGGGACAGATTCAAAAAGCCCTGAGCGGCTTCTATTATGTGAATGACGGCCAGCAGGTGTACGCCTGCCGGGCCCGCGGAAAACACCGCCACGCCGGACAGTCCCCCCTGGTGGGGGACTATGTCCGTTTTACCCCCCTCGGCCCCGGCGAGGGGGCGTTGGACGAGATTTTATGCCGGAAGAACCAGTTCCACCGCCCGATGGTGGCCAATATCGACCTGATGGTGATTTTGGCCTCCCTGGTCAATCCGGTGACTGACCCGTTTTTGATCGACCGCCTCATTGCCACGGCGGAGGCAAAGGGCTGTGAGAGTCTGGTGTGTGTCAACAAGTCCGACCTGTGTTCCGGGGAGGAGCTGGCGGCTGTCTACCGAAACGCTGGGTATCTGGCTGTGTGCGTCAGCGCGGAAACCGGGGAGGGCATAGACCAGCTCCGGAAGCTGATCGCTGGCAAGGTATGTGCCTTTACAGGGAATACGGGCGTAGGGAAATCCAGCCTGTTGAACGCCCTGGAGCCGGGGTTTTCCCTGAAAACCGGGCAGGTCAGCGACAAGCTGGGCCGGGGGCGGCACACCACCCGCCATGTGGAGCTGTTCCAGTTGTCCTGCGGGGCGGCGGTGGCAGATACACCGGGGTTTTCCTCCTTCGAGGAAGAGGCCTTACCCGCGCCGGAGGAGCTGGCCGGATATTTTCGGGAGTTCGCTCCGTTTCGGGACAAATGCCGGTTTCCTGACTGTGCCCATGTGAAGGAGAAAGGCTGTGCGGTGCGGCAGGCGGTGCAGGAGGGGACCATTGCCGCCAGCCGTCACCAGAGCTATGTGCGGCTCTATGAGCAGGCGAAAGCGGTTCCGGGGTGGGCACGATGAAGAGTTTTGTTGCAAGCAGTTCTCCAAATGCGGAGTAGTACCGGTAGGCGCAGAGAAAAGTCTTCCCCCGTGAGGGGGAAGGCGCCGCCGCCGGAGGCGGTGACGGATGAGGGTGAAACTGAAGTCACCGCTCCTCTGCAAATTGAAAAAAATAAAAACTACGGATTGCAAAAAAGACAGAAATGGGATATACTATCCCCAGATTAGAAAAATGGAGGTTTTCATGATGACCATTACAAAGGATACTGTGATTGGCGATATCCTCACCCTTGCCCCCGACACCGCGCCCCTGTTCCTGTCCATCGGGATGCACTGCCTGGGCTGTCCTGCGTCCCGCAGTGAGACGGTGGAGCAGGCCTGTATGGCCCATAACGTGGATGCGGACGAGCTGCTGGCTAAGGTGAACGAGGCCATTGCTGCCCAGGGCTGACAGCCTGGAACGTGACAAGGGGGATGGCTTTACATAGCCGTCCCCTTTTTTAAAGTGGACAGGAGGATTTTTATGAAGTACACCATCTTGATGGGCAGCCCCCGCCCCCAGGGGAATACCGCCGCACTGTTGGAGCCGTTTCTGGATGAGTGCGGCAAGCTGGGGATTGAGTGTAAAGTAATATGGCTTTATAATAAAGACATCAAGCCCTGTCTGGGGTGCAAAGGCTGTCAGGAGAATTGGAACGACTTTTCCTGCGTCCAGGCGGACGATATGGCGGAAATCGCGCAGGCGGTCCAGTCCAGCAGCGCACTGATTCTGGCAACGCCCATCTATTCCTGGTTCTGCACGCCCCCCATGAAGTCCGTTCTGGACCGTCTGATTTATGGGATGTGCAAGTACTACGGGGCGGAAAAAGGCCCTGCGCTGCTGGAACACAAGCCGGTGGCGACCATTGTGACCTGCGGCTACCGGACCCAGAAGGGCTGTGACCTGTGGGAAGAAGCGCTCAAGCGCTGGTGCAGCCACGCCCAGATGCAGTACATAGGCCTGCTGGCCCGGCGGGACCTTGCCCCCAAGGAGCCGTTTATGGACCCGGAGAAGGAGGAGGCCGCACGGGACTTTGCCCAGGCTTTACGCATAAAACTGCGGCTGGAGGGTGTAGAGTGAGGCCGGTCCGGCTGACGCCCCGGCTCCAGGCAATCGCGGACGCGGTTTCCGGGGAGACTTTGGCAGATATTGGCACCGACCACGCCTATCTGCCCGCTTATCTGCTGCAAAACGGTAAAATCGCACGGGCCATTGCGGCAGACCTGCGGGCCGGTCCTCTGGCCCGCGCCAAGGTGACCGCACGGGACGCAGGCTGTGCGGACCGGATGGACTTCCGGCTGTGCGACGGCCTGCGGGGCCT
>CAJTOE010000247.1 GCA_910577805.1 uncultured Oscillospiraceae bacterium | reverse complement strand
GAACCATTTTTGATGAAACGCTGGAGTACGCAGGCCAGATTATCAAGGTAAGCGACTACGACAAGCCCTCCAACCTGGGTGTGACCATCACCAAGCGGGGCAACGCCGAGGCCCTGGCCGGGAGCCAGATGCGCTACGATTTCACGGTAGCAAATACCAGCAACGTGCCGCTTGAATCCTACTATTGGCATGATCGCGTTCCCACCGATGCGGCACGGGCGACCATCTTCACCACCGGCACTTACAGCGCCCGGCTGAACTACCGTATCCTCTACAAGACCAACTATTCGGCTACCTATCAGGTGCTGGCGTCCAATCTGATTACCAGCAGCAATTACTCCTTCAGCCTGAACGCTATCCCCACCCAGGCGGGGGAGCATGTCACGGATATTTACCTGGACTTCGGTAAGGTCCCCGTGGGCTTCCAGTCGGTGGTCAATCCCACCCTGACGGTCACCGTCAGTGGGACGGCGGCTAACGGCTACCAGCTGATTAACCGAGCCGACGCAGGCGGCAATTATCAGGGGACATGGCAGACCGCCCAGGCTACCTGGCTCACCGTTGTGCGCAAGCTGACACCCACTTACGTTCCCACCCTCCCCAAGACCGGCTATTAAGCCGAACAGAGGGACGGCCTCCAGGCCGTCCCTCCAAATTTAATGCCTGATAAACTGTGAATCGACAGGGGGAATCCCGTCACCGTCTGTAACATACCGTTCTGCCCGCATATGCAGATCGTACTTTTCCCGAAGCTGCGCAATCGTTTCCATCATCGGAGAAGCGTGGTGCTGGTCAATAGAAGCTTGGTCCTTCCAGATGTCGATCAGCAAAACTGTCCCGGGATCATTCATAGGAAAGAAGTAGGCGTACCGCTCATTTCCGCTCTCCTGGCGGATCAAATCAGCTGTCCCACCGCGCTCCATCTCTTCCGCAAATTTGCGGGCGCTTCCGTTTTCTCCGGTATAGTACAGATTTATCACAATACTCACGGGAAAGTCCTCCTGACACCTGTTTGCCTATCGTATTTTATGAGGTGATACACATTGAATATAGAACCTGCGTTTACTGTCCTGCGCCGGGAGCAGCTGCTCATGGACCACGCTCCCCACAGCGTACAGTTTGAAAACCTGACGGAACAGCTTCTGCGCACCTTTTCCGCTGTGGCTGTCATCCCTCCGCTAACTGTGGCAGAAATCCGGCTTTACGCCACCCTGGCCCTGCTCCATGACGTGGGCAAGCGGAGCATTCCGCAGGAAATCCTCAACAAGCCCGGGCGTCTGACCCAGGAAGAATTTGAGGTGATGAAGTCCCACACCACCCAGGGCTGCGAGCTGCTGGAGAATATCCCGGAGTTGCGGGAGTGTGAGGCGTTCCCTCTGATCTGCGATGTGTGCCGTCACCACCATGAGCGCTGGGATGGAAGTGGTTACCCCGACCAGCTGGCCGGAGAAAACATTTCCCCCTGGGTGCAGGTGGTGGGGCTGGCGGACGCCTTTGACGCACTCATTCATCCCAGAGTCTATAAGCCAGCCTATCCCCAGGAACAGGCACGAGACATGATCGTATCCGGGGCTTGCGGTATCTTTGACCCACTGCTCCTGGCCTGCTTCGCCCAGCATATCGGCATGATCGCCCAGGCGGTCTATGCCTGACCCTGAAACTCCTTCAAATGTTCCTCATACTCCTGCCGCTCCACTTCATCCGCCGGGCGGACGGCGTACTTGCCGCAGTCGGGGCACTGCTCCGGTTCAGCGGAACGACGAAAGAGGAAATGGCACTTATCACAAGCAAAAATCATTTTATATCACCGAGAGGCAAGTATATCACATCCTCGCCGGTTTGTATAGGAGGTCTTTTTTTGAAGAAACGAAACTTTTGGGGGCGGCTGGGTCCCCGGCTCCCCAGGTACTACGTCCGGACAATGGTTGTGGTGCTGGTGTGTGCCTGCATGGTGACGCCAGCCTTCGCCGTGGACGATATGTGGGTTGTCGCCAACCGGATCATTGTGGATGTCTATGGCAAGATTGCTGGGGTCAGCACCGTTCTGGCCGGCCTGATGTCCGCCGTGGCTGTGGTGGGGGCCAAGCTGTCCAACAACCAGCATAAAGTGGACCAGGCCTGGGACTGGCTCAAGCGCATCTGGATCGCCTGGATAATTATCAACGGTATAGGGGCCTTCATCGCATATGTCACCCCGCTGTTCAGCGGTCTGGCTACCCTTACACCCTAATCGGAAAGCTCTGGCAGGAAGGAGGTGTTTATCCTGCTGGAATTTATCTTTCAAGGCTTCTTTGAGTGGGTTTACAGCCTGATTTTGGACATATGGAATTACTTTTCATCATCCCTACTCAATGTCATGAGCCTGGATTTCGCCTACATCAAGACCCACATTCCCGTCATGGGGGACATACAGCAAATCATTTTGGCGGTAGGCTGGGCGCTGCTGCTGGGGAACCTGGTGTTCCAGGCCCTGCGGAGCATGGCCGCCGGGCTGGGCTTCGAGGGGGAAGACCCCAAGCTGCTCTTTGCCCGGACTTTTGTGTTTGGCTTCCTCCTGCTGGCCAGCCCGCAAATCTGCGAGATCGTGTTGGGCATGACCAGCAAAGTGATCGCCTTGCTGGAGGTCCCGGACGCCATCAACGTCCAGCTGGTGGACGGCAGCGTCTTTGGCGTCTTTACCGCCTCCTGGCTGCTGGTCATCATCTTCGACCTCATCACCATGTTCATGGTGTTCTCCCTGCTGCTGGAGGTGGCGGAGCGGTACATGGTGCTGGCTATGCTCACCGTCATGGCCCCGCTGGCTTTTGCTATGGGTGGCAGTAAGAGCACATCGGAGATTTTCTCCGGCTGGTGCCGGATGTTCGGCAGTATGTGCTTTCTCATGGCTACCAACATCGTCTTTTTCAAAATGCTGCTCTCAGTGGTGTCCACCGTCCCCAGCTTCCCGGATGTGTTCCTGTGGATGGTGATGATCGTCAGCATCGTCAAGGTGGCGAAAAAGG
>CAJTOE010000246.1 GCA_910577805.1 uncultured Oscillospiraceae bacterium | reverse complement strand
TGACGGGGGAAAAGCTGGAGGGGTTAGCCGCACGGACGCCCCGGTTCTCCGCCTGGAAACGGGAGGTGCCCCTGCAAAGCGGCAGAGGGCAGGTCATGCAGGCACTCCTGCGGGAAACTGGCTCCAGACCCGACGGCGGTGAGGGGCTACGGGTTCGGAGAGGCGGCGGCTGGGTCTATTTGAAGCCGATGGTGCGCCGCCCGGCCCTGCGGGTGCTGGCTGAGGGGCCGGATATGGAAACTGCGGCGGAGTTGTGCGATTTCTTCGCCGGAGAGGCCGCGCGGCTGGACCAGAAGCTGGGGGAGGAGTAAGGCGATTCCCCGCTTGTGCGAAAAATTACGAAAAAAGGGTGTACTTTTTTCCAGATACGTGGTATAATCCCAACAATCATTCTTTTGTGGAAAGTTCAGTCCGTTACGTCCTGCCCGCGATTCAGGCGGCGCAGTAAGGCGGACAGCCAGGTATGTTTCCAGACGGAGTGGGTTTTTGCGCGACGGCGAGCCAGGGCCGGAGCGGAGCAAAACCCTTCCGTCTGGTTGTTGTGCAGGCGGAACCTTTGACGGGTTTTGGCTTTTTTCGACAGTGTGAATTGATTACAATGAATATACATACATCTTAATGTAACAGAAAAGGAGTAATTCTATGGCAGACAAATTGAAAATCATTTCGTTGGGCGGTCTGAACGAAATCGGGAAAAATCTGACCGTGTATGAGTGCGGAAACGACATTATCGTCGTGGACTGCGGTATGGGCTTTCCGGACGACGATATGTACGGGATCGACGTGGTGATTCCCGACGTGAGCTACCTGATTAAAAATCAGAACAAAATTCGGGGCATCTTTATCACCCACGGACACGAGGACCACATCGGTGCGCTGCCCTATGTGCTGCGGTCGGTCAACGCGCCGATCTATGCCACGCGGATGAGCGCTGGGCTGATTCGCCTGAAGCTGGAGGAACACCGGCTGCTGGATAAAACGAAAATTGTGACCTGTGAGGCCGGAGACGTGATTCGCGCCGGGAAGTTCAGTGTGGAGTTCATCCACGTGAATCACTCGATTGCGGACGCGGTCGCGTTTGCGATTCGGTCTCCGGCCGGGGTGTGCGTCCACACCGGCGACTTTAAGATCGACACCACCCCCATTCAGGGCGGTATGATCGACTTGGCGCGGTTTGGGGAGCTGGGCAATGAGGGTGTTTTGGCGCTCCTGTCTGATTCTACTAATGTGGACCGGCCCGGTTATACCCGCAGCGAACGCAGCGTGGGCGCGAGCTTTGACGCGCTGTTCAGCGGGTGTACGGAGCGTATCATTGTGACGACCTTTGCGTCGAACGTGGACCGGCTCCAGCAAATTATTGATGTGGCGGCACGCTACGGACGGCGGGTGGCTGTGACCGGGCGGAGCATGGAGAATAATATGAAGGTCTCCACCGAGCTGGGGTATATGAATATCCCGGACGGCGTGCTGATGGATTTGAACCACATTAAATCCCTGCCGAAAGAGAAAATCTGCATCATCACCACCGGAAGCCAGGGAGAGGCTATGTCCGCACTGAGCCGGATGGCTTTCAACACCCATAGACAGGTGGATATCCAGGCCGGGGACCGTATCATTATTTCTGCGTCTACGATTCCCGGAAACGAGAATTCAATGGGGAATGTGATAAATGAGCTGTACCGTAAGGGGGCCGAGGTGGTCAACGAGCGGGAACGCGCCCTCCATGTGTCCGGCCACGCCTGCCAGGAGGAACTGAAAATCATTCATGCCCTTGTTAAGCCGAAATACTTTATCCCCCTGCACGGAGAACAGAGACACCTGAAGCTCCACGCGAAATTGGCCAGGGAGATGGGGATGGACGCAAATCACATCCTTATCAGCGATTTGGGCCGGGTCATTGAGCTGACCCCAAACTCCGCCAAGCTGGGCGGGACCGTGACCGCCGGGCAGGTGTTTGTGGACGGCTACGGCGTGGGCGATGTGGGCAGCGTGGTGCTGCGGGACCGGAGACATCTGGCCCAGGACGGTATGATCGTGGTTGTGATGGCGATGTCCGGCGACACCGGAGAGCTGGTCAGCGGGCCGGATCTGATTACCCGCGGGTTCGTTTATGTGAAAGAGTCCGAAGAGTTGATGGATGAGCTGAAGCAGGTGGCCCAGGAGGCCGCCGGTAACGCCGTGGGCGGCGATTGGGCCGCGATCAAAGGCGCGGTGAAAGGCGATTTGTCCGCTTACCTTTATAAAAAGACAAAGCGTTCGCCTATGATCCTGCCCGTTATTATGGAAGTATGATAAAGTGCCTGCACCTTACAGAGGGTGCAGGCACTTGGTTTTTTTTGCCAGCTGGGTGTGTGGGGGAGAGGCTTTACAGGGGGACACCCTCATCCGTCACCGCCTCCGGCGGTGCCACCTTCCCCCGTGAGGGGGAAGGCTTTGGAGATAAGCAGAAGCCGGGAGGGGATGACCCGCCCAGGGGGTCGGGGCCCACAGTTCACTCCTCCGGCAAGGGGGAGGGGAGGAGTGTAGAACCGCAGGCACCCCTCCTTTTTTATGCTGTTTTTTGCATTTGTGGAAAGGGCTGTCAGACTGCAAAATTTTTTTTGCGTTAGGTGTACGCAAACGTACACCCTTTGCCCCATTTTCGACTATGGGCAGAGGGGAGCGTCTGGAATTGTTACACAGCTTGTAACATGATTTCTTCCGCTGAAAGTTTGGAGATTCCTTCAAAATACACATATTTCGTTATGTTTTCCGGATTTTTTCGTTTTATGCAGGCCTTTGTTACGCTTTTATTACAAGTGGACCAAACCCCTTGATTTCCGTTTCCCGTTGGTGTATCATACGCACAGAGGCAAGGGGAGTTATACTTTCCTGATAATGGAAGTTCGACGCCCTTTGACCAAATTTTTAAAGGAGGAACTCCAAAATGAGAAACCTGAAGCGCGCTCTCAGCCTGGCTCTGGCTTCTATCATGCTCCTGGGCATGATGGTCACCGGCGCCGGCGCTG
>CAJTOE010000245.1 GCA_910577805.1 uncultured Oscillospiraceae bacterium | reverse complement strand
GCAATGCAAAGCACGATGTCAAAGCCGGTGGCCTGGCTCATGGACACGGCGAAGGGAGCCAGGGCGGAGATGGTGCCTGTGGAGGTACCCATGGACAGGGACACGAAGCAGGCGATCAGAAACAGGCCCGCCACCGCCAGCTGGGGCGGCATGTAGCTCAGGAACAGGTAAACGGTGCTGTCCGCGCCGCCGGCGGCGGAGATCGCGCCGGAAAATGCGCCGGCAGTCAGAAAGACCAGACACATGGTCAGGATATTTTCATCCGCCACGCCGCTTGCCATCACCTTCAGCTTGGCGTTGAAGTCCAGCTTCCGGTTCTGGACGCAGGCTACAAACAGGGCGATCAAAAAGACCACGATGGCCGGGGTCTGGTAAAAGCCCATTTCGATGTGCAGGCCGTACTCGAACAGCAGGCCGCTGCCCAGATAGAGCACCAGGAACACGCCGATGGGCAGAAGCGCCTTGGCGTTAGGGGGGCGGTAGCCCAGATTGTTGTTTTCCATAAAGCTTCCTCCTTCTCTTCTGGTGCTTATTGTAGTCGATTTGCGGAAATGTGTCAAGTTCGGGGGTTAATTCTGGTCCACCAAGTCCAGCAAATGCTGGTAGCTGTCTACACTCACCACCTGGATATCCGAGTGGGGCAGACTGCGGAACAGCGCTTCGGCACAGTGGATTTTCGCCGACTCCACCGGCCGCAGGGACGGTTCGTCCATAGTCCCCTTGGTCTCCACCAGCAAAAACAGCAGTTCACCCGCGTCCGTTCGCAGTACCACCGCCCAGTCCGGCGTGTAATCGCCCACCGGTGTGGGAATCACAAAGCTCTTGGGCAGCTTGGCGTACACCAGCACCTCTCTGGACCGGTCCATGTCCTCCACGAACCGGCGCTCCACGCTCTGGCCGTCCTTGGCGTAGCCGTCGGGGAACACGTAGTCCTGCACACAGCGCTTCGCCCGATAAGCCTGGGCAAAATCCCGCTTGCCCCGCATGGCGAAAATCGAGCTGTCATAGCAGTCCTCCAGCTGGCGGTACTGTATCGTTTCCACGATCTGGGCCGCCTTTTTTTCCTGAATCAGCCGGACCGCCTTGGATATGAACTCCTCCGGATTTTTCAGGAACATCTCGAACACATGGGGCTGAAGCCCCGTCAGAATCCGTGCGGCCGTTTTCCGGGTCAGGTTCGCGCCCCGCGCCACCTTCCCCACCAGGTCGTAGCGCAGCTGGCTTTCCGCAGGCCGGGACAGGACGTGCGTTTCCGTCTCCGTGGCCGTAAAGCCCGCCCCCTGCTTCAGCGTCTCCTGGCTCAAATGGGCCTCCTGCTGCCCTGTGGTGACCGTGTATTTCAGCTGGGTCACGAACATGCGCTCGTTGATGTGGGCGGCGGCGTCCGAAATCAGGGCCTCGCTGTCAATGGAGACGGAGTAGGCGTATTTGTGGTTGAGCTGCGTCCAGAGGGTCTGAAATTCCGCCCTCTGGAAGTTTTCATTCAGCGGGTTTTCGGAGATCGTGGCCGCGCCGCCGTTTCCGATCATCCCCTCCAGGGCGCGGGGGTCGAACACATTCCGGATCAGCGCGTGAACGCCCGCCGCGATGGGCTGGCAGCTCTCCGGCAGGGGGGCCAGCGTGCCGTCCGCCCAAGCGGCGCGGTACAGGTCCGACACCCGGTCGTCCTCATCGACATATTCGTTTTTAATGAGATAGCGGTAAATATCCCCGCCCTGCTTCTCGGAGACGGTCACGGTCACGCCATCGACGGTCAGCCTCTTTCCGACAAAATATTCCTTCACCGCTTTTTCCGGGCGTTCGCATAAGTCCTCCCGGATGCCCTGCTGCAAGCCGGACACGAAATCCTGGTAGCCGCTGGAGGCGATCACCGTAAGCTGGTTGATGTGCTGGACCTGACTGCCCAATATGGCCTCGTCCATGCGGCTGCCGCCCTGGTCCACGCACAGCCGTAACCCCCGGCCCACCTCCTGGCGGGTCTGGGTGGGGGAGCTTCCGCCGTGCTTCAGGGCGCAGATTTGGAACACATTGGGGTTGTCCCAGCCCTCCCGCAGGGCGGAGTGGGAAAAGATGAACCGGACCGGACTCTGAAAAGAAAGCAGCCGCTCTTTATCCTTTAAAATCAGCTCGTAGGCGGAGATGTCGTCGCTCTGGTCGCTGCCCCGCTTCAGGGCACTGTCAATTTTACGGCCCTTTTTGTCGATGCTGAAATACCCGGCGTGGGTTTTTTCCGGGGAAATACGGCGCAGGTACTGGGTATAGGGCGTGTCCCCCTGGGCCAGGTATTCCTCTAAAATATCCGCGTATTCCCGCTCAAAGGCCGTGCCGTACTCCGAATTAAGCTCATTGCCGTCCGGGTCATACTGGCGGTACTTCGCCACCTCGTCCAGGAAAAACAGGGAGAGGGTCTTGATCCCTCTGGGAAAGAGCATCCTTTCCTTTTCAAAGTGGGTGCGGATAGTCTCACGAATCTGCACCCGCCGCAGGTCCGCCTCGGACACGTCGCCGGTGATCTCACCGGTGCGCAGCTTCGTTCCATTGGAAAAGCTTACCGTCCCGGTGTTGGGGTCCACATGGCTCACCTGATACCCCTGGTACTGCTCCATGCCCTTGGACAACTCGAACAGGGAGTCCCCCTCGACGGCCAGCCGGGTTTCCCGGTTGATGGACTTGCGGTAGCGGACCTCCAGCTCCAGCCGGGCCATGGGCGGCTTGTTGGGGGAGAGCACAATGCCCTCCAGACACAGGTAGCCGTCCGTTCCCCGCAGGTTCTTGACCTCGAAGCCCTTGACCTCGATTCGCTTGACCAGCCGCTTGTGGTACGCGTCCAGGGCGTCCAGGGCGTAGACCAGCTCATGGTGCTGCTTGTGGGTGGCGGAGTAGTTCAGGCAGAACAGGGGGGAAAACTCCTTTAAACTGTTCTGCGTCGCGGTCCCGCCCATTTTCTGGGGTTCGTCCAGAATAAGGATAGGCCGGTTGGCCCGTATCACGTCGATGGGCCGGCGGGTCCCGAAGTCGT
>CAJTOE010000244.1 GCA_910577805.1 uncultured Oscillospiraceae bacterium | reverse complement strand
CCCGCAGCGGAAATGGAGCGGGCGGTTCCCTATAACGCAAACAGCGCGTTCGTAATTCAGACGGGGGACAGCGGTTATGCTGGAATTGAGGACGAATTGCAGTCGCTGACCGGGGCAAGTGACAGCTTGCGCCTGAAAACGCTGAAAGATACGACAATGCAGTACAAAAGTGTTTTCAGCACAATTTCTGCTGCGGCATATGCTTTGTTAGCCGTCATTATCACGTTCAGCATCATCAATCTGGTCAATACCAGCATGACCAATATCATTTCCAGAAGGAAGGAGATGGGGCTCTTTCGGGCGATTGGCTTGGACAGCAAACAGCTTTCCCATATGATAGGCTTTGAAAATGGGTTCCAGACCTTTGGCAGCTTTGCCGCTTCTGTTGTTGGCGGTCTGGCCGTTGGAAAAGCAATCTGCTCCGCGGTAGGAAATGTACCTGGATTCAGCTTTGTAGGTTACACGTTCCCCATTATATCTGTATGCTTTTATTTCCTGCTGGCACTTGCGCTGCAATGTATCCTTACAAAATGGGCAAGCCTGTATTGCAGGCAAAACAGCGTAGTCGAACAGCTTCGCGTGACAGAATAGAGGTGGCAAATCATGACCTGGCCCTTTGAGAACGACACCGGCGCCATTGTGAAGAAGCTGGCAAAGCGGAGCCTCGCCAGCGAGAAGCGCCGGAACCTGATGGTAGTGATCGCCGTGGCCCTGGCGGCGTTCCTGATCTCTTTTGCAGCAATCCTATCCGTTTCCGTGGCGCAGATCCAGCGCAACCAGGTGGCCGACACCTACGAGGCGGTGTTCACCGGCGTGGAGGCGTCCGACGTGGCGGCGCTGAAAGACCTGCCGGAGTTTGCCCGGGTGGGCGAATACTATCTGTTGGGACAGGAGCATTCGGAGCGGGGCTACAACGCTTCCTATGTGTACTGTGACAGCGACATGATCCATATTGCCCGCAGCCAGATGGAACTGGTAAAGGGAGAACTCCCGGAGCAGGCAAACGAGATCGCTGTCAGCGAATATTTTCTGTCCGCTTACGGTTCCAACGCCAAAATCGGTGAAACCGTTCGACTGGACACTGAGAGCTTTCATGGAGACTACACCGTGACCGGCATCCTGTCCAACGCGGGGGAAAAGGAAGTAAATGTCTGCGCCATTGCGGTTTCCAAGGCGGCCTTGACCCGGTGGGCCGGATTTGATCCTGCCGGGTATCGCGCCTACGCGCATTTTCTGAACGCTGAACAGCTGAGCCAGGAGGTCATGACCGCTTACTGCCGGGAGATCGCCGCCCGGTATGGCCTTCCCCATGTGGGCATGAACAGCAGCTACTTCGCCTATGCTTCCAAGTCCATTGACTTCGCCGCCACCGGCGGCGTCGCGGTCCTGGTGCTGATTGGCGGCTATGTGGTCATCCAGAGCATATTCCGTATCTCCGTCCAGGATAAGATCCAGAGCTATGGGCAGCTGCGCACCATCGGGGCGACGCCCAAACAGATCCGGCGCATTGTCAAAAGGGAGAGCCGCCGGCTGGGCGGCATTGGAATTACCCTTGGCGTATTGCTGGGCGTTCTCAGCGGCCTGCTCCTGTTCCCCAAGGGGTTCCATGGGGCCTACTATGGGTTGTCTGTGCTTCTGACCGTCCTGGCCTGCTGGTTCATGGTGTCTGTCTCCGTCCGCAGACCGGTGAAAATCGCCGCCGGTATTTCGCCGCTGGAAGCGGTGCGTTTTTCCGCCGGACAGGAACAGATCCGCGGGCGGAAGAAACGCATCAGGCTCAACCCTGTGTCCATGGGTCTTGCGAACTTCCGGCGGGACCGGAAAAAGGCGGTGAGCATCGCGGCTTCACTCAGCCTGGGCGGGATTCTGCTTTTGATCGTGTCCTCCGTGGTTCTGACCCGCTCGCCGGAGCAGGCCGCAAGGTTATTCTTCCCGGATGGGGACTATAAAATCTACCTGTCCTCGGAGCAGCCGGAGGAGGAGATCATGGCCGCGGGCAATCCGCTGAACGACGGACTGCGGCAGGAAATTTTATCGGTAGACGGGGTGACGGATGTGCTGGTCACCCGCCAGTCTCTGCACGCAAGATTCGGGACCTCCGCAGGTACTGAGGCCGGTATGTGCGATGCTCTGACGGACGAAAACCGGCAGGAGGTGGAGGCCGCGCTGGTATCCGGCGTGATGCCGGCGGACGCCCACAGCGTTCTTCTGGCTGCAAGCTATCAAAAGCACCTCGCTGAGATGGATGTTGGGGCCGCTATGGAGCTGTCTCTGGGTCAGAAGACCGTGACCGTCACCATATCCGGCCTGCTTGATCCGGTGAGGGGGACAAGCAACGGACATGGGGCCCTTGCCTTGGATTCGGTGGCTTTGTTCGCGCCGGAGGAGCTGTTTCGGGAACTCCATCCTGAGATCGAAAACTTTGACTACTCCTGGAGCATTGTCAGCGACCCGAAAAAAGCGGAACGTGTGGAAGCCGGTCTGCAAGAAATTCTGTCCAGCCGCAGCAATCTCGGTCTGGATACCATCGGGACGCACATTGCGTATGAGAAAATGCAGAGCGGCCTGATTTTTGGCGGGCTGCAGGCGCTCTCCTGGCTGATCTTCCTCTTTGGCGTCGTCAATCTGATTAACACCACCCTCTCCAACCAGATGTCCCGGAAGCGGGAACACAGCATCCTGCGCTCCGTCGGCCTGACCGGGAAGCAGCTGTGCTGGATGAATATTTGCGAAGGGCTCTGCTATGCGGCCTTTGCCGCTCTGGCTGTTCTGCTGATCGGACTTCCGATTGCAGTGGTGGCGTGCCGGGAGGTCAGCCGGCAGTCCTTTGCCGGTGAGATCGTGCCCTACCAATTTCCGGTACTGGAAATGGGCCTGTTTCTCCTGGTGCTGTTCGGTCTGGAATTTCTCCTGTCCGCCTGGACGGCCGGCAGACAGAGAAAGCAGTCCTTGGTTGAGCAGATGCGGGCGGTGGAATAGTGTTCCCGCGGAGCATTTCATGACATCCAGAGAGCATTTCATTACAAGAGCCTTGAAATG
>CAJTOE010000243.1 GCA_910577805.1 uncultured Oscillospiraceae bacterium | reverse complement strand
TAATTCCTCTATTTCTTTTCCCGTTTTTCCCATTTTCTTGAGCCGTACGACCTGCCTGCGTATCTCCTTGAGTCCTGATCTCCCTACTTTCCTTAAATCGATATATTTCATATCTCTTATGGTACCATACTTTTCCCTTTTTTCCTAGTATTTTTCTCGAAGGTAATAAATGTCCGCGAAATGTTACAGCAGTCTGTCTTTTTGAAAAAATTCTGCCTGAGCGATCCTATCCGCCCAGGCAGAAAATTGTTTCAGAACATACTCACCAGCCCGGCCAGCAGAAGCATGACAGCGGGCACAATATATTTTCGCGGGTGATGCCAGAGGTCGCTCTCGATTTTCCATCCCCGAATGGGACAGTACCACTCCAGCAGGACGGAGCCGACCGCGCTCAGCAGAGCGAAGGCCGCCGCCGTCAAAGCATGGAGCGGGCCGATCCCGCCGAGTTGGATCTGCCAGCTGCACAGGAAAACGATGTCCGCCGCCAGATTGCACCCGAAAATGAACAGGCAATAGGGGACATAGAACGCCCTTCCCTGCCCCGGCAGAAACCGCACCGCCCGCTCCAGGGCCGGGTCGCAGGACAGCAGGATGCAGATGGGGGTGTTCAGGGAGAGGATGGCAAAGCCGATGGGCAGGACAAACCGGGCCTCCATCTGTCCCAGCAGCACCGGCAGGACACAGGCCACGCCCCACATAGCTGCGGTGTTGACCAGATAATTTTTGTGGGCCATCAGGTAGCGGAACAGATAACGCCACACAGAGTAGCGGCGGTGGGATTTGACTGTCCGCCTATGGCTGGCCGGGCGGACATAAAAGGCGTAGGCATCTGTACGACCCAGGCGCAGGGGATAGAGACAGGACACGATCACAATAGCGGCCAGGGCGCAGAGGATACTACCTAAAATCTCCGCCCAGATCCAATGGCCGACTGCCCAGACCACCGCCAGCAGTCCGGCGGTTTTGGTGAGCAGCGTATAGGCCCCCAGGGCGACCACATAGGAAAACACCAGGGTCCGGCCCTCGAAGGGAAGCATGAACATATTTTCCAGGTTGGCCCGGTTGCCGTCAGAGGAGAGAGCCTGCCACATGACCCCGGCGGAGAAGGCGCCGGCCATTAGGTACAGGATGGAGGGGGCAATCTCCACCCGGAGCCCGGAGATGTGCAGTCCCCAAAAGACCACCAGCTCCAGGAAGAGGGGCCGAATCAGCCGCTCATAGTTCACGCCAAACAGCTTTTTGGCCGTTACTTCAAAGCTCATTTTCATCATGCAGGGCCTCCCGAATGTTGGCGGCGTTGATTTCATTGCCCGCAAAGCTCCGCCGAATCTGCCCGTCCTCCAGCACCAATACTCGGTCGGAGGTCTGGGTGATGCTCTCCAGGATGTGGGAGGAGAACAGGACCGTCCCGTACTCTTTGTACCCGGCGATCAGCTGGTACAGGTACTCCGTGCTCTGAAAGTCCAGCCCGTTCACCGGTTCGTCCAACAGGAGGAGCGGCCGTTTCAGGGCGAAGGCGGTAATCAGAAACGCTTTTTTCTTGTTGCCGGTGGACAGGTCTTTCAGCAGGGCGGCGGTGTAGTCCTCAAAGTGAAAGCCCCGCACCAGTTCTGCCACGTCGGGCAATTTCGTTTTGTATGCCGCCGCCACATAGGACAGGTACTCCCGGAAGGTGAAATACTGGAAGGAGTTGTCCTCGGCAAAGACGGTGTACCGCCGCAGCTTGAAGCCCTTGTCCCGGAAGCTGGCCGTCTGGCCGTTCAGGCGGATGCCGTCACAGCGGAACCCCTCATGGAGACCGGACAGGGTTTTCAGAAAGGTGGTCTTTCCGGCCCCGTTCAGGCCGATGAGCCCCACCACCTCATGGGGCCGCAGTTGGAGGGAGAAGCCAGACAGCACGTCCTTCCCCTCGCTGTACCAGGCGCTGAGGTTTTGCAGCTCCAGAATGTTCCCACCCATGGTCAGCGCTCCCCCCTATTATTTTTTGCCTTTTTCCAGGAGGCATAGGCGGAATACCCGAAAGCCGCCCCCATCAGGATATAGAGTCCAGTCATCTCCAAATTGCCGGACAGGCCGCTGACGGCCGCCGCCGCCAGCCAGATCAGAGCCAGGATACCACGAATCACAACATGACGCATAACAGTTTCCTCCTTGAAGCAGTGCTTCCTTTGATGTATCTGCATCATAGCAGAAAACCGGGCGCTGTGCGGGAGTGTCCGCAAACAGTAGGTTTTTGACCGCGAAAAGGGGCGCTTACCCTCTACAGATAAGCGCCCTGGAAATTTTATAAATTAATATGGTATTCATTATCTATCAACAAATAGTTCACATCATATTTTTGGGCGAGTTTCAACATCTGCGCATTATCGGCAAGCACACCCTCCATTGTGCATTCTTCATCATCCAAACGATTTTCAATCACACTTGCGTATCCCTTTATATCGGGAAAATGATTTCTTATGTAGTTCTCGCTCATAATCAGGCAAATATATTTGATGTGGTCGAGATACTCCCCCTCAAAATCCTTTTTCCAGTCAAAAGGGATGTAGCACCCCTCGACGGTAAGGTTTTGCCCGTTCTCTATGGCGGTTTTGATTATTTCACGAACAATGGGCCATAAATATGCCGTGAGGTCAGCATCCGCGCTCAGTGGAGTAAGCTCCGTATGTCCGCTCCGAATCAGCCCCATTTTCAGATGGTCTATTGATAAGTAGGGATATTTATATTTTTCGAGCAGCTTCTGCGCAAGGACTGTCTTTCCGGTGTGTGACGCTCCCATTATCAGAACGATCATTTTTCTTCGACCTCCTCTATTTGAACACAGCTTTTCTTGTTCCTGCAAACGTCAATTTATCGTGCCAACAGGAACGCAATGATCCGTTCTGCAACACTATGTCCCAGACTTCCATGTATGTGCCTCTTTCAGCAAGCGGCCTATCAGTTTCTGCTTGCCTGTGGTATAGCTCCCTCGGACATCTGCAAATTGCGCCGCCAACTTTTTCTTACAGACGTCATACTCTATTGCTTTATCAGGAAAGCGGTTCAAATAATC
>CAJTOE010000242.1 GCA_910577805.1 uncultured Oscillospiraceae bacterium | reverse complement strand
CCCCCACTCCCCCCCATTTTCAAATCCAAGAAAATTTTTCAAAAAACCTATTGACAGATAAAAGACTTTGTGCTAATATATGTCTTGCGCTGAGGGAAACGGCGCGAAATTCCACGAGCGCGAGTGGTGGAATTGGTAGACTCGCTGGCTTCAGGTGCCAGTGCTCGCAAGGGCGTGCGGGTTCGACTCCCGCCTCGCGCACCAATCTGCGTACAGCAAGCGCAGGAAAAAGACACCACATGAAAATGTGGTGTCTTTTATTTTTTCGAGAGGTGGAGTCCTATGCTGGAAATCGCCATCATCGAGGACGAGGAGAAGGAGGCGGCCCATCTCGGCGCCTTCCTGGACCGGTTTGCCCAGGAGACCGGCGTGGAGCTGCGGCACTCCTGGTACAGCCGTGCCGCGGACTTTCTGGAACACTACCAGCGTGCATATGACGTGGTCTTTATGGACATCCGTATGCCCGATATGGACGGCATGGAGGCCGCCCAGAAACTGCGGGAGCTGGACAGCGCGGTGGTGCTGATCTTCGTCACCAGCCTGGCCCAGTACGCCGTCCAGGGTTACTCTGTGGAAGCTCTGGACTACATCCTCAAGCCCGTCAACTACCCCGCCTTTCTGCTGAAAATGAAGCGGGTGGTGGACCGGTGTGAGCGGAAAAAGGAGCGCTGGCTCCTGCTGAACACCAATTCCGGCGCGGTACACCTGCGGGAATACGAGCTGCGGTATGTGGAGATCTTCGACCACCACATCCGCTATCATACCCAGCAAGGCCACTACGACGCCTACGGTACGCTGAAATCCGTGGAGCAAAGCCTGCCGGAGCAGTTCTTTTTCCGCTGCAACAACCAGTGCATCGTCAACCTGCGGTATGTCGCCAAAATCAGCGGCTTTTCCGTGGTGGTGGACGGGCGGGAGTTCACCATCAGCCGGATGCGGAAAAAAGCCTTTCTGGCCCAGCTGCACCGGTTTGCCGACCTGAGCTGGGAGGATACGCCATGACCGGCCCGGAGCAGCTCGCGGAGATGCTGCGGGCCGATCTCTACATGCGCGCCGTCCTGCTGACCTGCTGTCTGGTCACGGGGTACGGCCTGAAGGCCCGGCCTATGCTGGGCCTGCGGCTGACCGCGATGGTGGGGGCGGAGGCGCTGTGGGCGGGGCTGTGTACGTTCCTGCTGTGCTTCGTCTGGGAGCCTGCGTGGAGTACCAGCGGCGTGATCGTGGCCAAGTATCTGGGGACCTATCTTCTGGCGGTGGCGGCGTTCCGGTTCTGCCTGCGCTGCGGCTGGACCGCCGCCCTCTACGGCGGGACCACAGGCTATATCCTCCAGCACTGCTCCGAGCGCATGACCGAGGTATCGCTGGCGCTCCTCCCGTCCCTGCCCGCCTGGGCCAGCGGACTGCTCCTGCCCGCCATTACGGCGCTGTCCTGCGTCTGCTTCGTGGCGCTGTTCCAGGGCCGGTCCAACGTGTACAGCGGCAGCGGCAGTGAGGACGATATCATGCTGGTGACAGCGGCGGCGGTTGTGGGGGCGGTGATCGTGCTGGAGCCGCTGATCCAGGACGAGCTGCAAGTGGATATCAGCGCACCGGTCAAAATCTACATCAATATTATCTCTATCCTGCTCTCCCTGCTGGCTCTGGTCATCAGCATGTGCCAGATGCGCCAGGCGGAGTCCAAGCGCAAGGCCCAGGTGGCCGCACAGCTGCTCCACGCGGAGCGCAGCCGCTACGCCCTGGAAAAGGAGACGGTGGACGCCATCAACATCCGCTGTCACGACATTAAGCACCAGATCGCCGCCCTGGGGGACGTGGGCCGCCAGAAGGAGCTGCGGGAGCTGGAGCGCCTGGTGAACATCTACGACTGCGGGCTGAAAACCGAGTGCGCGGCCCTGGACCTGGTGCTGTCCAACAAATCTCTGGTCTGCTCCGGCAAGCAGATCGCCCTGACCTGCGTGGCGGACGGCCAGCAGCTTCGTTTTATGGAGGACGCGGATATCTACGCCCTGTTCGGCAACATCCTGGACAACGCCATCGAGGCGGTGGAGCGCCTGGACGACCCGGACATGCGGCTGATTTCCCTGACGATACATACCCAGCAGAATTTTCTGATTATCCGGGAGGAAAACTATTATGACGGCGTACTGGTGATGGACCAGGGCCTGCCCCTCACCACCAAGGCGGACAAACGGTTTCACGGCTTCGGGATGCAGAGCGTCCGGACGTTGACGGAGAAATACGGAGGGGACCTCCAGTTACGCACCGGCGACGGCATCTACCGGCTGTCTATCCTGTTCCCGGTGGAATCAGACACAAACCCATAACACCAACGGCGGCTGGCTGCAAAGACCGGCCGTCTTTTTTATGCGGCAGATAAAGTGGTGAAATACGCCAAAAAAGTTTTGACGCATTGCATCCATTTTAGAGGAATGGTAGGCTGAAAACAGCACTGGCGCGGCGGCGCGCCCACTATACTGGAAGAAAAAGGAGGGAATAACAAAAGACTGGAAGCGGACCGCTTCCGGCATCGCGTAAGCCACAATTTCTTGTTGGAGGGATTTTTGTGAAAAAGGGAACGAAAAAAATGAGCGCCAAAAAATTCACCGCCATTGTCGCCCCCCTGCTGGCGGTCCTCTTGGTATTCTCCATCGCGCTGTCCTGGATTACCACCTCATCCTATGACCTGGTGCTCCGGGACATCTTCGGCGAGACAAAGTTCCAGTCGGCCGGCGGTCCCAGCGGCGTGGACACGGTCTATTATAAGCGGGACATCACCGACTCCGCCCAGCTCCAGGCAGAGGAGCAGGCCTACACCCGCCGGGCCGGCGCGGAGGGCTTTGTGCTTCTCTACAACCGGGCCGAGGACGGCAAGGGCCTGCCTGTGGCGGCCGGCTCCAAGCTGAGTCTGTTTTCCGCCTCCTCGGTGGACCTGCTGGCCGGCGGCACCGGCTCCGGCGTGAGCACCATCTCCAGCGATATGAAAACCGCGCTGGTGGAGCAGGGCTTCTCCGTCAACGAGGCGCTCTGGAAGTTCTATAGCGACAAGCACGGCACCTACACCCGCGGCGGCGGCGCCATCATG
>CAJTOE010000241.1 GCA_910577805.1 uncultured Oscillospiraceae bacterium | reverse complement strand
CGGCGGCGGGGCGGGCGGACTGGACGCCACCGGTCCGGTCTCCGGGACGGGTTCCGGCACAGGTTCTGGTTCAGGCTCCGGCGGCGCTTTGCCCGTGACCAGCTCGTCTATGCTGACCTGGAAAATTTCACTCAGCCGGACGATCTTATCCAGCTCCGGCGTGGATGCGTCGGTCTCCCACTTGGACACGGACTGGCGGGAGACCTCCAGAGCGTCGGCCAGGTCCTCCTGGGACCAGCCCCGTGCGGTTCGGTACTGTAAAATGTGTTCGCCTAATGTCATGGGTGTGTGTCTCTCCTTCCCTTTTTCTATCTGTAAGAATACACGAAAAAAGGGAAAAAGTCCATCAATCGCACTTGGAAATCGCCGCAACCAGCGGTTGCGCAGCGAAAAAGGGCGGGTTTTCGGCCTAATTTTCCAGATTTACGCCGGACACTGCCGTCCGGTGTGGTCGATGGTGTACTCGCCGGTAAGCAGGATTTGGGAGATGGGCACGAAGGTGTAGCCGTCCTGAATGAGGGTCTCCAGAATCGTGGGCAGGGCCTCCGGGGTGTGCAGGGCGGCATTGTGGAACAGCACGATAGACCCCGGCTGTACCTTTTCCGTGACCCGCTTGACAATCTCCGGAGCTTCCAGGTCTTTCCAGTCCAGGCTGTCCACATCCCACTGGACTGGCTCCATGCCGATAGAACGCACCGCATTGATGGAGTGGTCGTCATAGTCCCCGTAGGGCAGACGGACCAGCGTGGGACGCACGCCGGTGATCTGCTCTACCTTATCGTTGCAGGCGTTCAGGTCGGCTGTGATTTCGTCGGTGGAGAGCTGGGGATAGTGGGCGTGGGTGTTGGAGTGGTTCATTACCTCATGGCCCGCGTCGTGGAGCGCTTTGACTGACTCAGGGTATTTATCCGCCCAGTCGCCCACGACGAAGAATGTGGCCTTGACCTTGTACTTGTCCATGATGTCAATGAGCTGCTGTGTGTCCTCGTTGCCCCAGGCCGCGTCAAAGCTGATAGCCACCAGTTTCTGGTCCCGCTGTACGCAGTAGATGGGCAGCTGCCGCGCGGCGGCGGAGGCCCCCACTACCGCCGGATGATTGACCACGCCGAAGAGCAGCGCCGCCAGGCACAGACAGGCAGCCGCCGTCCACCAGCGCTTTCGTACCACGAATACCCGGAAGGTCTCTTTTGCTTTTGTCATACAAACCAACTCCTGTTCTCAACAAGTTAGTCTACTATATGATGAAAATTGCTTTCCAATGTGCTATAATGAAACAAAATAAGAAAGGGGGCGTATTCTGTATGCTGGAGCTGCGTGAGATTACGGCAGTCGGTATCTTCGTGCGCATCATAGTCGCAATGCTGCTGGGCGGGCTGATTGGCCTGGAGCGCGGGATCAAAAACCGGCCCGCCGGCTTTCGGACCTACATGCTGGTGAGCATCGGCGCGTGTATCGTGATGCTGGTCAATCAGTACTCCTACCAGGCCACCGGCGCCGGAGACCCCACCCGTATGGGCGCCCAGGTCATCAGCGGCATCGGCTTTCTGGGGGCGGGGACTATTATTGTGACCTCCCACAACCAGATCAAGGGCCTGACCACGGCGGCGGGGCTCTGGGCCTCGGCCTGCGTGGGCCTTGCGGCTGGAATCGGCTTGTACGAGGCGGCGGTTGCGGGAAGCATGGCTATCGTGGCAGTACTGACTGTGCTGCACCGGCTGGATTTCAGCCTGCGCAGTCAGGGCAATGTGGTGGAGGTCTACATTGAGCTGGACCCCAGCATGTCTCTGGGAACCTTTCTGCGTGGGGCGCGGGAGCATAATCTGGAGTTGAGCAGCATTTTGAAGGAGTGTGAAAGCGGAAGCGGCGATGACGCGCTGGCGTTCATTGTCACGATACGGGGACGGAAAAACATGCACCACAACGATATCGTCCAAAGCGTCCGCCAGCTGGAGGGTGTGCGCTATCTGGAGATGCTGTAAATTTATCTGCGTAAAATATTCACCCTTATCTGTCACCATCTGCGGCGGCGATGGATAAGGGTGCTATTTATGGCTCCAAGCACTTTCGATTTTTGTAAAAGTATGGTATAATCTACCCGAGTTCGTCCGAAAGAAGGTGGAACAAATGTGGAAGGCATCTGACGACTTTGTCTATGGTCTCTATCAAACTCACTACAAAAAGCTGTTCTGCATAGCCTATCGAATGCTTGGCAACGTGGAGCAGGCCGAGGATGTCGTTCAGAAAGAGTGATTTTTACTGCCGTAAAAATTTTTTGAATCTACTGCAACAAACCCCTCTGCTTCCGACATATATAAAGTGGAGGGCTGTGGAAGGAGGTAAATTATGAACGACCCCACGGACAAGCTGGAAGCCTTGCCGCCATCGGAGCTGGCAGAAGAACTGGAGACCGCTCTGGACGCTATGACCGAAGAAACCTATGATCCCGCAATGATCGAGGCATATCTGGATGCACTGGACCGCAAATCACCCATGCCCGCGCACCCAAGCGCGGAGGCCTCTTACCAGGAGTTTCATGCCAAGCTTCAGGGGTATGTGGAACAGGGCGTGTCCAAGCCTGCAAAGAAGCGCAGAAAATCCAGGAAAATCGCCCGTGTGGGGCTTGTGGCCGCATTACTTGCTCATACTGCTCGCTGGCGCGGCACAAGCCGCTGGTATTGATATGGCTGCTGGATTTGCACGGTGGACAGAGAGTTGATTCAGTTTTGGTGAGATCCAATCTGACACCTCCTCTTCACACAATCCCTCCGTTCGTTACCAGGACCCCGCTGATCTTCCAGAGGAATACCAAGAGCTTGTGGCAGAGTTCGAGAACCAAGGGATTGAGGCGTATACTATTCCTGGCTATATTCCAGACGGATTCCAAATCGAGACATCTGTTCAAACAAAAAGAACGCCAGGGAAGGGCTACCCCGCACAAGGACAACAACAAAACCACCGTTGAGAGCATTTATTACTCCCGAATTAGAACATAGGAAATCTGGCTATGTTGAAAGAAAGCGGAGACCTTATCAGGGCAATGTTGCAAGGATCGCATAAAAGAAGCTGTTTTATGGCGGATATCGCGT
>CAJTOE010000240.1 GCA_910577805.1 uncultured Oscillospiraceae bacterium | reverse complement strand
TTGAAGATTTGATGTGTTTCTTCCAAGCTGTGTCCGGCCTGCCGATATTCTATTGTCCGTTCTCTATATCTTTTTGAATAGCTCATGTCCTCATTCTACTCGATACGTAACCTTTTTTTAACTGTTTTTACTATAGTATTACAATCGTTTTGGTCTTCAAAAGCATCGCTATCATTCCCTCCATCCAGAGGCTTCTGTTCCCTTTTCTTTATTCAACTTCTTTTAACTGCGCATTTGGACACTCCCCCCAAAATTCCCCTCTTGACAAATAACGAACCTCTGTTATAATAGGGGAGAACAATTAAATAACCTTATCAAGAGTGGTGGAGGGAACGGCCCTGTGAAGCCCGGCAACCTGCGTCAGTGCGCAAGGTGCTAAATCCGGCGGTAGTGTATCGAAAGATGAGGATAAGACGCGCTCCGCCTTTGCGGAGCGCTTTTTTTCTCACGAAGAGCAGAAAGGAGAACTATATACATTATGGCAAAGAGACTGTTTACTTCTGAATCGGTGACGGAGGGTCACCCCGACAAAATCTGCGACCAGATTTCCGACGCGGTGCTGGACGCCATCATTGCCCAGGACCCCAACGCCCGTGTGGCCTGTGAGACCACTGTGACCACCGGTCTGGTCCATGTGATGGGCGAGATCACCACCTCCTGCTATGTGGACATCCCCAAGACCGCCCGTAAGGTGATCCGGGAGATCGGCTACGACCGGGCCAAGTTCGGTTTTGACAGCGAGACCTGCGCGGTCATCACTTCGATCGACGAGCAGTCCGGCGATATCGCCATGGGTGTGGACAAGTGCCTGGAGGCCAAGGAGGGCGCTCAGAACGACGGCCTGGACAACGGCGCTGGCGACCAGGGTATGATGTTCGGCTACGCCTGCGACGAGACGCCGGAGAAAATGCCTCTGCCCATCTCCCTGGCTCAAAAGCTGGCCCTCCAGCTGACCCAGGTGCGTAAGGACGGCAAGGTCAACTATCTGCGTCCTGACGGCAAGACGCAGGTGACCATCGAGTACAACGAGGACGGCTCTCCCAAGCGGGTGGACGCGGTGGTCGTCTCCACCCAGCATGGCCCTGAGGTGGAACTGGACCAGATCCGCAAGGACATGATCGAGCTGGTCATCAAGCCCATTATCCCCGCTGATTTGATGGACGCGGAGACGAAAATCTATGTCAACCCCACCGGCCGCTTTGTCATCGGCGGTCCCCAGGGCGACTCCGGCCTGACCGGACGGAAGATCATTGTGGATACATACGGCGGCAGCGCCCCTCACGGCGGCGGCGCGTTCTCTGGCAAGGACCCCACGAAGGTGGACCGCTCCGCGGCCTACGCGGCCCGCTGGGTAGCGAAAAACGTGGTAGCTGCGGGTCTGGCCAGCCGCTGCCAGGTCCAGCTGGCCTACGCCATCGGTGTGGCGAAGCCCGTCTCCGTGCGGGTGGATACCTTCGGCACCGGCACTGTCTCCGACACACAGCTGGAGGACGCGGTGGAAAAGACCTTTGACCTGCGGCCTGCGGCCATCATCCGGGACCTGAACCTCCGCCGGCCCATCTACCGCCAGCTGGCCGCTTACGGCCACTTCGGACGGGACGATCTGGACCTGCCCTGGGAAAAGACGGACCGGGTGGATGCCCTGAAAGCGAACCTGTAACGTATCCAAAACAGCCTTTTGGCATATGAAATGCTCCCTTCATATTTGAAGGGAGCATTTCATATTTGGTAGACAACCACTGTAGTGCCAGCCAGTCAAGTTGTATCCAGCAATGCTCAGATGTTGAGCCCCCTTTCAGGGTGGACAGATGCTCCTTCACCCCGCAGTAGTATAGTAAAAGCGGCTGAAAAAAGGAAGGACTGCTTTACAAATTAAAAGCACCCAATAAATTTTTTGACTGTATAGATAACCAAAAAGCGGCCTGATTTTTTGTGCAATCCACTAAAAATCAAAGACTCTTCTCAAAACAGAAGAAATCATATTGACAAACTCATTATATAAGATTATATTACATCATAAGGAGTCCGGACCGATAAACAAGGAGGGAAACGATATGCGTGTAATCGGCATTGGAGACAATGTCTGTGACAAGTATGAGCATCAAAAAACGATGTACCCCGGCGGGCAGGCCCTGAACTTTTCCATTTATGCCCGAATGCTCGGCGTAGAATCCGCCTACATTGGCGTGTTTGGTACGGACGAGGTGGCACAGCACGTCATGGCCGCTTTGGACAAATACCAGGTGGACCGAAGCCGCTGCCGCCAGTACGAGGGCGAAAATGGATGCGCCCGTGTGACCCTGGTGGATGGCGACCGGGTTTTTCTGGGCAGCAACAAGGGCGGCGTCCTGCGGGACCACCCCATTGAGCTGGGCGATGTGGACCTGAACTATATCAAGCAGTTCGCGCTCTGCCATACCTCCAACAACAGCTATATGGACAGCCAGCTTCCCCGCCTGAAACAGGCTGGAATCTCCGTCTCCTACGATTTCTCCGGCCAGTGGGTGGACGCGGAGCGGGTAGAACGGGTTGCGCCCTGCATCGACTACGCCTTTCTGTCCTGCGGCGGAGCCGCGACCCAGGAAACCGCGGCAGACATCTGTCGTATGATTAACGGAAAAGGGACTGGCATGGTCATTGCCACCCGTGGAAGCGAGGGAGCCATGCTGTACGATGGGACGGATTTCTATACCCAGCCGCCGAAGCTGGTGGAAGCGGTGGACACGCTGGGGGCCGGCGATTCCTTTGCGGCGGCCTTTCTGCTGGCCTGGCTGAAGCGGAAGGACCGTGCGGAACAGGACCCGTCCATACGTCCGGCCGTACTCCGGGAGGCGCTGGAGCAGGCGGCGGAGTTTTCCTCCAAAACCTGCCTGGTCTACGGCGCGTTCGGGGAGGGAACGGCGTTTGAACCGATGGGCAAAGGCGAAGCATAACAGAGCCTTTTTCCAGATATAGTAAAAACAGTTGAAAAAAAGTTGCATATCGAGTAGAATGAGGACATGAGCTATTCAAAAAGATATAGAGAACGGACAATAGAATATCGGCAGGCCGGACACAGCTTGGAAGAAACACATCAAATCTTCAAGGTATCCAAATC
>CAJTOE010000239.1 GCA_910577805.1 uncultured Oscillospiraceae bacterium | reverse complement strand
CCACCCCCCAGTGGAGGGAGATGACGAAAAACAGGTTCAGTACCAGATTAATGACTCCGGCGATGCTCAAAAAGTACAGGGGGCGCTTGGTGTCCCCCTGGGCACGGAGCATGGCGCTGCCGAAGTTATAGACCATCGTGGCGGGCATTCCGGCGAAGTAGACCCGCAGATAGAGGGTGGACAGACCAATCACGTCCTGGGGGGAGTCCATCCATTGCAGCAGGACGGGGGAGAGCAGGATGCCGACCGCCGACATGACCAGGCCGCTGAGTATGGACAGGGCGATGGAGGTATGCACCGCTTTTCCCGCGTTGTCCTTCCGGCCGCTGCCCAGGTCTCGTGCTACCACCACGTTTGCGCCCACGGACAGGCCGATGAACAGGGCTATAAGCAGGTTGATTAAAGACGTGGTGGACCCCACCGCCGCCAGGGATTCCCGTCCGGCGAACTTGCCCACTACGATCACGTCCGCCGCGTTGAACAGGAGCTGGAGCATACTGGAGAGCATCAGCGGCAGGGCAAAGACCAGGATTTTGCTGGCCAGAGGTCCGCTGCACATATCCATTTCGTATCGCTTTGTTTTCATGTCAATCCATCCTAGTTCGTTGTGTAATTTGCGGGGTTTTTCACCCTCATCCGTCACGGCTTCGCCGTGCCACCTTCCCCCGTGAGGGGGAAGGCTCGGACACTGGCACTTAAAGAGCTGCGGAGTCGTATCGTTAGGCGCAGAGAAAAGCCTTCCCCCCTGGTGGGGGAAGGTGGCACCGCCGCAGGCGGTGACGGATGAGGGGGGGAAGAGAAGAGGGCCGCGCCGCCTTACAAATTGCACATATCATATTTCATTGTCGTGTGTACGGTTCATTATAGCAAAAGAAAAGCAAAATGCAAGCGGGCAGAGGGATTTTTCCAAAAATAAGAGCGGCTGTCTGTGAGAGGGAAGGCGCGGACCCTGGCACTGGAAGAACTGCGGCGCAGTACCGGCAGGCGCAGAGAAAAGCCTTCCCCCGTGAGAGGGAAGGCCATATATATATTATAATGTATATAGAAACCGATTACAGGTGCATCACTCTGGCCTTGATTTCCTTGGTCTTACCCACATTCCAGAAGTTTTCGCCCAAATAGCCACAGGTGCGCCGGGTCACATTCATCCGGCTCTGGTCCTTGTTGCCGCAGCTGGGGCACTCCCACTCAAAATCCTCATTGATGGTGATCTCCCCGTCAAAGCCGCAGCACTGGCAGTAATCGCTCTTGGTGTTGAACTCGGCATACTGGATGTTGTCGTAAATAAAGCGGACCACGTCCTCCAGGGCGTCCAGGTTGTGGGCCATGTTGGGCACCTCCGAATAGGAGATGCAGCCGCCGGTGGAGATGGACTGGAACTGGCTCTCGAACTGGAACTTGGAAAACGCGTCGATGGGCTCCCGCACGTCCACATGGTAGCTGTTGGTATAATACCCCTTGTCGGTCACGTCCGGGATGGTGCCAAAGCGCTCCTTGTCGATGCGGGCGAACCGGTAGCACAGGGACTCGGCAGGGGTGCCGTACAGAGCAAAACCGATGTTGGTTTCTGCCCGCCAGTCGTCGCAGGCCTTCCGCAGCCGGTTCATCACCTTACGGGCAAATTCCTGGCCCTCCGGGGCGGTGTGGCTCTCGCCGGTCATCAGCTTGGTCACCTCGTACAGGCCGATGTAGCCCAGGGAGATGGAGGAGTAGCCGCCGTACAGCAGAGGGGCGATAGGAGCGCCCTTCGGCAGGCGGGCGATGGCCCCGTACTGCCAGTGGATGGGGGAGGAGTCGGAGCGGACGTTTTTCAGGGCGTTGTGGCGGCACATGATGGCCTCAAAGCACAGCGCAAGCCGCTGCTCGAACAGCTCCCAGAACTTCCCGTGGTCCCCGCGGGCCAGGATGCCGATCTGGGGCAGGTTCAGGGAGACGACGCCCTGATTGAAGCGGCCCTCGAACTGGTACTCCCCCTGCTCGTTCTTCCAGGGGGCCAGGAAGGACCGGCAGCCCATAGGCGAAAACACGTTGCCCTGGTAGTTCTCCCGCATCTTCTTGGCGGAGATATAGTCGGGGTACATCCGCTTGGCGGAGCATTTTACGGCAAGCCGGGTGATATAGTCGTACTTCCCGCCCTTCAGGCAGTTGTGCTCGTCCAGCACGTACACCAGCTTGGGGAAGGCGGGGGTGATATACACGCCCTTTTCGTTCTTGATGCCCTCCAGGCGCTGGCGGAGGACTTCTTCCACGATCATGGCGTTTTCTTCCAGATAGGGGTCGTCCGCCTTCAGGTTCAGAAAGAGGGTGACGAAGGGGGACTGGCCGTTGGTGGTCATAAGGGTGTTGATCTGATACTGGACGGTCTGCACGCCGGATTTCAGCTCCGTGCGGAGCTGGTCCTCCGCCAGACGCTCCATGGTGGCCTCGTCCACCTGCCCGGCGCACTCGTAGGCGATGTGCTTCCGGAACTTCTCCCGGCTCCGGCGCAGGTACTTGCCCAGATGGCTCAGGTCCACGCTCTGGCCGCCGTACTGGTTGGAGGCCACGCAGGCAATGATCTGCGTCACCACCGTGCAGGCCACCTGAAAGCTCTTGGGGCTTTCAATGAGCTTGCCGTTCATCACGGTGCCGTTGTCCAGCATGTCCCCGATGTTGATGAGGCAGCAGTTGAAAATGGGCTGGATAAAATAGTCCGCGTCGTGGAAATGGATGGTCCCCTCGTCGTGGGCCTTGGAGATATGCTCCGGCAGCAAAATGCGCCGGGTCAGGTCCCGGCTCACCTCACCGGCGATGTAATCCCGCTGGGTGGCGGCGATCATGGTGTTTTTATTGGAATTTTCTTCCGCCAGCTCCTTGTTCTCGTTGCGCAGCAGGGCCAGAATGGATTCGTCGGTGGTGTTCTGCTTACGCACCAGAGCGCGGGTGTACCGGTAGATGATATAGGTCTTGGCAAGCTGGAACTTGTTTTGGGCGACCAGCGCCTGTTCCACCAGGTCCTGGATGTCCTCCACCAGCATCCGCGGGCGGTTAAGAGCCTCGATCCCGTCGATAATTTCGTCAATCTCCTCCGGGGCGATCCGGTCGGAAGGCTGCACCTCTGTGTTGGCCTTCTGGATGGCGGTTACGATCTT
>CAJTOE010000238.1 GCA_910577805.1 uncultured Oscillospiraceae bacterium | reverse complement strand
TTTATCAACATCGGCTTTGGCAGTCTGGTTTCGGCCCAGCGGCTTTTAGCGGTGGTCAGTCCGGAATCCGCCCCCATCAAGCGCTTGGTACAGGAGTCCAGAGAGCGGGGAGGGCTTATTGACGCCTCCTACGGGCGGCGCACGCAGTCGGTGCTGATTCTGGATAACGATCACTTGGTACTCTCGGCCTTGCCGCCGGAGACGATCTCCGGCCGTTTAACTGGAGAGGAGGATTTGGAGTGATGAAAAAAAAGGAGAAGGGACAGCTGATCGTCCTTTCCGGGCCCTCCGGCGTGGGAAAAAGCACCGTGATTGCCGAGCTGCTGGGCCAGCGGAAAAACATCTATTTCTCCGTGTCCTATACCACGCGCAGTCCACGGGTGGGGGAACAGGACGGGGTCAACTACAACTTCGTGGACCGGGCGGAATTTGAACGCATGATTGCCGAGGAAGAGCTGCTGGAGTACGCCGAGTACGTGCATAATTACTACGGCACCTCTCTGAAGGTTATTCGGGATAAGCTGGAGGAGGGGACCGACGTGCTGCTGGACATCGAGGTCCAGGGCGCGGCAAAGGTCCGTCAGCGGTGCCCGGACGCGCTGTTCATCTTCATCATCCCCCCCTCCTTTGAGGAACTGTCCCGCCGCCTGCACAACCGGAACACGGACAGCGAGGAGGTCATTGCGGGACGGCTGGAGAAGGCCCGTCTGGAGGCCCGTGAGATCGTCCACTATAACTATCTGGTCATCAACGACAAGGTGTCCAACGCCGTGTCGGAGATCGAAGCCATCCTCACCGCGGCGGAGTGCCGGGTGGAGAATCGGGAAAAAATTTATAAAGGAGTGTTTTCATTATGATGTTGGAACCCCCTATGAAGCAGCTGCTGCATAAAGTCCCCAGCCGGTACGAGCTGGTCAACGTGGTGGCCTGCCGGGCACGCCAGATTTCCAGCGAGGCGGAGAGCGCCGGGGAGCCTTTGGACGACAAGCCGGTGAGCATTGCCATCCGCGAGGTGGCCGACGGCAAGCTGGACGAGGTCTTGCAGGAAGAAGTTTAGGCGTTTTGGCGCAGGGGCGGCTACAGGCCGCCTCTACATATGTATAGAAACAGGAGGTGCTTTGATGGGGTGTTCCGCCAAAATAGCCGTGTCCAAGGCGGTTTACGCCATCGACAAGCCCTACGACTACCGGGTCCCCGCCCAGCTGGAGGACCGCTTACGTCCGGGCACACGGGTGCTGGTGCCGTTCGGGTCGGGCAACCGGGGTGCGGAGGGCATTGTGCTGTCCATCGCTCCAGGGGAAAACCCGGCGGCAAAAAAAGAACTGCTCGCCACACTGGACGACCAGCCGGTGCTGGATGAAAAGGGGATCAAGCTGGCGCTCTGGATGCGGGAGCAGTATTTCTGCACCGTCTACGATGCGGTGAAGGCCATGCTGCCGGCGGGACTGTACTTTGCCCTGCGCAGTACGGTGGCCATTCAGGCCGGCGTGGACAGGGAAATGGCCTTCGAGGCCGCTGGCAGCTCCCAAGGCGCGCAAAAGCTGGTGGAGATGCTGTTCGCCTGGGGCGGGGAGGCGGAGCTGGAGCAGGTCCGCACGGCCTTCGGTCCCAAGGACCCCAACCCCGCGATCCGTCAGCTGGCCCAGAAGGGCATAGTCCAGGTGGAGACCAGCGCCCAGCGCTCCGTGGGAGACAAGACCGAGCGGATCGCCACGCTGGCTATGCCAGTGGAGGAGGCCATGGCCCTGGTGACCCCCCGCCGGCGTACTGCGCCGCTGCGCTATGGCGTGACGGAGCTTTTATGCGTGGTGGGGCAGGCGTCCACCAAGGAGCTGTGCTATTTTACCGGCGCTTCGGCGGCCACCCTGCGCTCCCTGGAAAAAAGCGGCATCCTGACCCTGGAGCGCCGGGAGGTGTTCCGGCGGGTGTCCCTGGACGATGTGCCCCCGGCCGGTCCGGTGGAGCTGAACGAGGAGCAGCAGCAGGCCTTTGAAGCGCTGGACGCTCTGTGCCAAAAGGGGGAGGCCGCGGCCGCGCTGCTGTACGGCGTGACGGGCAGCGGCAAGACCCAGGTGTACCTTCGATTAATTCAGGAGACCTTGGGCCGGGGAAAAACGGCTATGGTGCTGGTGCCGGAAATCGCCCTGACCCCCCAGGTCATGCGTTTTTTCGTGTCCTACTTCGGCCGGTCGGTTGCCGTCCTCCATAGCTCTCTGCGGGCGGGGGAGCGGTACGACGAGTGGAAGCGGGTGCGAAACGGGGAGGCCCGCTTGGTCATCGGCACCCGCTCGGCGGTGTTCGCACCGCTGAACGACCTGGGGCTGATTATTTTGGACGAGGAGCATGAATCCAGCTACAAGTCGGAAAATACGCCCCGCTACCACGCGCGGGATGTGGCAAAATACCGCTGTGTCCAGCACAACGCTCTGCTGCTTCTGGGGTCGGCCACGCCGTCGGTGGAGAGCATGTACCACGCCCAGCAGGGACGTTATCATCTGGTGCGTCTGGACCACCGGTACAATCAAAAGGCGCTGCCGGCGGTGGAAATCGTGGACATGAAGGAGGAACTGCGGGCCGGGAACGGCTCCTGTATCAGCGCCCCGCTCCGGGAGGAGCTGGAGCAGAATTTGAGGGCGGGAGAGCAGTCGATTTTGTTCCTGAACCGCCGGGGGAACAGCCGGATGGTCTCCTGCGGCGCTTGCGGAGAGGTGCCGGAATGTCCCCGGTGCAGCGTGAAGCTGACCTACCACTCGGCCAACGGGCGGCTGATGTGCCACTACTGCGGCTACTCCCGGCCTCTGCCCAATGCGTGCCCCTCCTGCGGCGGGGGACTGAACTTCATCGGTGTGGGAACCCAGCGGCTTCAAGAGGAGCTTGAGGATTTATTTCCCGGTACAGAAATCCTGCGGATGGATACGGACACGATTTCCGCCGCCCACCCGCACCAGGAATTGCTTGATAAGTTCCGACAGGAGAACATTCCCATTCTGGTGGGGACCCAGATGATTGCCAAGGGATTCAATTTCCCCGACGTGACGCTGGTGGGGGTGGTGGACGCGGACCTGGCCCTCTTTGTGGACAGCTTCCGGGCGGGGGAGCGGACGTTTTCTCTCATTACCCAGGTGGTGGGCCGTGCGGGCCGGGGCGGCGCAAAAGGCCGGGCCTTGATTCAGACCTACACCCCC
>CAJTOE010000237.1 GCA_910577805.1 uncultured Oscillospiraceae bacterium | reverse complement strand
CACCCTCACCGAGACCCTGGACGCCATCCAGATGGCCAACCGGGCCGGCTACACCGCCATCGTCTCCCACCGCTCCGGCGAGACCGAGGACGCCACCATCGCCGACATCGCTGTGGCCCTCAACGCCGGCCAGATCAAGACCGGCGCCCCCAGCCGCACCGACCGGGTGGCCAAGTACAACCAGCTGCTCCGCATCGAGGAGGAGCTGGGTGATATCGCCCAGTACCCCGGCAAGAAGGCCTTCTTCAACCTGCGCTAAACCTGGGACAAATAGTCCAGGGCCGCCCATACGGGCGGCCCTGGTTTTGTTCTTGCGGAAACAGTCAAACTGTGTTATATTTGAGATAAGGCGCCGCCACATGCGGGCGAGCGGGGCTCTCCGACTGGGAGGGTGCTTCCTTGCCCCTCCCTGTGGGAGGGGGGGTGATTTGATTGCCTACTTACTCGGAACTGTTTCAGTTTTGTCTGGTAATCCTGGGCGTCATTAGTCTGGTCATCCAGATCATCAATAAAAAGAAGTAACCGTCCCAGCACCCCAATGTTGGACGGTTACTTCTTTAGAAAGTAATCTGGAGAGCGCTGCCGTCCGTGGCGGCGTCTTCCTGTATTTATTATAGCAGTTTTCGCCGCCTTGTCAAGCGGCTTGTGCCGGGAGTGTCCGCAAAGGAGATTTTTTGAAGCAGTTTCCCCCGCAGGCGGGGAAACTCAGATCAAACGCCTCGATTGGGGCACTTCTTTTTTTGAATTTTTTCCCAAAAACACTTGACTTATGGCGGTGCATAAGTTAGAATATAAGCACGACCAAAAGAGAGGTGAATCTAATGTCCCCAAGGACAGGCCGTCCGCCAAAGGGGGAGCAGTCCCGGACTGGGAAAATCACAATCCGTGTTTCTGAGCAGGAGTCGCAGAAGATCCAGGACTGTGCGGATAAGCTCAACGTAAGCAGAACGGATGCGATTATGACTGGGATTGATTTACTCCAGGCGGAACTGGACAAAAAGTAGGGTGTTGGCCAGCGGCAAGCAACCCAACACCCTGAAATCCCAACACCCGGAGGTGGAGGTAAATCTATGATACCACAACCTCCGGGTAAAAAGCAAGGAGGTTTTTGATTTGGAAAAAAATTTGGAACATAGGCCACCCTGGATGGCGCTGGAAGAGGACGTGCTGGAGCTGACGGGCCTGGCGGACGCGGTAGGGGCGGTGGCCCAGGCGGTGCGGTCAGAGGACGGGGCGTACGGCGATGGTTTGTCCGTCATCTGGGGCTGCCTCCACGACCGGGTGGCCCAGACCCAGGTAAATTTCAACCGCTGCCTGGAGTGGATGGGCGTCCAGAGCGAATAGACAGCGAACCAGGGCCGCCCATATGGGCGGCCCTGGTTTTTGATACGTATTACACTTCCCCGTCCTGGGGGTCGGGCTTCAGCGGCTCCACCAGGGCCCACTCCACCCGCCGGTCGGCCAGCTCCTCCACCTGGATATGCAGGCCCAGGGCGTCCACCACCGGCCGGCTGCCGTTTTCCGGGATGACGGACAGCTGGGAGAAGACCAGCCCGCCCAAGGTGTCATAGTCCCGATCCTCGTCCTCGGGCAGGTCGAAGCCCATGGCCTCGGCCAGCTCCTCCAGGTCGGCGGAGCCGGACACCCGCCACCGGCCGCTGTCCAGCTGGATGATCTCCTGCTCCTCCTGGGGGTCAAACTCGTCGTAGATGTTGCCCACCAGCTCCTCCAGCAGGTCCTCCAGGGTGACCAGGCCGCTGGTGCCGCCGTACTCGTCCACCACCAGGGCCATGTGGGTTTTGCGGCTCTGCATGTCCTTGAACAGCACGTCGGCGGCCACGGACTCGGGGATAAAGTAGGCCGGGCGGAGCAGCTCCTTCATGGGCTTGGGGTCGGGGACCCGGAAATTCAACAGGTACTCCCGGGTGGACAGGATGCCGATGATGTCGTCCACGTCGTCCTCGTACACCGGGAAACGGGACAGGCCGGACTGGCGGATGGCCTCCAGGATCTCCTCCTCGCTGTCGTCCAGGGCGATGGTCACCATGTCGGTGCGGTGGACCATCACGTCCTTGGCGGTGAGGTTGTCGAAGTCAAAGACATTCTCAATGAACTCCTTCTCGCTGCCCTGGATGGCGCCGGACTCCTCGCCCTCCTCCACCATGGCGCGGATGTTGTCCTCAGAGACCTGGTCGCCCCGGCGCAGGAAGCGCAGGATGGGGCGCCACAGCAGCTGGACGATGTTGACGCACAGGCTGGCCGCCAGTAAAATCAGCCATATTTGGCCCTCAGGCACGGAAAATTCCTCCTTAATCATGGTATTCGCATACCGATATTAATTGCTATCATAGCACAAAAGCCCGGCGATGGCAAGGAGGAATTGCGCCGGGGAGTGCCCGCCGGGAAGATTTGTTTCCCGATTGGGAGAACTTTTGGCCCGAAAACGGGATTTCTATGATATAATGATCCAGCCTGCCACGCCCCGGGCGGGGCGGCCGCCTATTTTAAAGGAGGAAACTGACATGACTTTGTTTAACCACTTCAATTTCAATGTGCTGGACCTGGAGCGCAGCCTCGACTTCTACCGCCGGGCCCTGGACCTGGCCCCGGTCCGGGAGAAGACGGCGGAGGACGGCTCCTTCAAGCTGGTCTACCTGGGGGACGAGGGGGGGAGCGGCTTCACCCTGGAGCTCACCTGGCTCCGGGACCGGACCGAGCCCTATGACCTGGGGGAGCGGGAGTACCACCTGGCCTTTGTCACGGACCAGTATGAGGCCCTCCACGCCAGGCACCAGGAGATGGGCTGTATCTGCTTCGAGAACCCCGCCATGGGCATCTACTTCATCATGGACCCCGACGGCTATTGGCTGGAGATCGTTCCGGAGCGGAAGTGATGTTGGCCCGGAAATAGGGAGAGCCATGGAAACAGCGCCTGTTTCCGGCGGCGCAACCGGCAGTTGACAATGTTCCAAGTCCTCTTGGTAGACTTTTTTGGGGAAAATTGGTATACTGGGGACATCAAAAGGAGAGGAGCGTTGTTATGACCTTGGGGGAGCGGATCTACGCCCAGCGTGCCGCCCGCAACCTGCCCCAGGCCGCCCTGGCCGAGGCGCTGGGGGTCTCCCGCCAGAGCGTGAGCAAGTGGGAGACAGACGCCTCGGTGCCTGACCTGGACAAGCTGGTGGGGCTGTGCGAGCTGTT
>CAJTOE010000236.1 GCA_910577805.1 uncultured Oscillospiraceae bacterium | reverse complement strand
GTCGTGTAATGGGTTATCAACAAATTCATAAGATAAGCCAGAGAACTGGTTTAACGAAACGAAAGCATATCCGACAATCCGCATTTGCCTACTTATTACACTAACTGGGGATTGCCTAAAATCAATGATGGCGAGCCGGATACATCGAGAGGTGTAAGTCCGGTTCTGGGAGGGGTCTGGGCAAACCTGCCGCAGTAATGCGGTAAGGCGGCTCTTTCCTACTCTACGACATCCTGCCCTCCGACCTTGCCACCTACGGCACGGACGCCAAGCAGCTTTTGTCCAAATTGCAGACCCGGAACGAACGCCTTTTCATGGTGACGTTCCTTGTCCTGAATATGGCCGACACCCAGCGGAAGTTGAGCAATGAGGTATTCCGGGCCGCTGGCGTGGCGCAGAAGTATAACTGCGCCCTGGTGCGGCTGGACGACCAGCAGGAGCAGGGGCTAATGTCCTCCCTCCCCCTGGGGCAGAACCATATCAACATCCAGCGGGGGCTTACCACGTCCAGCGCCGCCATCTTCGTCCCCTTTGTGACGCAGGAGCTTTTTCAGGGCGGCGGGGCCATGTACTACGGCGTCAACGCCAAGACCCACAACATGATTATGCTGGACAGGAAACTTGCCCGGTGTCCCAACGGGCTAAAGCTGGGTACGCCTGGAAGCGGCAAATCCATGTCCTGCAAGTCCGAGATCGTCAGCGTGTTCCTCACCACGCCGGACGATATTTTTGTCTGTGACCCGGAGGCGGAGTATTTTCCCCTTGTCCAGCGGCTTCACGGGCAGGTTATCAAACTGTCCCCTACAAGCAGGGACTATGTGAACCCGCTGGACATCAACCTGAATTACAGCGAGGACGAAAACCCGCTGGCGCTGAAAAGCGACTTCGTGCTGTCGTTCTGCGAGCTGGTGATGGGCGGCAAGAACGGCCTGGAGCCTATCGAAAAGACGGTGATCGACCGGGCCGTGCAGGTAATCTACCGGCCCTACCTGGCAGACCCCAGCCCGGAGAAAATGCCTGTCCTCTCCGACCTCCATGCCGCCCTGACCGCCCAGCACATCCCGGAGGCCGACCGTGTGGCGCAGGCCCTTGACCTCTATGTGTCCGGCAGCCTGAATGTCTTTAACCACAGGACGAATGTGGACATTGAGAACCGGCTTGTGTGCTTCGACATCAAGGATTTGGGCAAGCAGTTGAAGAAATTGGGGATGCTGATTGTCCAAGATCAGATTTGGGGCCGTGTCACCGCCAACCGCAGGGAGGGCCGCGCCACCTGGTACTTTGCCGACGAGTTCCATTTGCTTCTGAAAGAGGAACAGACGGCGGCGTATTCCGCTGAAATCTGGAAGCGTTTTCGTAAATGGGGCGGTATTCCGACCGGGGCCACGCAGAACGTGAAAGACCTGCTTTCCTCCCCGGAGATCGAAAATATCCTGGAAAACAGCGACTTCATTACCCTGCTCAATCAGGCCAGCGGCGACCGCAAGATTTTGGCCGAGCGGCTGAATTTGTCCCCCGACCACCAGAAATACATCGACAACTCCGAGCCGGGGGCCGGGCTTCTGATCTTCGAGAACGTGATCTTACCCTTTACCAACCCTATCCCCGGCAATACCGAGCTGTATAAAATTATGACGACCCGGCTTTCCGAGGTGGTGGAGGGCGGCGCATGAGTGAGGCCGTCTACACCCGGCAGGATTTGAACATCATGCAGGCGTGGCCTCTGACGCGGAAAATCCAAGTGACACAGGCAAAAATTTTAGAGTGGTATCACCACTACGGCGGCAAAGTATCTGTATCATTTTCCGGGGGCAAGGACAGCACGGTACTTTTAGACCTGGCACGGCGGGCGTTCCCTGACATTCCCGCCGTGTTCGTCGATACCGGGCTTGAATACCCGGAGATACGGGACTTTGTAAAATCCATCCCGAAAGTGACCTGGCTTCGGCCTGAAATCCCGTTCCCAAGGGTGATCGAAACCTACGGCTATCCCGTCATATCAAAAGAAGTGGCACACCGTATCTACTACGCCCGCAGGGGCAGCACATGGGCCAAGCTGAATTTGTGCGGTCTGGACGGCAAAGGAAATTCAACAGAATTTAATAAGCGGTTTTTGAAGTGGCGCTTCCTGATGGACGCGCCATTTCCTATTTCCGCGCTATGCTGCAACGTAATGAAAAAAGCGCCTATCCATCGTTTTACCAAGGAAAGCGGAGTTATGCAGATCGTTGGGACAATGGCCTGTGAGAGTGTCCGGCGTCAAAACGCTTATCTGAAAAATGGCTGTAATGCTTTTCACAAGCGGGAGCCGACTTCCCAGCCTATGTCATTCTGGACGGAACAGGACGTGTTGGAATATTTGAGGCTGACCGGCATCCCTTACGCCTCCATCTATGGTGACATCGTGGAGAGCGGCGGCAGGTTTGCTACTACCGGGGCGCAGCGCACTGGCTGTATGTTCTGTATGTTTGGGGCACATTTGGAGAAAAGCCCCAACCGCTTCCAGCGCATGGCCCTGACCCACCCCAAGCAATACGACTACTGCATCCACAAATTAGGCTGTGGCAAGGTGCTGGATTATATTGGCGTCCCTTACACAGCCGGAAAGGAGGTGACAGCTTTTGAGCAGGAAGCACCTGAAACCCCGTGACAAGGTGACACAGCGCATGACCCGCGACGGCGTGGTGCTGGAAAATCAGACCACCGGCGAGGAAATCAATATCTCCGACCGGGAGGCGGAACAGGACTTCACCCCCGCCGGGGCCACCGGCAGGGCCGAAAAGGTGCTGGAACGTGCCGACCAAGTACGGGAGCGCCGCAGTATGAAAAAGGCGGCGAAACAGGCCGGGCAGGTGGAGGCCGACACCGACCCCCGCTCGTCCGCCCGCCTGCAATTCTCCGAGAAAGAACGCTCCACGCCGGAGCTGAAGAAGTACATCCGCAAGTCCGACCGGCGGGCCGACCGTCTGGACGCGGCGCGGGCCGCTATCCCGAAAGAAACCGTCAAGATCAAGGAAAAAGTCTTTGACGGGGCCAGCGGCAGGGCCAAGACCCGTGTGCGCCGGGAAACGAGGGACAAGCCGCCGCCCGTTATGAAACCCAACCCGGCCAGCCGCCCCGTTCAGGAAGTTTTACTGTTCACTCACGGCAAAATCCATGAGGTGGAGCATGAGAATGTGGGCGTGGAGGGTGGACACAAGGG
>CAJTOE010000235.1 GCA_910577805.1 uncultured Oscillospiraceae bacterium | reverse complement strand
CAGCCTGCGGGACGGCCTGTTGTCCAGATACCGGCCCATCCGGGAAGTGACCTTTGCCGGAAAGCCCTTTGTCCCGCCCAAAGCCTACCGCCGTATGCACCGGGGGCGGTCCGCCCCCGCCCGATGAAATGCGTCTCAGTTTGAGACGCATTTCGACATTTTACAGGGGCGGCTCCGCCGCCCCGCCACTTTACTGAAAGGAGTGTTCCCCATAGATACCAACAATCGAATGAAGGAAATTGCCGGGAATCTGCGCCGGGATGTGAAAGACCTGCTGGGCGAGAGCGCCAATATTGTCACCGGCATTTTCAAAGACGGCCTGTGTACGGTCCGGGGCGCGGCCAACCGCTGGCGCAACTTCACCCGCGATATTTCCGGTGCGTTCGTCTCCCTGTTCAAGTCCACCAATGAGGCCCTTCTGCCCGACCTGTCCCCGGAGCAGCAGCCCATTGTCACCGTCATGGAGAGCGCCGACGAACATCTTCCTGTTGGCGCACGCATGACGTTATCCGAGGCGGAGACGCGAATTGGGGAGTTGAACCGGGACTATTGGGACTCTGACGAGCCGGAGCGCCCGGTCAGGGTGGCTATCGACTATATGCTGGACGGCGAGGTGGACCGCTACTGGCTCCCCCTCCGCACCGGGCCGGGCTGCCGCTCCCTGCTGGAACAGATGGCGTACCATGTGGAAACCAACTTGAAGCACCCAGAGGAAGCGACCCGGCTTTTCGCGGACGCCCCCGCCGGCCTGCGTGAATTACTCCATGAACAGTTTGGCCCCCAGCTCCATGACGACCTGGAGAAGCTGGCGGGCCGGGTATTGACCTTTTTCCAGCAGCACCACACCATCACGAAACTGGAGCAGCAGTTCCAGACCCAGGCGGCGGCTATGCCCCAGAAGGAAAAAGAAAAATTTCTGGAATATGCGAAAGCGGCAGTCACGGATTTGCGGAAGGCCGCCAACACCAGCAAGACCATCGCCCCATCTCAGGAGCGCGCCGCCCCCGTTTCCGCCGCACCTGTCCGCAGCGGTGACAGGCCCCGGCAGTCAGTGAAGGTGAAGCTGCACCAGATCAAGAAGGAGCGGTCAAGGGCTCCCACTCGTGTCAAGTCCCGGCCCGCCCCGGAAAGATAGGTGGGCCATGGAGGAAAGTATTGATATTCTGGCGTTTCTGGAACAGGTGATGCTGGAAAACACCCGCAGCTATCAGAGCGATTTTCAGTACGATATTGCCCGATTGCGGGACGCCGCGCTGGAATCTGATCCAGAGCGCCGCACCTTCTACTGGATGTCCCGGCCCGCCGGTACATGGCTGGTTACAGAGCGGGACGCTTTTCTCCGTGGAAGCAACGGATATACCATCTGGACGTACTATGCGGGAGAGCCGAAGGGGATCAGGGCGTACCGTGTAGCCGTGACCGGCGGGAGCCGGGAGCGACCGCTGGGTACAGTGCGCAAGCTGAACTATGCCCAACAGGTCAAGCGGGTGGAGGCCCGCGCTCTCCCCACTGTCAGGCTGGAGCTGTTTTTTTGTTCCGGTCAAGTCAGGGAAATTGCGCCGGAACGGTATAAGAAAGAGCGCGAGTGGCTTTTCAATGAATACGGTATGCTGCAATATCTTCGCTATTGCCCTGAGAATGAAGCGGACCTGGCTCAAGTGCTGGCGGAGGAGCACCGCTGCCAAAAAGGACGGCGCACAAAAACCACCACAAAAAAACCGCCCCAGCGGGAGGGCAGATAGGAGGACGCCATGCCGGACATAAAACCGTTTTTCTCCGTCAATGCCTGGGGAGACAGCCTGACAACCGGCGCAACGCTCAAAATCGTACACTCTCTCAATTATTCGGACTATACCGCAAGCCCACATATGGCCCCGCTGGTGGAACTGCCTGCGGCAGAGCTGCAAGAAAAGCTCGAAGGCAGTAAAGCGGCAGAGAAGGCCATTTTTGAAAAACTGAAAGCAGCAACGGACGAGTGGGAGGCCCAGGCCGCTCAAACCCTGCTGCTGGAAAAGGTGCTGGAATATGTGTGTACCCCGGAGGTGTCCCATACCTCCAACGAGTGGAAGCAGATACAGGGCGGGGCTTGGGAGATCAGCAACCGGGTATATCAAATGCGCTATGTGTTTGTACCTGTACCGCAGTCCAAGGCCGTCCGCGTCACCTGGGGAATTGTGTATAACACCCCCCAGCAGCCGGGAAATCCCCGGTACGCCAACTCATGGGGAGACAGCCGCTATATCGTCCGGCAGGAGAAAAAGCCGTATGACAGTGTGGAGGCCGCCCAGCGGTATATCCAGGGCCGGTTCAACCTGTACGCCCACCTGTTCACGGAGCTGTCCCCGCCTGTACCCAACGACTGCAAGCGGATGTTCATGGTCAACGGCCACCTTCTCCCCGGCTACACCCTTGCGCCCCCGGAGCGGACGAAGGAGGAAGCCGTCAAGGACCTGCTGGATTGTTTAGAGGGCGGGGACGTTGCGCCAGCCGTCTCCGAACCGGAAGCGCCGTCCGCCCCCAAGCAGAAGTCCGCCGCCGTAAAACCCGTCCAGCCAGCGGCGAAGAAGAAATCCGGCCCTAAAAAATCGGGGCCGGTGCGATAGGAGGCGCAGCTATGACCCATCTGAAACCCGGCGTGGAGCTGGAGATAACGGCGCGGGCCTATTTCGAGTCAGCCAGCGCGGATATGTCCTCGCTGGTCCAGTTATCCCCGGAGACATTGAAAGAACGGGAGGAGGCCAGTGCCGCGCAGGAGGAGGTTATTTACGATGAAGCGCAGGCTGTGATCCAAAAATGGTACGCACAGGCGGCGCAGACGATCAATTACAGAAAGGCCCAGGAATATCTGAAAATCCCGCCTATCTCCCATACCTCCAACCAGTGGACGGTAGACCAGTACGGACGGCATGAAATGAGCAACATGGTCTACTGCTTTTCGTGGCGGGAATATGAGCGGACGGAATGGAGCCGCGCGGAACAAAAATCTATCGTTGTCGCGTGGGACCTGTCCTGGAGTCTGCATTTCAACACCACGCAAAACCCGGATCATTCCGGTTCTGGGCGGCGGCTTGCCGGACAGGACCGGAAGGTGTTCAAGGACAGGGCAGCCATGGAAAAATACCTCCAGGGCCGCATCGCCGCCTACTCCCACCTGTTTACGGAAATCTCCCCACACATCCCGGAGGACGCTCGGAAACGCTTCT
>CAJTOE010000234.1 GCA_910577805.1 uncultured Oscillospiraceae bacterium | reverse complement strand
CATCCGCTCCACCCGCGTCAAAAACTGGAACAGGGAACGGCACCCCCCCGCCTCCAGCCGCCCCGCCAGGGCGTAGAGGGAGAGCAGATTGCTCTGTCGGATCTCGCCGCCGTCCATGGAGCCGAACAGGCCCAGCAGATTGGTTTTTTCATAAATGTGCCAGATCAGCTCCCGCGCGGACCGGTCCCCAGACTGGAAGCGCAGGTCCTCCAGCTCCCGCAGGAAGCTGACGCAGTCCACCTCCCCGGCCTGGGCGTTCCGGACCAGCACGCTGTAAAAATCGCCCTTTTCCTGACTGCGCAGTATGGCTAACCGGTCGGCGGTGAAGCCGTACACCGGAGAGCGCAGCGCCGCCAGCAGAGCCACATCCTGGCGGGGGTTGTCCACGATCTTTAAAATAGACATGGCCACCTGCACCTCGGTGGTGAGAAAAAAGTCTCCGGTCCCCTCGGCGGACCAGGGGATGTTGCGTTCCTCCAAGGCCCGGATATAGTGCCGGATGCTGCCGCTGGGAGAACGCAGCAGCAGCATAATATCTCCGGGGGTGTACCGGTCCATCAGCTCCTCAATGCGCTGGGCGGCGTACCGGGCCTCCAGGAAATCCTTGTGTTCCTTTTCCTCCTCCTCCAGCTCCCCCAGAAAGGCCATATCCAGCACCGCCAGCTCCACCGGCTGCGTCTCCCCTGGGTACTCCTGTTGTCCGGGATAAAGGGCCTGGTCCTGGGTGTAGTCCAGCTCCCCCAGCTGCCGGGACATGATGCTCCGGAAGAGGTCGTTCACCGCCTCCAGCACCTCCGGCCGGGAGCGGAAGTTCCGGGACAGCACCCGCTTGCGGGGTTCCCCCTCCCCGGCCTGCTCCGGCTGGAAAAAGCTTCTGTATTTTTCCAGAAAGATGGTGGGGTCCGCCAGCCGGAAGCGGTAGATGGACTGCTTTACGTCCCCTACCAGAAAGAGCTTCCGGCCCTGCTGGGAGACGGCGGTGAAAATCGCGTTCTGCACCTGGTTCGTGTCCTGATACTCGTCCACCATCACCTCCGCCAGCCGCTCCGACCAGCTCTGGGCCAGCTGCGTAGGCTCCCCGTCCTTTTGCAGGAGCTTTGCGGCAAAATGCTCCAGGTCGGAAAAATCCATCAGTCCCCGCCGGTCCTTTTCCGCCCGGTAGGCTCTGGAAAACTCCTCCACCAGGGCCATCAGCCCCTGGACGGCGGGCCGGGCCTCCTCCAGTCCCTCCAGAAGGGCGGCGCTGTCCTCGGTAAAAAGCTCCGCCAGACTGTCCAGCTGCGTCTTGCACCGCTTTCGGATGGCCTTCATCCGCTCCTGGGCCTCCAGGTCCAGAATGCCCTTTTTCTTCCCCGCCGTGGGAAAGGGGACGGGCAGCGCCATCCGGGCCGCGTCCCAGCCCTGGTCCAGGCCGTCCAGCAGAAGCCGGGTCCCCGCCACGGAGGCGGCCAGGCTGTTCCCGTAGTTGATGGAAAGCATCTCGTCCCGGTCCGCCAGGGCCTTGGCCTCCAGCAGACGGTCCAGGCAGAAGCGCACCTGCCGGCGGCTCTGGGCCAGCAGCAGGGTTCCCCAAGCCGTGTCCTCCACCCGCTGCGTCCCCTTCAGCTCCCACTGGCGGCTCTGCTCCCGCAGCCAGCGCTCCGGATCCTGGTGGCTCTGGATATGGATGAACACGTTCCGGACGATTTTTTCCAGAGGCACGTCGTCCCGGCCGGCGGACAGGGTGTCCACCAGATGGACAAAGTCCGACTCCGGGTCCAGATCCTCATACTGCCGGTCCATCACGTCGGTCAGCACCCGGTCCATTAAAATCCGGTCCTCCCCCTGGTCGCACAGGCGGAAATCCGGGTTCAAGTCCAGCAGGTGGCCGTTCTCCCGGAGCAGTCTGCTGCAAAAGGAGTGGATCGTGGAGATGCTGGCCCGGTAGACCAGGGCGGACTGGCGGCGCAGATGGCGGTTGCCGGGTTCCAGGGCCAGACGCTTGGAAAGCTCCTGGGCGATGCGGTCCCGCAGCTCGGCGGCGGCGGCCTTGGTGTAGGTGATGACCAAAAAGTCCGTCAGATCAAGCCCCTCGTTGGATATCCGGTCCAGCAGCCGTTCCACCAGCACCCTGGTCTTGCCCGACCCGGCGGCGGCGGACACCAGCAGCTCCCCTCCCCTGTCGTCCACCACCTGGCGCTGCTCCTCACTCAGCGGAAAGCCCATGCTCCGTGCCCCCTTCTCTTCATTCCTTCAGCACATCCAGGTACTTCTCTACCCGGATGCCCTTGTTTTTTTCCAGCTCGTCCCGCTCCAGGAAAATCAGCTTTTCCAGCACGTCCATAGCCCGCGCCACCGCCGGGACCAGCTCTTTGCCCGCCAGCAGCTCCCCCACCAGCACGGCGGAGAACATGTCCCCGGTGCCGGGAAAGTGGACCCGGATAAACCGGTAGGGCAGGGTAAAATATTTTTGGGTTTTGTGGTCAAAGCCCCAGACCACATGCTCCCCCGTCTCCCGGAGCATTCCGCTGGTGACCACCACGGAGCGGGGCCCCAGCGCCAGCAGGCCGTCCACCACCGCCCGCGCCTCCTCTGCGGACAGGGACTCCTGCCCCTCGTGCAGACCGGTGAGAAATTCCGCCTCCGTCAGGTTGGGGACGATCACGTCCGCCACCCCCACCAGCCGGCGCATGGAGTCAATGGTGTTTTCCGTCACGCCGTTGTAGAGCTTGCCCTCGTCCCCCATGATGGGGTCGGTCATCACCAGTAAACCCTCTTTTTTCTGGCTGGCGATAAAGTCCCGGATAATACCCACCTGCCGGGCGCTGGCCAGGAAGCCGGTGGTGATGCAGTCGAACTGAAAGTCCAGCTCCCGCCACACCCGGATGGCCTCCACCATGTAGTCGGTGGTGTCCAGAATGGTAAATTTCCCGTAGTCCAGGGTGTTGGACACCAGGGCTGTGGGCAGGTTGTAGATACTGTGGCCCAGGTTGGACAGCACCGGCAGCATCGCCGCCAGCGCTACCTTGCCGTAGCCGGGCATATCGTTGATAATGAGTACATTTTTATGGTTCATAGTCACGTTTCCTCAATCAAAAATTCCAATACGGCCTCGTTGAACGCGGCGCTGTTTTTTCGGGCGACAAAATGGTCCCCCGGCAGAATTTTTACCTTTCCCCAGAGCAGCGCACGCCCGATGGCTCTGGTGTGCTCCTCCAGAATCAT
>CAJTOE010000233.1 GCA_910577805.1 uncultured Oscillospiraceae bacterium | reverse complement strand
GGAGTGTCAATTCGATACGATCTACCATGAGCATTTCTATTATTACTCGCTTCTGACGGTGCAGAGAATGTTTGCTCACTTTGGACTGACCATCTCCGACGTGGAGGAGCTGCCCACCCATGGCGGCTCACTGCGGATTTATGCCCGCCCCAGCAACGCGGAGGAGATTGCCGTATCCGCGTCCGTGGAGCGTCTGCTGGAGAAAGAGCGTGAGGCGCAGTTACATGAGCTGCCTGTGTACCACGCGATACGGTTCTATGATACAAAAATCATAGAGAAAAAATGACGAAAATAGCGAGAAAAAATAGGAAATAGCGGATGGTGACGTATGGCGGCCAGAAAAATTCAATCGAACCAGTCTAAAAGCGGCTGTCCACGGTGTCCCTCTAAAAATCTCTGTTAGCTGGTACGTTTCCCTGCATCCGTACAATATAAAGCGGAAAATGTTATTGAAATTGGCAATATGGGTGAAAACCCAACAGTAAAGCGTCCCGAAAGGGGCGCTTTTTTGTTGTCTGGAAAGGAGAGCCGGAACATGGCCGCGGAAACATCCTTTGATTACTACTACGGTGACGAGAGCAATCAGTTTTCTTTCTACCGCATTCCCCGCCAGCTTGTCACCGGGGACCGCTTCAAGCGCCTGTCTACGGACGCCAAGCTGCTGTACGGCCTGCTGCTGGACCGCATGAGCCTGTCGGCCAAGAACGGCTGGTACGATGAGCAGGGGCGCGTCTATATCTACTACACGCTGGACGAGATACAGGAGGATCTGAACTGCGGCCACGACAAGGCCACCAGGATGCTGGTGGAGCTGGACAACGGGAAAAACGGTTTTGGGCTGATTGAACGTGTTCGGCAGGGCCAGGGCCGCCCAACGAAAATCTATGTCAAACGCTTTACCACCCGCGCCGTCCCTACCCCACCGCCGGAGCCTTCCCCCAGGCCGCGGCTTTTCAGCGGCCAAGACTGCGGAGAAGTCGCGGCCAAGACTGCGGAAAAACCGCAGTCAAGAGTGCGGGGAAGTCGCAGTCAAGACTGCGGAAAAGTCGCACCAAATTATATTAAATCAAATCAAACTGATTTCAGCTATACTGATCCATCTATCCTTCCATCAGGTTCCCCGCCGGGCATGGCGGGCATGAGATGGATGGATAGATTGGAACAGCGGAGAGAAGTGGATGAGGCTATTGGCTATGAGAGCCTTTGCAGCCAATTCAACCGGGAGGACGTGGACGAGATCGCGGAGCTGATCGTTGACGTGCTATGCACTACCCGGCCTACTCTCCGCATAGGCGGCGAGGAGCTGCCTATCGCCCAGGTGAAAGACCGCTTTTACAAGCTGGACTCCGGCCACCTGGAATATGTTTTCGACTGTCTGCGGAACAACACCACGCAGATACGCAACATCCGGGCCTATCTGCTGACCGCCCTATACAACGCCCCAACAACCATCAATAATTACTATCAGGCGGCGGTTCAGCATGATTTTGGCCCCTAATATCGGTTGAAAATGCGTCTCAAGTTGAGACGCATTTTTCGACATAATCTAAAATGAGGAGGAACACATTATGGCAACCAAAAAAGACAACCCGCTGATTGGTTCGTTTCGCGCTCCTGTCCCCGGCGAACCGCCCCCTGCTGGGCCCACCGAGGATAAGAAGCCCACCGAGCCGCCCAAGGCCGCACCCGACCCCAAGGCCACCGGCACCACCCCTGCCAAGGATGGCGAGGGCCAGAAACCCGCCGAGCCGTCCAAGGCCGCGCCCGACCCCAAGGCCACCGGCACTACCCCCGTCAAGAGCGGCGAGGGCCAGAAGGCTGCCGAGCCCCCCAAGGACACCCCGAACCCCAAGGCCACCGGCGCTACCCCCACCAAGGACGGCAAGGACAAGAAGCCAGACGCGCCCCCCAAGGGCACACCCGACCCCAAGGCCACCGGCGATACCTCTGCCAAGGGCGGCGAGGGCCAGAAGCCCGCCGAGCCACCCAAGACCGCGCCCGATCCCAAGGCCACCGGCGATACCCCCGTCAAGGGTAGCGAGGGCCAGAAGCCCGCCGAGCCGCCCAAGGACGTACCTGACCCCAAGGCTGCCGGTGCTGCCCCTGCCAAGGGCGGCGAGGGTAAATCCCAGGAGCAGGCTGACCTGCGTTTCGTCAAGCTGGCTGACATTAAGCCCCTCCCCGGCACCTATGTCAAGGACACTCCTCGGAAGGAGTACAAAGACCTGATCGACAGTATCAAGAAATCCGGGCTGGAAAAGCCCGTCATTCTCCGCCAGGGCGAGAAGGGCGAATACCAGCTTGTGGACGGTTTTCACCGCTGCGAAGCTCTGAAACAGGCCGGTATGCTGGAAGTTCGCGCCGATGTGTACGAAATGCCGCTGCCGGAGGCCAGCCACTACCGCAAGGAGCACCGGGACAAGCCGGATATTCCCATCCCCGGCAAACTGATCCCCCCGCACCCCGCCGAGCCGGAGAAGCCTGCGGAGCCGCCCAAGGAGGCCGGGACCCCCGCCGCCCCTGGCGGACAGGAGGCAGAAATCCCCAAGGACTTCACGTTGCCCATTACCAGGGAGGGCCAGTCCGAGATCATCACGACCCTGAAAGTTGCCGACATCCACCCCTTTGAGGGCCACCCCTTTAACGTCAAGGACGATAAGGATATGTGGGACCTCGTGGACAGTGTGAAGAAATTCGGCGTTCTGGAGCCTGTGGTGGTCATCCCCCGTCAGGCGGGCGGCTATGAGATGGTGTCCGGCCACCGCCGTCAGCGTGCGTGCCAGCTTGCGGGCATCCAGACCATGCCGGTCATCGTGCGCCAGCTGGACCGGGACGAGGCCACCATTTCCATGGTGGACGCCAACATGAAGCGGGAGAACATCTCCCCCATGGAGAAGGCCAGGGCGTACAGCATGAAGCTGGAGGCCATGAAGCGCAAGGCCGGGCGGCGTTCCAAGGCGGAAATCCTCAGCGGGGAGAAGCCCATGCGGGCGGACGAGCAGCTGGCCCAGCAGACCGGGGAGAGCCGCGCCAATATCCAGAAGATCACCCGCCTGACCAAGCTGGAGCCGGAGTTGCAGCAGATGGTGGACGATAAAAAGCTGCCGGTCCACACCGCCGCCGATATTTCCTATCTGAAAAAGGACGAGCAGAAGGCGCTGGCGGACGCCATCAAGCAGGAGGACAAGGTGCCCTCCGGCACCCAGGCGGCGGCGCTGAAAAAAGAGAGCCAAGCGGGAACGCT
>CAJTOE010000232.1 GCA_910577805.1 uncultured Oscillospiraceae bacterium | reverse complement strand
TTCTGCCCGGCCCGCCGCTAGACGGCCCGTTTGTGCTGCGCTCCTTCACCAAGTGGTACCCCATGGCGGGGCTGCGGCTGGGGTACGCAGTCTGTCTGGACAGGGAGCTGCTGGAGGAAATGCGCCGTCAGGGTCCGCCCTGGCCCGTGTCCGTGCCCACACAGGCGGCGGGACTAGCCGCGTTGGAGGAACAGGAATACAGCCGGACGCTGGCCGCGCTGATTCGAGAACAGCGGCCCCGTTTGGCGGCGGGGCTGTCCGAGTTGGGCTGCCGGGTCATTCCAGGGGAGGCCAACTTTCTGCTGTTTTTCTGCCCGGACACGGACCTGGACCGGAAGCTGGAGGGAAAGGGTATTTTGCTCCGAAACTGCTCCAATTTTCCCGGCCTTGGACCGGGGTGGTACCGCTCCGCGGTGCGGACGGGGGAAGAAAATCAGGTCCTCTTACGGACCATGAGAGAGGTGCTGTAAATGGCGAAGTGTATTATGGTCCAGGGGACCATGTCCGGGGTGGGCAAAAGTCTGCTGGTGACCGCCCTGTGCCGGATTTTCAAACAGGACGGTCTGCGGGCCGCTCCGTTCAAGAGCCAGAATATGGCGCTGAACAGCTATGTCACGCCGGAGGGTCTGGAGCTGAGCCGGGCCCAGGCAGTCCAGGCCTGGGCGGCGGGGCTGGAGCCAGATGTGTGGATGAATCCCATCCTACTCAAGCCCTCCAGCGACACAGGCAGCCAGCTGATTGTCTGGGGCCAACTCAGGGGACACTATCAGGCGGCGGACTATTTCGCCATGAAGCGGGAGTTAATTCCTGATGTGCTGTCTGCTTACAACAGTCTGGCAGCGGAGTATGACGTAATTGTCATCGAGGGTGCGGGCAGTCCGGCGGAGATCAACCTGCCAGCTGACCCCTTTGTGAACATGGGGCTGGCCCGTCTGGTAAACGCTCCGGTGCTGCTGGCGGGGGACATTGACCGGGGCGGGGTGTTTGCCCAGCTCTACGGCACCGCCGCCCTGCTGGGGGAGGACCAGCGGTATCTGGCCGGGACGGTCATCAACAAGTTCCGGGGGGATGTGTCACTCCTGCGGCCCGGTCTGGGACAGCTGGAGGAGCTGACTGGCGTTCCGGTGCTGGGGGTAATCCCCTATGTCAAGGTGGATATCGATGATGAGGACAGCCTGTCCCCACGGCTGGAGCGAACCGAACATGACCGCCCGGTGGACATCGCGGTGATCCGCCTGCCCCATATCGCCAACTTTACTGACTTCGCCCCGCTGGAGTGCCACCCAGCCCTGGGGGTGCGGTATGTGGAGCGGATGTCCCAGCTGAGCAGGCCCGACCTAGTAATCCTCCCTGGCACCGCGAACCAAGAGGCCGATATGCTGTGGCTGAGGGAAAGCGGTCTGGAGAAGGCCATCCGGGACTGTCAGGTGCTGGATGTCACCGCCGTTGGTATGTTCGACAGCGGCGAGGCGGTGGGAAAGCTAGCTGACAGACTCTTGGAGCGTAAAGGTCTATCGCCTATGCGCTTTTGCCCCTTGTCCCATCGGAACTATCTGGAGGAGCAGTTCGACCTGCTGGCCAGGATCGTCCGGGACAGCCTGGACCTGCCTGCCGTCTACTGGGCAATGGAGAAATATGAGAGGGGGACATCCCTATGAACCTGCCACACATCCTGCCGGCGGACATTGAACAAGCCAGTATGTCTATGATCGACCGGGAACTGGCGGAGCGGGGAATTGTCGTACCGGAAGAACACGCCGCCATAGTTAAACGGGTCATTCATACAACCGCTGACTTTGACTTTGCTCAAAATCTCTATTTTACTCCCGGTGCCGTAAGTTCTGGCATGACGGCTCTGCGGAACGGGGCGACCGTCATCACAGATACCAATATGGCAAAGGCCGGGATCAATAAGTCCGCCCTGACAAAGCTGGGCGGGCAGGTTTGTTGCTTTATGGCCGACGGGGACGTGGCCCAGGCGGCGAAAGAGAAGGGCAGCACCCGGGCCGCAGCGGCAATGGAGAAGGCGGCACGGCAGTTTCCCAACGCCGTTTTCGCCATCGGGAACGCACCCACGGCCCTGCTGCGTGTTGCGGAGCTGATCCAAGGCGGGCTTCTGCACCCCGCCCTGGTCATCGGTGTACCGGTGGGGTTTGTCAACGTGGTGGAGAGCAAGGAAACGGCATTGGCGGTCTGCCAGGCAAATGGGATTCCTGCCATCCTCACGATGGGCCGGAAAGGCGGCAGCACCGTGGCAGCGGCGATTTGCAATGCGCTGCTCTATCAGGCAGTGGAAATCACCTGTTTACGGGCGATACACGCTGATTCGACCCGACGTAGGTAAGAGCTTCATCAACAAGCTGGCAATTCCTTCCCTGGCAGCATTAGAGGGGAAACTGCGTTCACAAAATCTGTATCTTTATTGTTACCGGTCACACTGGATAGACGAACAGCTTGGATTTCGCTTTCAACCACACAAACCAGGTCTGTAACGCCTAGTTCCAGCAGAAGCCTTACGATTAGTTGCACCCCATTCCGTTCACCCTGCCATCTGGCAGGGGACTTAATGCGATTTCAGTTATGTGCGAATTACAGAGTAAAGTGGCTCAGGCATATTTTCCTGAACCGTCTTGCTCGTAATTTTAATGCTGGACGGTGAATTTATCCTTGACAAATTGCTTCTCAAATTGAAATCCTCACCAAATATTGCAAAGACCACGGGATAACCCGGCACAAGATTTACAAAGATGACGGATTTTCCGGCACGAATTTTGCTGGGGTGAGATAACGTAACCGTTTTTGAATGGTACGCTATCTTGACCCAGCATTTTGCTTTTGGCCCTAAACGACAACGCTTTTGACATCAGCGCCGATCTGCCTGAAATAAGAAACGCTTTCCGTGGGCTGGTCGCCGGTGTCTACCTTGCCCACGAAGCTGTAAAAGATTTCGATTTTGCGGGTGTTGGTGTTCTTGTCCAATTCGTAGATCAAAATACGGTCGATAAACTCATGGACATTCTCATAAGTCAATTCGCTGATCTCCGTGTACCGGCGTACCAGGGCGACAAACCTTTTCACATCGGCGCTGCGCTCGGCGGCGGTGTCGATCTCCTTTTTCAACTCCGCGGCCCGCTTTGTCAGTTCCCGCTTCTCGTCCTCATAGCCGGAAGTCAGAAACACAAACTGTTCATTCGATAACCGGCCCAATGCGTTGTCCTCGTACAGTTTGCGGAATAAAAGGTTGATCT
>CAJTOE010000231.1 GCA_910577805.1 uncultured Oscillospiraceae bacterium | reverse complement strand
TACTGCCGCCTCTCTCAGGCGGAGCGGGAGCGACTGAATAAAGAAAAGGGGAATTGCCATGTTTGACGAAAAAGTACACGTTCTGGACCACCCTCTGCTCCAGCACAAGCTGAGTATCCTGCGGGATAAAAACACCGGCGTGAAGGAGTTCCGGGAAATTGTCTCCGAGGTGGCGGCGCTGGAGTGCTACGAGGCCACGCGGGACCTGCCCCTGGAGGACGTGGAGATCGAAACGCCCATGACCAAGGGAAAGTTCAAGAGCATCGCGGGAAAGAAGCTGGCTATCGTCCCTATCCTGCGGGCGGGCCTGGGCATGGTGGACGGCATCTTGAATCTGATCCCCTCCGCCAAGGTGGGCCATATCGGCCTGTACCGGGACCCGGACACCCATGTTCCCGTAGAATACTACTGCAAAATGCCCAGCGACATCGCGGAGCGGGAGGTCATCGTTCTGGACCCCATGCTGGCGACGGGCGGTTCGGCGGTGGCGGCCATCCAGTTTATGAAAAACTACGGCTGCCAGCACATCAAGCTGATGAATATTCTGGCCGTGCCGGAGGGCATCCAGGCCGTGCGGGAGGCCCACCCGGACGTGGAGATCTACGTGGCGGCGGTGGACCCCGGACTGAACGACCACGCCTATATCGTCCCCGGCCTGGGCGACGCGGGCGACCGGATTTTCGGTACAAAATAATCCCATGAAAATCGAGTGCTATTTCCGCACCAAGCGGCGGGACCCGCTCCTGCGGAAAATCGCGGGCATCTGCCGGGAGCTGGGCTACGGTATAGACATGGAAGAGACTATGCTGCATATCTACCCCTGCCCTCTGGCGGAGCTTGCCATCGGCTGGCGGCGCAAGAATATTCTGCTCAGCAGCCAGTGGGAGCTTGCCGGCGGGTGCGATACCAGCCAGGCGGGGCCAGGGCTGCACAAGGCTGTGGCAGAGCTGCTGGACCGCATCGGCCAGGAGAACGTGACCAACCTGACTGTAGACGACAGCACGGGCTACTGGGAGCACCGGGACTTCCGGCGGCTGAAGGACGAGGCGTTCCGGCTCTGGCTGGAGAAGCAGCGCGGACAGAAGCAGGAGTTTTTGTGCTGGGACCTGGACGTGTACCAGCCGGAGCATATCCCGGACACTATAGTCACCTCTCTGGGGCGCTTTACCCGTAAAGAACTGGAGCAGGTGGACGCGGACCGGTTTTTCCTGTGGCCCGGTCCGGGGAAGGACGCCCTCTATTACCGTAACCGGGCGCTGTACGACCTCTGGACAAGCTGTCACTACACCCCGGACGACCCGGTGAACGAGAGTATTCTGGACAATCTGGAAAAAGCCCACTGGGCGGACCCGGAGCTGCCCTTGCCTCTGAGCGCCTATCGGGAGTTGTGCATTGTAAGCGGACACGAGTTTCAGATTTCCGAGGACGCTCCGGAGCTGGAGGAGCGCTATTCCCCCGGCTACCGGAAGGGAATGGTCCGCAATCGGATTGGCAGTCTGCGCTTCCTCCTGCCGGGCAGCTACCGGTTTGAGGTGGAGCGGCTGGAGAACGGCTCCCTGGGGAGCCTGTGGCAGGACGAGTCGATCGAGAGTCCCCAGTGGCGGGTGAGCGGCTTCCTGCGGGAGAGCGGCCAGAACGCCGAGTACGCGGCGGATTTTTCCGCCATGCAGGAGGTCGAGCAGATTTCTCTGCAAAACGGCGAGGCACGGATGGGCTGGACCGGCGATCAAATCACCTGCGAGGCCGTGATAGGGCCGGGGCTGTACGTGCTGAACGTTACCTACCACACCCCGGAGGAGCGGGAGGAGAGCCGCGCCCTGCTGCGTCAGATCGAGAGCTGCTTGTAAAAATCCAGTGTCCCAAAGCCCCGGTCCAGCTGTAGGAGCATGTAGTGCTCGGAAATTTTTCCCAGCTGCTTCAGGCTCTCCCCGTCCAGCCGGAAGGAGAAGATTTTTTTCGGGTCCCCGTAGACGATCTGCCGCAGAGCGGCCAGGGCGGCGGGGGAGAGGGGCATGGAATCCTCCGCCGGGCGGCAGGCGGCACAGTGGAGCATCCCCTCCAGGGGGTGGAACCGGGGCTGTTCCGGCTCCGGCGCGCCGCACAGGGCACAGCCCTCCAGCTGCGGCTCGTAGCCGGAGGCGCACATGCACCGCCACTCAAACACGGTCTTGACCAGAGCAAGGGGCAGCTCCGGCTTTTTGTCCAGCACATGCAGGCTGTTCAAGGTCAGGGACAGCAGCTCCGGCGTGGGCAGCTCCTCCAGAGCCAGGACCTGGGCGGCCTCCGCGAAGTAACAGCCCAGGGCGAACCGCTCCAGCTCCGCCCGCATCCCCCGGAACTGCCGCTCCACCGCGGCCTCCTTCACCGACCAGCGGCCCCGCGTCTCGGAAAGCACCAGCTCCGACCAGCACAGAAGCTGGGTCCCGGCGGCAATGGCGCTGCCCTTTTTCCGGCTCCCCCTGGCGTTGGCGCTGAGCTTTCCCCGCTCCTGGGTGAGCAGGGTGAGGATCCGGTCAGACTCCTTGTAGGAGACCTCACGCAGGACCAGGGCTTTGGTTTTCATGAGCATATGTATCCCTCGCAATGCGCAGGGCCAGACCTCCTATTGGGGGTCCGGCCCTGTATTTTCTTCTGGCTGCGGCTCGTCCGGCTCCGGCGCCAGACTGGCCAGATAGGCCTGGGGCAGTCCGGTGGCGAAAAACAGATTCCAAGCGCCGTCCTGGTCCATAGCGTATCCCCTCCTTCTCCACCGTATAGGATGTGGAGGCAGGCGCAGGCTATGAGCGGTAAATTTTACAGGCGGTCTGCACGGTCCGCACAATGCCGTAGCCCAGTGCGGCCCCGGCGAAGTTGAGGATGAAGTCATCCACGTCCGCCGCGCCCGTCCCCGTGCGCCACTGGAGGTACTCCACCCCAACAATCAGCGCCGCCGTCATGGGCAGAAACAGCCAGAACCGGCGCAGCGGCACAAACCGCAGGGGGATCAGTACGCCGAAGGGGAGAAAGAGCAGAAAATTACCCAGCAGATTGTAGATGCTGATAAAGCTTCCGGTCCGGCGGTAGTAAATCAGGTAATTTCGGATGGTGAAAAATGGCTCCAGCTGCACGGAGCTGCCCCAGCTGCGCTCCAGCTGAAACACGCCGCCGAAAAACAAAACCAGCAGCAGAATGCCCAGGTAGTAGGCCAGCAGGGCGGTCAGCGCCCGCTTAGGCCTGCGGAACACGGTGGGGAACACCAGCAGGACCGTCACGACCGGGACCATGAGCTGAAAGGGGAGGGGAATCCAC
>CAJTOE010000230.1 GCA_910577805.1 uncultured Oscillospiraceae bacterium | reverse complement strand
GGGTAGCCATAGCCCGCGCGCTGGCGCTGAAGCCGGACATCCTGTGCTTTGACGAGCCGACCTCCGCCCTGGACCCGGAGCTGACCGGAGAAGTCCTGAAAGTCATCCGCTCCCTGGCGGAGCAGAACACTACCATGGTCATTGTCACCCACGAGATGGCCTTTGCCCGCGATGTAGCCGACCAGGTGATTTTCATGGACGGCGGCGTGATCGTGGAGCAGGGTCCCGCGCGGGAGGTCATTGAACACCCGAAGATGGAGCGGACCAAGCAGTTTTTGTCCCGGTACGGTTGATTGGTTTTCAGACAAAACAGTACCCCCAGTGCATAACGCATTGGGGGTACTGCTTTTTTATAAATTACCAGCGGTCGTCGCGGCGCACGTTCCGGTTTTGTCCGCTGTTTCGTCTTGCGCCGGTGGAGCTGTAGGGCCGGCGGCGCTTGCGGAACACCAGCAGGCGCAGGCACACCAGGCCCGCCAGGAGGCTCACCCCGGCCAGGGCGATCTGGGTGCCGGATTTTTTGAAAAACTGCTCAATGCGGTCCTTCTGGTACAAAAACTCCGACCGCTCCACGGAGGTGCAGGCCACCAGGTCCATGGTGCCCAGCACCTCCCCCTCATAGGAGATGGTCATGGTGCCCAAGATCTGCCCCTCCTCCACAGGGGCCTGGATAGACTCGTAAAAGAGCGCGGTGTTATATTCCAGCTGGTCCTCGTCCAGGTCCACCGGCAGAGTCCGGGTGATGGAGCCCTGGGACTGGAGCATCACGGTATCCGTCTGCTGGGACAGCGTCACCGGCATGGAGGCCACCGGCTTGTCGTCCTGGGAGAGGGTGACCCGCTTGAAGCTCTTGAAGCCCCACACCAGCAGCCGGCGGCTTTCGGAGAACTGCTTGCGGTCCACCACGTTCCCCCGGTCGTCCCGGATCAGCTCCGCCCCCAGCACCACGGAGATCAGGTAATCGTCCCCGTTTTTGGCCGCGGCCATCAGGCACAGCCCCGCGTCGCCGGTGGAGCCGGTCTTGCCGCCGATCACCTTGTCGTACCGGTAGCCCGGATAGCGCCACTGGGAGACCAGGGCGTTGGAATTGTACATCTCCCGCTCCTTGGACTTGTTGGTGGCGGGGACCTTGTGAACGGAGGTATAGACCACGGTCTGGAAGATGTCGTGCTTGAAGGCCTCTTTGGAGAATATGTAGATATCCCGTGCGGTGGTGTAGTGGCCCTCCTCGTCGAAGCCGTGGGCGTTGACGAAGTGGGTGGAATGGCACCCAAGCTCTCTGGCCCGCTGGTTCATCAAATCCACAAAGGCCGGGATGGACCCGGACACCGCCTCGCCTAAAATCTGCGCCGCCTCGTTGGCGGAGGGGAGCATCAGACAGTACAACAGGTCCTCCACCGTCATCTGTTCGCCCGCCACGATGTTGGAGGTGGAGCTTCCGTAGGGGATGGCAGCCGCTTCCTCCGACGCGGTGACGATGGTGTTCAGGGATAATTCCCCCCGCTCGATGGCCTCCACCGTCAGCAGGGCGGTCATTACCTTGGTGATGCTGGCGGGGGCGGCCTTCACGTCGGCGTTTTTGGTATAAAGCACCTCGTCATAGTTGGCGTCCATCAGCAGGGCTATCGGGGCGTCGATATTGATGTCCTCGATGGCCCCGGCGGAGCAGGGGAGGAGGCTGATGAACAGGAGCAGCGCCAGAAGGAAAGAAAAAAAACGATATTTTTTCATAGGAAAATCTCCGTAACTGTGATATAATCTCTATCATAACAGACCTGTGAACAGACTGCAAGGGCTGGAGGGCAGAAAAATGAGGGGAATTTCCGGTTATGCCAAGGTATCGCTGGCCGCGCTGGCCATCTTTTTGCTGGGCCTTCTGGGGCATTTTCTCCTAAACCAGTCCAGCGGCGCACCCTATACGGTCCGTACCGAGACCAGCGCCTCGTCCGCGGCCCAGCCGGTCCAGGAGGAGCCGCAGAAGCCCGACAGCCTGCTGGAAGGGGAGCGCATCAACATCAACACGGCCCCGGTGGCCGACCTGTGCCGCCTGCCCGGCATCGGGGAGAAGCGGGCCGAGGCGGTGGCGGCCTACCGGGAGGAGCACGGTCCCTTCCAAAGCCCGGAGGAGCTGATGGAGGTCAGCGGCATCGGGCCGGGGATTTTTGAGGATTTAAGGGACTATATTACAGTAAATTAGGAGTTTGGAATGGCGAAGATTTTGGTCGTAGACGACGAACGGGTCCTGGTCAAGGGGATCAAGTTCAATTTGGAAAACGAGGGCTACCAGGTGGAGGTGGGCTTTGACGGGGAGGAGGCCGTGGAGAAGGCCAGAGAGGGCAGCTTTGACCTGATCCTGCTGGACTTGATGATGCCGAAAATCGACGGGCTTCAGGCCTGTATGCGCATCCGGGAATTTTCCACCGTCCCCATTATCATGCTGACCGCCCGCGGGGAGGACACGGATAAAATTATCGGCTTTGAGTACGGGGCGGACGACTATATCACAAAGCCCTTCAATCTGCTGGAGCTGAAAGCCCGTATCCGGGCGCTGCTGCGGCGCTCCGGGGTGGCGGCGCAGAACGCCAAGACCGGCGTACTCACCGCCGGACACATCACCCTGGACCCAGGGGAGCGCTCCGCCAGGCGGGACGGCACTCCGGTGGAGCTGACCGCCAAGGAGTTCGATTTGATGGAGCTGCTGCTGCGCAATCCGGGGCGGGTGTACAGCCGGGAAAATCTGCTGAACGTGGTCTGGGGCTACGAGTATATCGGCGATTACCGCACGGTGGATGTGCATGTGCGCCGCCTGCGGGAGAAGCTGGAGCTGGACCCGGCCAACCCCCAGTACATCCGGACAAAGTGGGGCGTGGGGTACTATCTGGCCAATCCGGACGCCCAGAGGTGACGCATTTGTGAACAGCCAGAAATACAAAAAAATACCTTTTTTTGCCTCCCTCCAGGTCAAGTACGCCTCCAGCTACCTGGTGATTTTCGCGGTGGTGCTGGTGCTGCTGAACACCTACCCCATTCTGGCCAGCCAGGACCTGCTGTTCGGCTCCAAGCGGGACGCGCTGAAAAGCCAGGCGGCGGTGGTAGGCTCGGCGCTGATGGAGCTGGAGACCCTGTCCGCAGAGCAGGTGGAGCGGGTGATGACGCTGCTGAACATCACGGGGCTGGAGCGGGTGCTCGTCACCGACCCGGCGGGGCTGATTCTATACGACAGCGCCCAGCCGGAGCAGACGCAGGACTATCAGTACGCCCTGCTGCAGGAGGTCGTGCTTGCCCTGCGGGGGTACGACGTGTTCCACAGCGCCTATGAAAACCAGCGATTCATCTCCACGGCGGCCTCGCCCATTATTTACCGGGGTATG
>CAJTOE010000229.1 GCA_910577805.1 uncultured Oscillospiraceae bacterium | reverse complement strand
GGGGGTGAATGCGGCCCGGAAGCTGTTGGGCCAGTCCCCCTTCCTGCTGCGCCGGGACCAGGGCTATATCGGCGTTTTGATTGACGATCTAGTCACAAAAGGGACCAATGAGCCATACCGTATGATGACCTCCCGGACGGAATACCGCATCCTGCACCGCCAGGACAACGCTGACCAGCGGCTCACGCCGATTGGCTTTGAGCTGGGACTGGTCAGCCGGGCGCAGTATGCGCATGTGCAAGAAAAATACCTCTCTGTAGAGCGGGAGATCAAGCGTCTGGACCACACGGGCGCACCTCCCGGCCCGGCGCTGGAGCAGTTTTTGGAGCTGCGCGGGGAACCTCCCGCCCGGAGCGGGGCACGGCTGTCCGACCTGCTGCGCCGTCCGCCGGTGACCTACGAAGACCTGGCCGCTTTCGACCCGGCACGGCCTCCCCTCCCCCTGGAGGTCTGTCAGGCTGTCGAAATTTCCATCAAATACCAGGGGTACATTGAACGGCAGCTCCGGCAGGTACAGGAGATGAAAAAGCTGGAAAACAAGCCCCTTCCGGCGGAGCTGGATTATACACAGATCGAGGGCCTGCGGCTGGAGGCCCGGCAGAAGCTCAATCAAATCAAGCCGCTGAACCTGGGACAGGCCAGCCGGGTATCTGGGGTGTCTCCGGCGGATATTGCGGTTTTGATGATTTATTTGGAGAAATAACCCATGAAATTGACACAAGTGAAGGGAAATACCTGGGTAATCGAGGCCAATCAGCTGATTCCCCTCTACCGCCTACCGGAGCACCGCTGTATCCTGCTGGACACCGGCCTGCGGGAGGAGCGGGACGAGCTGGAACAGGCTCTGCTCCAGGCGGAGCTTACCCCGGCAGGGATTTTATGTTCTCACGCGCATATCGACCACTGTGCCAACAACGGGTATTTGCAGGAAAAATACAACATTCCCGTGGCCCTCACCGCCCCTGAAGCTGGTATGTGCAGCAATCTGCTGACCCTGAAATGCTACATGCTTATGCTCACGCCGGGCATGGTGGAGCGGGAGGTTGCCGCGATGGTCCACACGCCGGACGTGGTCGTGCCCCCGGCGGACGGCGTATTTTCCTTTGCCGGAGCGGACTTTTCCATCGTCTATACCCCCGGTCACTCTGCCGGTCATATCTGTACAATCACGCCGGACCGGGTGTGCTATGTGGCCGATGCGCTGCTTTCCTGGGAAATGCTCCAGGCCAAGCTTCCCTACTGTCTCAGCCATCAATCGGCCTGGGAGAGCCGGGAAAAGCTGCGCCGCCTGGGCTGTGAGTCCTATATCATGGCCCATCGGGGGATATGCCAGGACTTGGACCAGCTCATTGACGCAAACCACGATTTGGTCCTGCGCCGCGCCGGTGAGATCAAGGCCTTAGCGCCGGACTGGAGTACCGCCAGCCAAATCGTCCAGGGGGCGTGCCAATTTTACAAGCTGCTCTCCCACCATCCCCGACGGGCCTTACGGTTCGAGCGCAACATCCGCTTTCTGATCGAATTTCTGGTGGACCGGGACGAGCTGGATGTCGAGGTCCGGGACGGAGTGACCATGTACAGGAAAAAAGCCTAAAAAAATCCCTCCGGCCTTCCCGGAGGGATTTTTCAGCTATCCAGAACGCCCGCATGGCGTAATATCTCATGCAGCAGCTCCTGTTTTCCTTCTCCCTTCTCGGCTGAAAAGGGAATCAGCTTTACAGTGTTGTCCAGCTCCAGTACCTCCCGGATCTGCTGTAAATTAGGCTCGATCTCCCGCTTTTTCAGCTTATCCAGCTTATTGGCTACCACCAGAAAGGGGCACTGGGCGTCCTTGTACCACTGGGCCATAGTGCAGTCGTCGGCGGTGGGCTTGTGCCGGGCGTCCACGATCAGGACCCCCAGGCTCATCAGCGCCCGGTCCGCGAAATACCGCTCCATCAGCCTCCCCCACCGGTCACGCTCCGCCTTGGACACCTTTGCGTAGCCGTAACCCGGCAGGTCCACCAGATAGAAGGCCCCGTCGATATTGAAATAATTGATGTGGGTGGTTTTTCCCGGCGCGGCCCCCACACGGGCCAGATTTTTCCGGTTCAACAGCCGGTTGATGACCGACGACTTGCCCACGTTGGAGCGGCCCGCAAAGGCCACCTGGGGCAGGTTATCCCGTGGAAAATCCTGGGGCGAGGCGGCGGAGCGCAAAAACTCCGCCTTCTGCAAATTGATCGGCATAAGCCCTCCTCTACTGGCGCAGACGGCTCGTTGTCCGGCGGCTCTTTCGTCCGGAGCCGTCCTGGGTCAGGTCCTCGGCGCAGTCCGTCCCCTTGGGAACCAGCGCTGCCGCCAGCACCTGGTCCGCCTGCTCTACCAGAACGAACTGGAGCGCGTTACGCACTGTCTGGTCGATCTCCTCCAAGTCCTTCTCGTTTTCCGCCGGAATCAGCACCGTTTTGACGCCGTTGCGCAATGCCGCCATGGTTTTTTCCCGCAGACCGCCGATGGCCAGCACCCGTCCCCGAAGGGTGACCTCTCCGGTCATGGCAATGCCCCGCCGCACTGGGGTCTCCGTCAGGGCGGAGACGATGGCGGTGGTGATGGCAATACCCGCCGAGGGGCCGTCCTTAGGCACCGCGCCCTCTGGGAAGTGGACGTGAATGTCCTTTTCCTTATAAAAATCGCCGGCAATTCCCAGCTTGGTGGCCCGTGAACGAATGAAGCTCAACGCCGCCTGAGCGGACTCCTTCATCACATCCCCCAGATTGCCTGTAAGCTCCACTTTTCCGGTGCCAGGGACCACGTTGACCTCCACCTCCAGCAATTCGCCGCCTACGGAGGTCCAGGCCAGACCGTTGACCACGCCGATGCGCTCTTTCAGTGCCTCCCGTTCCGGGTGATACCGGGGCACCCCCAGCATCTCCTTCAAATCCTTTTCCGCCACATGGACGCTCTTGACTTCCTCGTCCGATACCAGCTTCATAGCCGCCTTCCGGCAGACCGCCGCCAGCCGGCGCTCCAGAATACGCACGCCGGATTCCCGCGTGTAAGAGGAAATGATCTGCCGGACCGCCCCATCCGTCACCCGCAGCTGCCGCTTCTCCAGGCCGTGGCGCTTGAGCTGCTTGGGCATCAGGTGGTTTTTGGCAATCTGAAGCTTCTCCTCGTCGGTGTAGCTGGGCAGCTCGATCAGCTCCATCCGGTCCAGCAGGGGCCGGGGAATCGTCTCGGTGGTATTGGCAGTAGTGATAAAGAGCACCTCGGACAGGTCGAAGGGCAGTTCCACAAAGTGGTCCCGGAAGGTCGCATTCTGCTCCGTGTCCAGCACCTCCAGCAGAGCCGACGCCGGGTCTCCCCGGTGGTCGGTGCCCATCTTGTCAATCTCATC
>CAJTOE010000228.1 GCA_910577805.1 uncultured Oscillospiraceae bacterium | reverse complement strand
CACGCCATACCGGTAGATTTTCGGCACGCCCCAGAAAAACAGGCTGTCCGCCATGTCCCGGTTGGTGGTTTTTATCCCGGCTCCCGCCGCCGTGGAGATACACACCCCCTGCTTTCGGAACATCGCCTCCTGCGGGCGGTGGAGCATCCAGCGGTAGCCGTAGTGGTCCAGCAGAGCCTTCATGGCCCCGGTGGCGTGGTAGACATAGACCGGGCTGGCCAAAATCAGCACATCCGCCTGGTCGATGGCCTGGGTGATGGGCTGGAGCTTTTCATAGTGGGGGCAGAGCGTCTCCGACTGTTCAAAGCACTGGGTACAGCCAACGCAAAATTCGCCAAAATCCCGTGGGAGGAAAAATTCCGTCACCTCCCCCTCCAGCTTATCCGCCAGCATCCGGGCAATGTGATAGGTAGAGCCCTTGTGGCTCTGTCCATGCAGAATCGTGATCTTCATCCCAATAATTTCCGCCCCTCCTCCGGGCCGTAACAGTGGTTCAGCACCGCCAGCAGGCCGTTTGCCGACAAATGCTCCGGCAGCTCTAACCGTTTCAGCAGGTCTTTCCGCTTTTGGACGCTGTCCGTGCCGCCGGAGAACCCCGCCGTACACAGGTCCGCTTTGGTGATGGGTGGACCCGAAAAGGGTTTTGGGGCGTTTTCGTCTAAAATGGTGGCTTGGGCCTTACGCAGGACCTCCTCCAGCACTGCCGGCGGCATCCCCTCCACACCCAGCTTGCCTTCCCGGCCCGGTTTGGCCTTCCGGCGTTCCTTGCCGTACACGTCCGGAATATAGGCGTGCTTCAAGTACCGGGGCGGAATGGCGCTTTTGATGCGGTTGCGAATGACGAACCCAGCGCCGTCGGAGTCGGTGAGCACGATCAAGCCGCGGGTCTGTGCGGCCCGGCGCAGCAGGGCTAACTGCTCCTGATTTTTGAAGATGCCAAACCCCGCCGTCTCCAGAATCAGCGTATCCACCAGCTGGGAGAGGGTATTTTTATCATACCGGCCCTCCACCACGATGGCCTCTTGAATGCGCAGTTTCATGCCGGCGCCGCCAATTCCAGCACCAGCCCGGTCAGCAGACCCTGGGGGTCCTGGCCGGTGGACTTCATCGCCAGGTCAGTCTGCCCGCACCGGACCGCCGCCCGACGGCACCAGGGCAGAGAAAACCGCCGGGCCATCCCCATCAGCTTTTCCGACGGATAGGGTTTCAAGCCCCACAGCTGGGCCACGTAACCGGCCCCCTTCCCGGTCTCAAAGGCCAGCCGGGCACTGTAAAGCTGGCGCACTTGACGGCTCAGAGACCAGAGGATGCGGATCGGGGCCTCCTGCATCTGGTACAGCTCCCCCAGCACCTCCAGGGCACGGTCGAATTTGCCCTCCCCGATGGCGTCCGTCATCCGGAACACCACTGCATCCAGCTGCGGGGTGGCTACTGCGTTGATGTCCTCCCAGGTGATGCGCTCCCCCTTGGCATAGGCCCCGATCTTCTCCACCTCACCGGCCAAATTGGTCATCAGGTCACCGCACAGAAATAAAAGCTCCAGTGCCAGCTTGGTGTCGATGTCCTTTCCCAAGGCCCGGAACCGGCGGCGCACCCAGTCCACCAGACTCTTTTGCTCCTGGCGGAAAAAGTGGACCACTGTACCATGCTCTTTCAGGGCGGCGGCCATCTTGGTCCGGGCGTCCCCCTTGTAAGGCACCAGGTCATATACAAAGACCACACAGCAGTAGTCCGGCAGTTGGGCGAACAGACGGCAGTACGCCTCCCGGTCTTTCTCCCCGGCCTTGAACAGGTCATAGTCCGTCACCAGCACCAGGGTCCGTTCTCCCATCATGGGCAGACAGTCCACCGCCTGTTCCAACGCCCGCGGGGACATCTCCTTGGCGGAAAGCTCGTGGAGATTAAATGTCCCCATCCCGCCCGTGAGGAGCAATTCCTTCAGCTTGCCCAGATAGTGGTCCCGCAGGTAGGTCTCTTCCCCGTGAAGCACGTAGAGCTTGCGGGGCGTTCCAGCCGCCAGGTCCTTTTTAAACGCTTGATAGCCGGAGACATCCGGCTTTTTTTGTGGGGGCATGTTCCAATCCCTCCTAATTTTTTTGTATGGTAATGGTACGATTTAAGTCAGTCCGGTAGACCTCTGCTCCAGCCTCCTCCATGCGCTTCAGGGTATTTTCCCCCGGATGCCCATACCGGTTTCCGGCTCCGACGGAGATGCAGATGATCTCCGGCTGGACTGCCGCCAGAAGCTCCGGGCTGGTGGAATACTCCGAGCCGTGGTGGCCTGCCACCAGGACTTCGATGTCCGGGAGCGCCGTATGCTCCAACAGCTTTTGTTCCACATCGCTGCCCATATCGCCAGTAACCAGCACCTCAAAATCCTCTGCCGCCGCCAGGACCGTCAAGCCAAGCTCGTTGGTGGAGCCGGAGCCAAGAGGCCCGAATACGGTCAGGGAGTTATCCCCGTTCACCGGAAGCGAAATGTCCTCCGAGACCAGATGGACGGCAGTGCCCTGCTCTGCGGCCTGCCGGAAGATTTCCGTCCGCAGGGGGTCATCCTCTTCTGCGTCCGGCGCGTAAAGGTGATTGACTTGCACCCGCTGGAGCAGCTGGGAAATACCGTTGGCGTGGTCCGCGTGATAGTGGGACAAAATCAGGTAATCCAGACTGCCGTACAGCCGGTCCTGAATGTAGTTGGCGGCGATGTCACCCGCCTCGTCCTCCCGGCTTCCGCCGCAGTCCAGCAGAGCCAGTTTGTCCCCCAAACGCAGCAACACGCACTGGCCCTGGCCCACGTCCAGCACCACCACCTGAAGCGCTCCCATCTGAAACGTGTACAGATTGAGCAGCAGGGCGGCGGCAAAAGCCGCGCATATGCTGACAAAGGGAATCAACGGACGAATCGGCTCCTTCCGACGGCGCCAGAAAACCAGAAAGCAGCCGGCCAGGACCACATAGACGAACACTAACCACGCCCGGTAATAAAAGGAGTTGGAGGTCACTGACGCCAGCGGCAGCTTCGCCAGCGCAGGGATGATCCTCTGTAAATAGTGGACAAACGGGATAGCGGGCAGAGCCGCGAGCTGACCCAGCGCCGGAGAAATTGCGCCCAGTACGCCCGCAATCAGCCCAAAGGAGAACGCGCCGGAGACTGCCCAGAGAGTCAGCAGATTGGACAGGGGCGAAATCAGGGAAATGTTCTCAAAGTGGATGGCGACCAGAGGGGTGGTAAAAAACATTGCCCCCATCGTGGCGCAGACCGTGGAGATTACAAAGCTGACCAGCGCATTGACCGGCTTTTTCAGCTTCTTCCGCATCCGCCGGGAGCGCTCCATCAGGCGGCGCTGCATGGGGTCGGCCAGCAGGAGGATGCCCGCCACCGCGCCAAAGGACAGTTGCAGTCCGATGT
>CAJTOE010000227.1 GCA_910577805.1 uncultured Oscillospiraceae bacterium | reverse complement strand
TCAATGGCGATCAGCAAGAGCGCGAAAATTATGGCCGAGATGGAGAAAGTCAAGGCCAAGATCAACGAGCAGCAGGCCCGGCTGAAAGAGCTGGAGCAGAAGCACCGGGAGGCCGAGAACGAGGAGATCGTGGACATCGTGCGGGGCATGAGCGTGTCCCTGGACGAGTTGCCCGCCCTCCTGCGGCAGCTCCGGGACGGCTCTGGACACGGTGTCCAGAAGCCCGGCGAGAGAAAGGAGAGTGCGGAATGAAGAAAAAATCCCGTATGCTGGCGGCGATGCTCTGCGCCGTCCTGATGGTGGGTGTTCTCACCGTTCCGGCCTACGCGGGCGGCGGCGACGAGGGCGGCGAGTATGTCCCCTGGGTAGGGCTGGAGCCGGTGGACCCCCTGCCCGTGGAGCAACCCCCGAACCCCAAGCCCTTCACGCCGGAGGGGACGGGGACCGTGCTGGACAACGCAACGGACCAGGACGGTAAGGAGTTTTTCACCATCACCACGGCGGAGGAGGCGGTTTTCTACCTTGTGATAGACCGGCAGCGGGGCGCGGAGAACGTCTATTTTCTCAACGCCGTCACTGTGGCCGACCTGATGGCCCTGGCGGAGCCTGGGCAGGAGCCGGAGGCCCCGCCCCCTGTGACGGAGCCGGAGCCCCCGGAGGCTGAACCTGACCCCGGCCCGGAGGAGCCCAAAAAGTCCGGCGGGGCCGGGATGCTCCTGGCGGCCCTGGCGGTGCTGGCTATCGGCGGCGGGGCCGGGTGGTACTTCAAGATTTACCGCCCCAAACAGCAGAAAGCGGCGGAGCCGGAGGAGGATTTTTCCGAGTATGACGAGCCGGAGGACTACGACGACGCGCCCCCCTGGGACGTGGACGACGAGGAAAACGAGGGAGGGGACGAGTGAATTTCACCAACAGCCCTTATGAGCCCTTTATGAAGCAGCCCACCTACCACCGCCCCCCGGAGCCTGCCCAGGCCCCCAGGGGGACCATGTGCGAGGGATGCCCCTACTGGCGGGGCCTGCGGTGCGTGACCTGCTTCCGGGCCTATCTGCGGAGCCGGGCCGGGCCCGGCGAGGGGAGGTGACAGCGTGGACCAGCGGGAGCTCACCCGCGAGGAGCGGGCGGCGATCCGGGCCCTGGTGGTGAAGTGGTGCGCCAATTATGACCAGGCCGTGGGATGCTTGCCTTTGGACTGTGAGTGCTATATGCTGGGGAAAACCTGGACGGGGTCCCTGTGCCGGTACTTCCGGGCGGCGGTCCTGCCCCTGGACCCGGTTCTGGAGGCCGCCCTGACCGCCCCCGGACCCGTGGAGACGCGGACCTGTCCCCTCTGCGGACGGCCCGCCCTCCTGAGCGGGCGGCGGCGCTACTGTTCCACCGCCTGCGCCCAGGCCGCCCATAGGAAACAGCAGCGGGACCACATGAGGAAAAAGCGGGGCTGACCTGTTGACAATTAGGCCCCCCAAAGTCCCGTGTTTTCAAGGCTTTCCAGACGCCAAACAGGGGCGGGGCGTATCATTTCCCGCCCCGCCCCTGTTTTGGCCCCATACTGTCAACATTTTGGAGGAGATCAACATGGACAAAAATCAAGGCTACGCGATCTTAAAAGTCGTCATGCTGGAAAATGGCCGGGGCTTCGCTCTGGGCGAGTGCCCCAGAGCGCCGGAGCCCTTTGTAACCTGGGCCTGCTATGACGACGAACACGGCAGGCGGCAATATGAGTGGGGGCACTACGGCAGCGACCGGGACGCGCTGACGCGGGACCTCACGGAGCGGGTGGAGAATTACCAGCAGCAGTTTTCCGTTAAGGTGGCGTGGGTGGAGGAGCCCGGCCTTTACAAATATTACTCCACCCAGCGGCCTGTGGACATCGGTACATTTCCCAAGCCGTCCCACAACGACCCGGACGAGATCGTAAACTACGACCAGCGCGTTCCCGTGGAGGGCGGCGCGTTCCTGGCCTGGGGGCACTTGACCTACACGCGGCCCCTGTCGGAAAAGGATATGGCGGACTATGAGTTGCGGCTCTCCAGAGACAACCCGGCTGTGGGGAAACGTATGGAGCGGAAACCCTCCATTTCCCAGCAGATGCAGGAGGCGGGCAGGCAGGCCCAGGAGCGGCAGGCCCCGCGTGTCCCCAAAAAGGAGGCCCCGGACCGGGGCGAGAGGTAGCCGTGGCGGGAAAGAAGCGCCGACGGAATGTGCCGCTCTATGTTTGGGTAAGCCCGGAGGAGCTGCAAGCGATCAAGGACCGCATGGAGCAGACGGGCATACGCAATATGAGCGCCTATGTCCGAAAAATGGCCCTCAACGGCTATGTGCTCCAGGTGGACCTCTCCCCGGTGCGGGAGCTGGTGTCCCTCCAGCGGCGGTGCGCCAACAATCTCAATCAGGCGGCGCTCCATGTGAACACCTACGGCGGCCTCTACCCCAACGAGCTCCAGGCGCTCCAAAAGGACTACGCCGATTTGTGGGGGCCTCTCTCCGAGCTGCTGGAGAAGCTGGCCCAGGTGGTGGCCCTGTGACCCGTGGGAGCGGCCCTGGCCGCTCCCCGGCTGTCCCCGCCTCTGGACACCGTGTCCAGAGGCGGGGGAACCGGATTATGATAAGAACATAAAATGGATGCTCTACTGCTTTTGCGAAAAATCTATAAACGATTTGGAAAAGCCAAAAGCATTGGCCAAAGAGTCAAAACAAGGTTGGATGATGTCACTCAATGCTTGTCCATCATTCCAGATAACATCAACTGCTTGAATATAGTCGCTATGTAACATTTCTGAATCTTCACCATAGCTACTTGTCCAATAGCCTTTACCATTAGCAATACAAACTGATATATACCACGGCTTAGGTATATCAAACTTGTCTACAAGGTTTGAATAATCCGCAAGTTTCCTGTTCAAAAGGTTTTCTATTTCACACCATTGATAGGTTTCTTTTAACTCAATTTTATAATTCATCATGCGGGCATCGACTACTTCGACGATCCCTGTTCGCATAAACAGTATGGAAGATTCAACATAGTTTGAATTATATGGAATACTAAATGCGTACTTACCATCAGCACAGAATACAGTATTATAGCCGCCACCCGACATGGGCCTAAAAGGATCACTGCCTGTCCAAGAATTTAATGCAGATAAATCAACGGAATTTCCAAATTCCAAACTCCACAAAGGAATTATATGTATTACCAATTTTGCACCATCTTGAAGATGTCGAATATATTCGTTAGATATTATCATTCCAACACGATCTTGCCTAAATTTTTTGATTTCATTCTGATATGACACACTATAGCAATCCAAGAAATTATCAAGGAATACCAGCGGCAGAAAACCAACCAGCGCAGTCGGAAGGGCGGATCAGCGAGAAAGCCTCAGCAATACCATGCGGAAGCTGAGGTAATAAT
>CAJTOE010000226.1 GCA_910577805.1 uncultured Oscillospiraceae bacterium | reverse complement strand
GAAGAACACGCCCCCTGCTCCCAACGAAGTCCCCAGGAAGGGGAGGAGCAGTTCAAGGACTACATTTCTTGTCATTTCTGAACGCTTGCCTCCAAATAGCACAGCGGCGCAAGGCTTCCGCCAAGCAGTGCTGTTTGTCTGATTTGAAAATTATGCTCCGAAATGAACCGTTCAAACCCTTCCGCAGTCCATTTGAAATAGACTTTGAATCCTGCCAGGGTCAGCAGCCACGCCCTCAAACGGAACCCCGCGCCCCTTCCATGCACAAAGGTTGGAGCATATAAAATTCCTCCCGGCTTCAGCACCCGCCTGATCTCCGCCAGTGCCAGTTCCGGGTGGGGCATGATGTGCAGGGCATTGGAGATCACAACGGCGTCAAAGCTGTCCGGCGCATAGAGCAGGGCCGTGGCATCCTGGACGGAGAAAAGCAGACGGCTGGAGCGGGGCTTTTTCCTGGCCTCCACAATCATATTTTCGGAGAAATCCGTGGCCTCCCACAGACGGACACGCCCCGCCAGCCGGAAGGAGAGCTGCCCACTGCCACAGGCCAACTCCAGCACACTCATCTCCCTGGTCAGGCCGGGACGTATCCTCTCACAGATAGTATCGTAGAGTTTCCAGCTATGTTTCATGAATGACCCATAGGATTTTGCCGTCCTCTGCCAAAATTCCTTGTTGTCTCCCGCTTTCATGAATTGTTTCTCCTTTATCTCGCTGTCACATCCTGCCAGCCAGCCGCTTCCGGCAATGCTCCGGCAGATTCACCACCATTGTGCGCACAAAGTCCCGTGCTTCCTCCTCGGTCAGATCAAACCCCATCGCCGGGAGGCGCTCATGAATCAGCTCGACACACCGGAGCATATCCTTTGCCAGCAGGAAGCCGGTGTCAGTCAGGTAGATTTTCCCGTATCTCTCCCGCACCAGAAGATTCATATCCATCAGAATTGCCATCATCTTCGTGACGGAGGCTTTCGAGCAGTTCAAAGCCTTTGCCACGGCCTGCGTCCCCACATCTGGATTGCTTTTGCCCAATTCATAGATTGCCAGCAAATAGCGAAGATGGGCTTCCCGTAGTTCTGCCATAGAATTGTTCCTCCCCAATGAGAGAAGGCATGAGCAGATTCTACTGCCCATGCCTCCTCACCATGTCTTGCAAGATTTGAAGTTTTAGTGACAGCCGTGGCAGTTGCCGCAGTCGCCGTTGCAGCCTTCACCGGACTTGTGGGACTTCCGCAGGGACCGGACAGCCAAAACCACAACGGCAATCAGTACGGCGATCACGATGATATTTCCCAAGATAGTAGGCATAACCAGTCGCTCCTTTCCTCGTTGGTTATCTTGCGGCAGCGGCCACAGAGCTTAACTGGCGGGAGCGGTCCTCCCCCTGATAGCCCTTGCGGACCAGCAGATAGATGATCGCGGCCAGAGCGGCCAGAGCAACCACCGTCCACACACCGAAGGTCACAGCTCCGGTGAACAGGCCACCCAACTGGTAGACGATCAGAGAGGCTACATAAGCAAAACCGCACATATATCCGATAGCGGCCCAGGTCCACTTGGCGTTGTTCATTTCCCGCTTGATGGCGCCCATAGCGGCGAAGCAGGGGGCGCACAGCAGGTTGAACACCATAAAGGAGTAGGCGGAGGCGGCGGTAAAGGCCATGGCAATGTTGGCAATCAGGTCACCGGGGTAGAACACCTGCATGGTGCTGACCACTTCCTCCTTGGCGATCAGGCCGGTGATGGTCGCCACAGCGGCCTGCCAGTTCCCGAAGCCAAGAGGAATGAAGATTACTGCGATCACGCTGCCCACCGCAGCCAGCAGGGAGGCGTCGCTGTCCTCCACCCAGCCAAAGCCGCCGTCCGCAAAGCCGAAATTGCTGAGGAACCAGAGGATAATGGTGGACAGGAGAATGATGGTTCCGGCCCGCTTGATGAAGGACCAGCCCCGCTCCCACATGGAGCGCAGGACGTTACTGGCAGAGGGGGCGTGGTAGGCGGGCAGCTCCATGACAAAGGGGGCGGGTTCCCCGGCGAACGCCTTGAACTTTTTCAGCATGATACCGGAGATCACCACAGCGGCCACGCCGATGAAGTAGGCGGAGGTAGCAACCAAAGCGGAGCCGCCGAACAGCGCCCCGGCGAACAGGGCAATGATGGGCATTTTGGCCCCGCAGGGGATGAATCCGGTGGTCATGATGGTCATTTTCCGGTCACGATCCTGTTCGATGGTCCGGGATGCCATGATACCGGGAACACCGCAGCCGGTGGCTACCAGCATGGGGATGAAGCTCTTGCCGGACAGGCCGAAGCGGCGGAAGATGCGGTCCATGATGAAGGCCACACGGGCCATATAGCCCACGTCCTCCAGGATAGCCAGCAGCAGGAACAGCACCAGCATTTGAGGCACAAAGCCCAGCACCGCGCCCACGCCGGCCACAATGCCGTCCTGAATCAAGCCGTAGAGCCAGCCGCCCTCGGCTACGCCCAAAGCGCCCAGGATAGTATCAAACAGGCCGGGGACCATCTCACCGAAGAGGACATCATTCGCCCAATCAGTCCCCATGGTGCCGATGGAGATAGCCCAGCCGCCCATGGCGATGGCATAGATGCAGAACATGACCGCAGCAAAAATGGGCAGGGCCAGGATACGGTTGGTGACGATCTGGTCAATCTTGTCAGAGACGGACAGACTGCCCTTGGCCGCTCTTTTCTTCACCGCCTTGGTGACCACAGAATTGATGTAGGAGTACCGCTGGTTTGTGATGATGCTCTCTGCGTCATCGTCCAGCTCCTTCTCACAGTCGGCAATGTGCTGTTCCAGATGGGCTTTCAGGTTGGGGTCGAGACCCATTTCTTCCATGACCTTTTGATCCCGCTCAAAAACCTTGATGGCGTACCAGCGGAGATAGCCCTCCGACACCTTGCCCTGGATGGACTCCTCGATGTGGGCCAGGGCGTGTTCCACACCGCCGGTGAACACATGGGGCAGTTCCCCGGCCTGCTTCTTCTGCGCCAGAGCCACGGCCTTTTCCGCTGCCGCCATGCCGCCCTCGCCCTTGAGGGCGCTCATCTCCACAACCTCACAGCCCAGGGCGCTGCCCAGCTTGGTAAGGTCAATGGCATCGCCGTTTTTCCGCACAAGGTCAATCATGTTCACCGCCACCACCACGGGCAGGCCCAGTTCAATCAGTTGGGTGGTAAGGTAGAGGTTCCGCTCAATGTTAGTACCGTCCACAATGTTGAGGATGGCATCCGGCTTCTCGTTCACCAGATAGCTCCGGGCCACCACTTCCTCCAGGGTGTAGGGGGACAGGGAATAGATACCGGGCAGGTCCTGGATGACCACATCCTTATGACCCTTCAGCCTGCCCTCCTTCTTTTCCACGGTAACACCGGGCCAGTTGCCCACATACTGGCTGGAGCCGGTGAGGGCGTTGAACAG
>CAJTOE010000225.1 GCA_910577805.1 uncultured Oscillospiraceae bacterium | reverse complement strand
TCAAGGTCAACCGGGCATCCGGCCGACTCAATATTCTCGGTCATCTTCCGGGCAACCTCGTCCGATTCACAGATCAGGTTGGCGGGGTGACACAGCTCATGGCGCTCGGTATGCCACAGGAAGTCCAGGAGCAGCAGGTCCTCTTTGCCGGGGAACAGCCGGGTACCGCGCCCGACCATCTGGCTGTACAGGCTGCGCACCTTGGTGGGCCGCAGGACCACCACGCAATCCACGCTGGGGCAGTCCCAGCCCTCGGTCAGCAGCATGGAATTACAAAGGACGTTATACTTCCCCTCGTCAAAGTCCTTGAGGACTTCCGCCCGATCCTGGCTGTTGCCGTTGACCTCCGCCGCCCGGAACCCCTGGGCATTGAGCAGGCGGCAGAATTTTTGAGATGTGCGGACCAGAGGCAGGAATACCACCGTCTTGCGGTTCTCGCAGTAGGTACGCATCTCCTCGGCGATCTGGTGTAAGTAGGGGTCAAGGGCCGTGTCAATGTCGGAATTTTTGAAGTCCCCCGCCTGCACGCCTACGCCGGTCAGGTCCAGCTTCAAGGGGATGGTGACGGCCTTGATGGGACACAGATAGCCGTCCTTGATGGCCCTGGGCAGGGTGTACTCATAGGCCAGGTGCTCAAAATACTGGCCCAGGTTCCGCATATCCCCCCGGTCGGGGGTGGCGGTGACGCCCAGCACACGGGCCTCCTCAAAATGGGTAAGCACCCGCTGATAGCCGTCAGACAGGGCATGGTGGGCCTCGTCCACCACGATCACGTCGAAGTAGTCAGCCGGGAACTGTCCCAGCCGTTTCTCCCGCATAAGGCTCTGAATAGAGCCAACCGTCACCCGGTACCAGCTGTCCAGGCACGTCTCCTCGGCCTTCTCCACGGAGCAGCGCAGGCCCGTGGCCTGGAGCAGCTTACCGGCGGCCTGATCCAGCAGCTCCCCACGATGGGCCAGAATCAGGCACCGGCGGCCGGAGCGCACCATATCCTCAACAATTTTTGAGAAAACGATGGTCTTTCCGCAGCCGGTGGGCAATACCAGGAGCGTTCTGAGGAACCCGGAGGCCCAGTCGCTTTTTACAGCCTCCCGGGCCTCCTGTTGATAGGGCCTCAGTTCCATTTAAAAGCTCCCCGAGCTCCAGGGAGTGGGGGTCTCCTGGGGCAGCTCGGTCCACTGTGGGACGTCCGGCGCGTTCTCCGGGTCGTAAAACTCCGTGATCTCGTTGCTCTCCCGTTCCTTGCCGTCGTTGCCCGTCCACTTGCGGACACCCACATGGCAAACGCCAGTGGAGCCGGGGACGGCCCCCCAATTCATCCGCATGGCCTCTCCGTGCCTGCGCTGGCCGATGGAGGTAAAGAACTGGCACAGCTTCCACTCGAACTTGCTGTGCAGGAACAGGTTGGTCAGCACATCGCCCGAGGTCTCGGCGCTGCGGACGGCCACCGTCAGAATGGCCTTGTTGCAGGCCGGGATCTTCTCGCTGCCGCTGTGCCGGGCGCGCTCGAACTTCTTCACCGTAAAATGATAGTCCCCTTCCGGGAGGGTCTGAAAGGGATTTCCATCGTTTTGTATCTCATCATCCCACCCGAATTCGCGGGACATAGGCTCATATTCGCTCATATCCTTCACTCCTGACTGAAATTAAAATGGTGTGGGCCGGTTTTCCAGAATCATATCCAGCACCTGGGGCCAGGCCGCGACCAGACATCCGGACACAAAATCCTCCGGATAGTCGGCAAGGTGCATATCCTGCGGCATATATCCTTTTGTTGCGCAGGCCGCTTCTACTTCTTCGGGGAAGATATGATTGGCGTTCATCAAATCGTACAGGGGCTTCAGGAAGGCCGGAACATCCTCCGGTCCCGGCGGTTCCTGCTCCGGCCTGGGCGTTGACGCGGGCGGCGCTGCGGGGACCGGCGGTGTGGGGGCCGGTGCGGGAGCAGGAGCTGGGGCAGGAGCTGGGTCTGGCGCAGAGCCGATGTACGGCGCCAGAGCGGAGAAGGCCAGAGGCAGCTCCTCCGGCAGTCCCAGCCGGTTCTTGGCGTCCCAGCACGGATGATGGCCAGTGTACATAATGCGTTTGCCGCCTTGCGCTTTGTGTTTTTTGCCTTTATCGTCTGCCGCTACAACCATAACCTTGTAGTTGACAAAAAGCAGAATATCCACGTATTCTTTTACCATGTTGGCGATACTGCATTTTGGACTGTCAATCAATTTCAGTCCCCAGCAGTCATAAGTTCCAAATTCGTCTGGCTGCTCCCGCCGCTTTGTTGCGGCATGAGCGGTAAGTACAACATGAATGCCTCGGTTTGTGACTTCTGACAGTAGGTTTAGCAGTTCTCCGAAACTCTCATAAGTAAAGGTGTACCCCCGGCCATAGTCGAACGATTCCAGACCGTTTTTCTGATATTTGGCACAGACGGACTTGATGCACAACTTTTCCGCCCAGTCCAAGGTATCAATAATTAGCGTCTTGCAAACCTCGGGATGGTCAATTACATACCGCACTTCCTGCAAAAGCATCTCCCATGAGGTGGGCTTATCGAACCGGGCCACGTCCAGTTCCTTTGTGCTGTCCTCCGTGTCAATAAACAACGGTGTAGGGAAGTGGGCTGCAAATGTGCTTTTTCCAACACCTTCCACGCCGTACACGCAAATTTTCTTTGCGCTGGGGATTTTCCCTCGGGTAATGTTCATTTCTTTCGTTTCCTCCTGCTTTTCTCTCATTAGAATTTCCCCGCCTCCCATGTGGGCGCTGCTTTCGGCTGAGGAACCTCGGAGTAACCGTCCTCAATGATAATGCTGCACTCTCCGCCGGTGGACACACGGGTGGCGATCCCCTGCAGCCCCTCGGCCTCCATCCAGGCGGAGAACTCCCGCAAGGTTTCCAAGTCCATTTGCTCCAATTTATCCAGGAGCACAAATCCGCAATCTGGTTTCAGTGCCCGGACAATAGCGGTAGACACCTTCAACTGGTCACTTCCGCTCATACAGTCCCAGGGCTTACCCTTGTAGGTCAGCTCCCCATCCTCCACGGAGAGGCCGGGGAGGGGCAGCTTCGCGCCTTGCAGGAGGTCGGTCTTCTGCTGGCGTACCGCTTCCAGCTGGGCCGTCAGTCCGGTGTACTGGTCGCCGCACTCCTTGGCCTCTGCCTCCGCCCGGGCCTTATCCTGGTTGGTGCGGACCTTGGCGTTGACAGCCTCAATATCCCGGATGCTGGCCTCCAGTTCATCAGTAGCCTCGTCCTGAAGGTCAAGGGCCGACTTTTGGGCAGTCTCGTAATCGGCACACAGGGTCTTGTACCGTTCTTCCAGCAGTGCCAGCTCTTTGCCTACCCGATCCATTTCCGCCGCCAACTGAGCCGCCCGTTCCCGCTTGCGCTGGTTCTCGCCGTTCCGGGCCAGGATGTCCTGCTGGCGCCGAATGAGGTCATAGGCGGAAACCGGCTC
>CAJTOE010000224.1 GCA_910577805.1 uncultured Oscillospiraceae bacterium | reverse complement strand
GGATCAGGTGTGGGGACGGGTCAGCGAAAACCGGGAAGCCCATAAATCCACCCGGCTCTACATTGACGAGATGCACCTGCTTCTCAGGGAGGAACAGACCGCCGCCTATACCGTTGAGATTTGGAAACGGTTCAGAAAATGGGGCGGAATCCCGACTGGCATCACGCAGAATATCAAGGATTTGCTGGCTTCGCGGGAAATTGAGAACATTTTTGAGAACAGCGACTTCATTTACATGCTCAATCAGGCCGCTGGAGACCGGCAGATTCTCGCCAAGCAGCTGAACATCTCCCCCCACCAGCTGTCCTACGTCACCCACTCCGGCGAGGGCGAGGGGCTGCTGTTCTATGGCAACGTGATCCTGCCCTTCGTGGACCGCTTCCCCAAGGACACGGAGCTGTACCGGCTGCTCACCACCAAGCCCCAGGAGGTCACGGTATGAAACGCCAGCCCCGCCTCCAGTTCACGGATGCAGAGCTGTCCCCCAAGCTGAAACGGCACGTCCGTCGGGCTGAGCGGGCGGCGGACAGGGCGGAGGCGGCGCGGGAGAAGATACCCAAGGACCGGAAGAAGCTCAAACGCCGGATGATCGAACAGCAGTCCGCCAAGGCCCGCAAGGGCAAAAAGCACCTCTATTTCGAGGATGTGGACCGGCCCAAGCCCCCCTCCAAGCTGTCCCACGCCGTCCAGTCCGCGCCCCTCAACGCCGCTTCCGTCCAGGCCCACCGAAAAATCCGGGAGGCGGAACAGGACAACACGGGCCTGGAGAGCGCCCACCGGCTGGAGGAGGCGGCGGAGGGCGGGGTCCGCCTCGCGGCCTATTCCTACCGCGCCCAAAAGCTGCGGCCCTACCGGGAGGCGGCAAAGGCAGAGCGGCAGCTGGAAAAGGCCAACGTGAACGCGCTGTATCAGAAGCATCTCCACGATAACCCCAAGCTTGCCAGCAACCCCCTTTCCCGTTGGCAGCAAAAGCGGGCCATTCAAAAGCAGTACGCCGCCTCGGTGAAGTCCGGCCAGACCGCCGCCACCATGGAGAATACCGCCAAGGCCGCGAAAAAGGCGGCGGAGAAGTCCAGAGACACCGGCAATTTTATCTGGCGGCACAAGAAGGGCATCGGCATCATCATCGGCCTGCTGGCCTGCGTCAGCCTGCTGCTCAACTGCATGGCCTCCTGCTCCGTTCTGCTGGAGGGCGGGCTGACCGCGCTGGGCGGCTCCACCTACCCCTGCCGGGACGAGGACATGCTGGGGGCCGAGGCCGCATACGCCGGGATGGAGGCGGCGCTCCAGAACGAGCTGGACAACTATGCCAGCCTGCACCCCGGCTATGACGAGTACAATTTCGACCTGGACGAAATCGGCCACGACCCCTATGTGCTGATCTCCATCCTCACCGCCTACCACCGAGGGGAGTGGACGCTGGCAGAGGTGCAGGGGACGTTGGAAATGCTCTTTGACCGGCAGTACATTCTCACCGAGGACGTGGTGGTGGAGGTGCGCTACCGGACGGAGACCCGGACGGACAGCGAGGGCAACGACTACGATGTGGAAGTCCCCTACAATTATTACATCTGCAACGTGACCCTGGAAAATTTCGACCTGTCCCATCTGCCAATCTACATCATGGGGGAGGATCAGGTCAGCATGTACGCCACCTACATGGCGACCCTGGGCAACCGCCCGGACCTGTTCCCCGCCAGCAAGTACCCCAACGCCTCCCAGCGGGAGGACTATCTGGATTACGACGTACCCCCGGAGGCATTGGAGGACGAGACCTTTGCCGCGATGCTGGCCGAAGCCGAGAAATATCTTGGCTATCCCTACGTCTGGGGCGGCAGCTCCCCGGCCACGTCCTTTGACTGCTCCGGCTTTGTGTCGTGGGTCATCAATCACAGCGGCTGGGACGTGGGACGGCTGGGGGCCAAGGCCCTGTGCAACCTCTGCACCCCGGTCTCGCCCGCCAACGCCCGCCCCGGCGATCTGGTGTTTTTCATCAACACCTACGACGCGCCGGACCCCAACGCGCCCACCCATTGCGGAATTTATGTGGGCAATAACATGATGATTCACTGTGGAAATCCCATTTCTTACGCTAATTTGAACAGCAGTTACTGGCAAAATCACTTTTATTGCTACGGCAGACTGCCTTAAAAGGAGAGACGCAATATGAATCCGAAAATCAAGAAAATCGACAGCGAGTACGAGAAGAACGCCGCCAAGATCACCGAGCTGCAAGAGCGGCAGCGGGAGCTGGAGAAGCAGCGCCTGGAGCTGGAAAATCTGGACATCATCGGCATGGTGCGGAGCATGGGCCTGACCCCCGACCAGCTGGCGGCGCTCATCCAGGGCGCGAGGTCCAATGAGAAGAAGGAGGAACCCGATTATGCGTAAATTCACAAAGCACATCCTGTCCGTCCTGCTCTGCGTGGCGCTGTGCTGTACCGCCCTCTCCGTCCCGGCCTTTGCCGCCAGCGGGGAGACCTCCCAAGAATCGGGACAAGCCGAGGCGGGCGGCAGCTTCACTATCGACCTGGACAGCCTCTTTGCCATGCTGTTCTCCGGGGAGGCGGACAGCACCGCCGACACCGACGAACCGGACCTGATCGGCACAGTGGTCACAGGCGGGTCCCGGCTGAATCTCCGCTCCGGCGGCAGTACGGACTATGCCGTGATTGGGCAGCTGGCCCCCGGCGATCAGGTCCAGGTGCTGGGGGAGGAAAACGGCTGGTACGAGGTCCTTATCACGGAAAAGAGGGGCTATGTCTGCGGCAAGTATCTGAATGTGGAGGAGGTCCCCCGGCAGCAGGCGGGGACCCCAGCCAGCTGGATGGACAGTCCCTGATGCTGTTTCTGTCCCTGATGATGCAGGGCATGACCGGCGCGGACGGGAACACCGGCGCACTCACCCCGGAGGGCAATCTGACGCTGGTGGACGATCTGAATGGGAACACCCCGGAGGAAAAGCAGTTTATCACGGTTGTCACCAAAAGCGGCAGCTATTTTTACATCATTATTGACCGGGCGGAGGACGGGGAGAACACCGTCCACTTTTTGAACCAGGTGGACGAGGCCGACCTGCTCTCGCTGATGGAGGATGGGGAACAGGCCCCGGCGGTCTGTTCCTGTTCCGCCAAGTGTGCGGCGGGGGCGGTGAATACCTCCTGCGCGGTCTGTTCCGTCAATATGAGCGAGTGCGCCGGGAAAGCGCCGGAACCGGACCCCGACCCGGAGCCGGAGAAGCCGGAGCCGCAGAAAAAGGGCGGCAATACCGGCCTGCTGGTGATCGTCCTGGTGCTGGTCCTGGCGGGCGGCGGCGCGGTGTACTATCTGAAATTCATGAAGAAAAAGCCGGAGGCCAAGGGCAGCACCGACCTGGACGACTACGACTACGGGGACGACGAGGACGAGCTGGAGGACGCTGACCAGGATGCGGCGGAGGACAGGGAGGAATGAAATACTTCACG
>CAJTOE010000223.1 GCA_910577805.1 uncultured Oscillospiraceae bacterium | reverse complement strand
CCGGAGGACTGCTCCGTCATTGCCATCGACGGCCTGGAACTGTCCAGCTACATGGTCCCCACCCTGACCACCCTCTGTCAGCCGGCGGCGGAGCTGGCCCAGGAGAGCATCCGGACCCTCATCGAACTCATCGAGGGCACCGGCACCCACCGGCACCTGCTGCTGGAGACCACCCTCCGGGAGGGAAATTCCGTTATCTCATTGCGGTAAGGCTCTTGCCGCATGAAATAAAAAATTTTTGAAAAAAAGGAGTAATCCACGATGAAACTGAGAAAAGCTCTGTCCCTGGCTCTTACGGGCGCCCTGTGTGTGGGTCTGCTGGCCGGCTGCGGCGGCAATCCCTCCACGCCCTCCACGTCCTCCACCCCCTCCGGCAGCACCGGCGGCTCCACCCCCTCCGGCTCTGCCTCCGGCTCCGGCGGCTCCGTCTACTATCTGAACTTCAAGCCTGAGCAGGACGCGGACTGGCAGGCCCTGGCCAAGCTGTACACCCAGGAGACCGGCGTGGAGGTGAAGGTCCAGACCGCCGCCTCCGGCCAGTATGAGACCACCCTTATGAGCGAGATGGCTAAGACCGAGGCTCCCACCCTGTTCCAGGTCAACGGCCCTGTGGGTCTGGCCAACTGGAAGGACTACTGCTACGACCTGTCCGGCTCCAAGATCGCCGGTGAGCTGTCCAGCGACGACTTCGCCCTGATGGACGGAAGCTCCATGTCCGGCATCGCCTACGTGATCGAGACCTATGGTATCATTGTCAACACCAAGCTGCTGGCCGACGCCGGGTACAGCATGGACGACATCAAGTCCTTTGCCGACCTGAAGAAGGTGGCCGAGGACATCACCGCCCGGAAGGATGAGCTGGGCTTCTCCGCCTTCACCTCCGCCGGCATGGACGGCTCCTCTGACTGGCGCTTCAAGACCCACCTGGCCAACCTGCCCATCTATTTTGAGTACGAGGCCGACGGCATCGGCGACACCGACGCCATCAAGGGCACCTATCTGGACAACTACCGCGACATCTGGGACCTGTATATCAACAACTGCACCACCGCGCCCACCATGCTCTCCGCCAAGACCGGCGACGACTCCGTGGCGGAGTTCGTGACCGAGCAGGCCGTGTTCTATCAGAACGGCACCTGGGCTTACAGCGACGTGGCCGACGTGGGAGAAGAGAACCTGGGGATGCTGCCCATCTACATCGGCGTGGGCGACGAGGCCAACCAGGGCCTGTGTACCGGCACGGAAAACTACTGGTGCGTGAACAAGAACGCCGACCCCGCCGACATCCAGGCCACCCTGGACTTCATGTACTGGTGCGTCAGCTCCGAGACCGGCCTGGAGTATATGTGCTCCGGTGAGCACATGGGCTTTGTGGTCCCCTTCAAGGGCAACCTGGAGTCCAACAACCTGCTGGTGAACATCGCCAACGACTATGTGGCCAACGGCACGACCAGTATCAAGTGGTGCTTCCCCACCATGCCCTCTGAGGAGTGGAAGAACGTGGTCGGCTCCGCCCTGACCACCTACGCCGCCGACCAGACCGACGCCAACTGGGAGACTGTGCGGGCCGCCTTTGTGGACAACTGGGCCGCTGAGAAGTCCAAGTAAGTCCCCCAAAACCGAGCAAAACGCAAACGCCATACCGGGGCGGACGGAAATGCTCCGCCCGCCCCATTCTTCTGCCCAAAATTCAATAAGGAGGCTGCACATCCGTTATGGAAAAATCCATCAAACGCTATTTCCCCATTTTTTTGGGTCCCACGTTCCTGGCGTTCATCATTGGCTTTATCGTCCCGTTTTTGATGGGCCTCTACCTGTCCCTGTGCGACTTCCGCACGGTCACTGACGCAAAGTTCGTGGGCTTCTCCAACTTTGCCAAGGCCTTCCAGGACGCGGAATTTCTCCATGCGTTCCTCTTTACCACCGCCTTTACCATCGTGACTGTCATTCTGATCAATGTCATTGCCTTTGCGGTCGCCATGGTCCTGACCCAGAACATTCCAGGCACCAACATTTTCCGTACCACCTTCTTCATGCCCAATTTGATCGGCGGCATCGTACTGGGCTACATCTGGCAGCTCATTTTCAACGGCGTCCTGGCCCACTACGACCTGGCCCTGAAAATCAGCGCCAAGTACGGCTTCTGGGGGCTGGTGATCGTGCTTTGCTGGCAGCAGATCGGCTATATGATGATTATTTATATCGCCGGATTGCAGTCCATCCCTGGGGACCTGAACGAGGCCGCTCAGATCGACGGCGCCAACGGCTGGCAGCGGCTTTGGAACGTGACCATCCCGAACATGATGCCCTCCATCACTATCTGCACGTTCCTGACCCTGACCAACGGCTTCAAGCTCTTTGACCAGAACCTGTCCCTGACCGCCGGTGAACCCATGAAGCAGACCGAGGGCCTTGCCCTGAACATCTTCAACACGTTCTACAGCCGGGTAGGCTATCAGGGTGTGGGCCAGGCCAAGGCTGTGGTGTTCTTTATCCTGGTAGTTGGCCTGGGCCTGCTCCAGCTTCAAATGACCCGCTCCAAGGAGGTGCAGCAGTAATGAAGAAAAAAGGCTGGATCGCCACATGTATCCTGACTGTCGTGGCCATATTTTATGTGTCGCCGCTGCTGGTGGTGCTGATGAACTCCTTTAAGAAAAAGGCGTTCATCAACCTGGAGCCCTTTAATCCGCCCTCGGAAAAGACCTGGATCGGCGTGGAGAACTACGCCAACGCCATCAACGACTACGGCTTCCTAAAGGCCGTGCTGTGGACCCTGGTCATCACCGTGGGCTCCGTGGTGGTCATTCTGGTTTGTACCTCCATGTTTGCCTGGTTCATCACCCGCGTGAACAACAAGGCCACCAAGCTGCTCTATACCCTGTGCGTGTTCTCCATGGTGGTACCCTTCCAGATGGTTATGTTCACCCTCTCGCTGGTGACCGACCGCCTGAAGCTGAATACTCCCTGGGGCCTCATCATCATTTACCTGGGCTTCGGCGCGGGACTGGCGGTGTTTATGTTCTGCGGCTTCGTCAAGTCCATCCCCATTGAGATCGAGGAGGCCGCTATGATCGACGGCTGTACCCCTCTGCGGACCTTCTTCTCCGTGGTGCTGCCCATCATGAAGCCCACCTATATCTCCGTGGGCATTCTGGAGACCATGTGGATTTGGAACGACTTCCTGCTGCCCTACCTGACCCTGGACCTGAACAAGTTCAGCACCATTTCCATCGTCATCCAGCGGATGCAGGGGTCCTACGGCCGGGTGGATATGGGCGCGATCATGGCCTCTCTGGTGCTGGCCATCATCCCCATTATCATCTTCTACCTGAGCTGTCAGAAGTATATCATCAAGGGTGTGGCCGCCGGCGCGGTGAAGGGGTAAGGTGAGGAGATGGCGTTGAATCGAGCTGCGGGCGTTCTGTTGTCCGTCTCCTCTCTGCCCGCACCCTATGGGATCGGGACCCTGGGCCGCTGTGCCTATGACTTTGTGGATT
>CAJTOE010000222.1 GCA_910577805.1 uncultured Oscillospiraceae bacterium | reverse complement strand
GGCCCCTGGCCGTGGCGCTCAGATTGGGCTTTGCCATCATGGAGGTTTCCCGGTAGTACAATTCGCCGTCAACAACGCCGAAGGAGTATTTTTCTATATTGGGGTCTGCCGGAATCAGTGCGTCCGTCTCGATTTCCTCATCCAGTTCGGACAGCTCGACACGCTTGATCTCGCCGTGGATGTGGGACAGAGCGGTGCGGAGCTGCTGGGCAAAGTCCTCGTCCTTCCGGGACTTACAAGCCAACTGCGGTCCATAGGGGCCGGAGGTGATCTCCAAATCGCCCAGCACCATTTCGGGGTGGGTCTGGAAATAGCGGTTCATACTGACGAAGCCGGGGCGCTCTTGACCGTCCTGCCCGATATAGGTGTGGCGTTCAATGACCTCTGCCTCCACCCATTCCGGCAAAGGCTCATTTTCACGCAGGGGAATCTCCCGCTTTTGGAGGAACATGATGGACATGGAGGTGTCTGTCCCGGCGTTGGCCTGGAAAATACCGTCCGGCAGGCGGACCGCGCCCAGCAGATCGCACCGCCGCGCCATGTAGCGCCGCGCCCTATCGTCCTTTTTGTCCATCGTGCCGCCGCTGATGCCGTTGGAGGTGATGAACGCAATCACGCCGCCTGCCCGGACCTTATCAATGGTTTTGGCAAAGAAATAATCGTGAATCAGAAACCGCTCCCGGTCATACTTCTGGTCCACCACGGGATAATTGCCAAACGGCACGTTACCGATGGCGATGTCGAAAAAGCTGTCCGGGAAGTCGGTTTTTTCGTAGCCGCGCACCGCGATACGGGCCTTGGGATAGAGCTGCTGGGCGATGCGCCCGGTGATGCTGTCCAGCTCCACGCCGTACAGCTTGGACGCGGCCATGCTCTCCGGCAGCAGGCCGAAGAAATTTCCCACGCCGCAGGACGGCTCCAGAATATTTCCCTTTTCAAAGCCCATGTTCCCGATGGCCTCATAGATGGCTTTGATAACCAGGGGGCTGGAGTAGTGGGCATTGAGGGTGGATGCCCGCGCCGATTTGTACTCGCTGTCCGTCAGCAGGCTTTTCAGCTCCTGATACTCGGCGGACCACTCGGCCTTGTCCGGGTCAAAGGCGTCCGGGATGCCGCCCCAGCCAACATAGCGGGAGAGGACTTCCTGCTCCGCTTCGGTGGCAGAGCGGCCCTCGGCCTCGATCTGCTGCAAGGTGCGGATGGCCTCGACATTCATGCGGTACTTGACCTTCGGCCCGCCCACGCCCAGGTTGTCATCGGTGATGCGAAAATTCCCGGCGGCGGTGTCCTGTTCTATGACGGGGGCCTGCTCCGGCTGTGCGTGTTCCGGCTCGTCAAAACGCAGGGTCTGAACGACAATATCATAGGGCAGACCGTTTTTATCGCCGGGATAGAGGGTTGCAGTTCTTGGTGTTGCTGTGGTGTTGCCAGCCGGGGACTCCGGCTGTTCCTCCTGGGGCGGCGCTGGCGGGACCTCTGCGGCGGGGGCCTCCGGGGTAAACAGGGCGGCGTTGCGCTCGTCATGGCGAACTGCGTCCTCGAAAAAGTCTTTGGTAACAGTCTGATGGCTCCAGGCATAAGGGCCGGTATGAATGATAACATCCAAATCGCCGATACCCTCAATCGTTCCGCTGACATCATGATCGCCATAGGCAAAGGCCACCTTGTCCCCCACCTGATAGCGAAGCTGGCCTGTCAGCTCCACACTCTCCCGCTGGACCGGCTCATGGGTAAAACCGTCCAGCTCTTGCAGCCAGAGGGTACGGAGAATGGGGGCAACGGCATCCCAGGACAGAGCCAACTTTGTGCCGAATTTGTCCTGGATTTCCACCGCCATACTCACGGTAGAGGTAAAATAGTCCGCTATGTCCCCGGTCTCCAGCGTTACCGTCTCGGCGCGGCTGGCAAAGGCAAGGGACAGCCGCTGGGCAATTTCCCGGTTATTCTCGCCAGAGCGCAGCCAGCCGGAAATGTAGCCCTTGTCCCGCTCTGTCATCAGATGGGAGGTCAGCACTTCCCGAAAATCATCGTTGATGCGGCTCATATCGGCAGGCAGATAGCTGGTAATCCGACCATTCCGCGTATCCTGGTGAAGCAGCCGCTCAAAGTTTTCTTTACTCTCGGTGCGGAAAAGGGGGATAGGCAGCGCAGGGTCCCGCAGCTCCACATCAAGCAGGCCAATACCCGTGATCTCAAAAGCAGTATTGTTCAGATAAACCGTATCACCTGGGTTATAGGCCGGGGCCAGCGGGTCATGGGGCGGCTGGTCCGCCGCGCCGATGACACCCTGGATGGTCTGCCAGTCCTCGTCAGAAACGGAGATGTCCGGGGGCGCGACCTCTGCTGCAAGGCGTGCTTGCTCCCGCTCTGCGGCCTGCTGCAAAACGGGAACAATATCACGATACTTTTCATTTTGACTGAGGTAGTTCAGCAGTCCGCCGTATCCATCCCCCACGTCCTGACGCGTCCAAATCCTCTTACCGTCTGGCAGTACAACGCAGAAAGAAACTTTGTCGTAGCCGATAAAGCGGTCAAGCTCCGGGTCATGAGCGGCAAACCATTTTTCCTCTGTCCCGTATTTTTTGAGTGCCGCAGCTTTGCCCTTGGTGTGTTCATCGTCTGCCTGTTTCATCAGGCGGTCAAACTCGTTGATAGAATAGATTTGATCTGCCTTAAAATGTCTTGTTTCGCTGTACTCGCAGCGGACATACGGCGGAGACGCGGGGATGCCCTTTTCCAGCAGTTCACAGATGACAATGGGCGCGGCCTCATCTTCCTCATAGTAGCGCCATCCATGCTCACTTCCGCCTGCGGCGAGTGTTCCGGGCGAAAGCAGTTTGTTCGCGTCTGCTTCCCGTATCATAATCCCGCCATGACTGGCGGTGCTGATTTCATACACCCTGTCCGCAAACTGATTGCTCATCTGCACTTTGCCCCAGGGAGAATGACTGCCTACCTCCGTTCCCCAAGGCGGCGATTCTTCATCATCCTCGCGGGTCAGAACGGCGGTCTGCTCCCGCTGGGGCTGGGTGAGGGCGGCATAGGTTTCATCTACGATTTCCCGATGCAGCCGGTAGCGGAAGTCGGGCATATCGTGATACAGACGCATAAACTCCGGCTCTGTAATGGTGAGTGCCGTCCGTTTGACTGCCGCATCGCCCTCAATAATCGCGTTTTCCCGGTCCGAATTTTTGCAGGCGTTTTGATAGGCCACATCTGCCAGCACCAAATCCCTGATAATGGGCTTATAGTGGTCGTAGGTCTCCCGGATGGTAGGCGCGGTGCTGGAATCCTGCCCCACCAGCCGTTCTACATCGGCCACGACCTGTTCCACAAACTCGGAGGGGCTGTCCTGTTCCAGATGCTCCCGGATGGCAGCGGCGTCTATGTCCTCAAAATTGTCCAGTTCCTTCTCGGTGAAAAATCTGTCCTCCTTCACCAGACGGGCAAGGCAGCGCTGTACTTTTGTCCAGGGCAGATCGGTGGCCGCGCCCTCTACCGTAACAGGAAACG
>CAJTOE010000221.1 GCA_910577805.1 uncultured Oscillospiraceae bacterium | reverse complement strand
TTGGAGAAGGTGCTGGGCCACTTCATTCGGGCGCAGTTCCTCGCCCCCAAAGTCCGCCCGTACCAGACCGACAATCTGTATGCCGCCATGGAGCGGCTGAATCATCATGAAAAGGAGGTTCATGCGATTGCAAAAAAAGCAGGAAAAGCAAGCAAAAAATCTGCAAGCGGCAAAAAGACAGCACAAAAAAGATAAGGCCGACCTGCGGGACACCATCCGCCTGACCCCTGACGCCAAGCTCACCAGCCGCCAGAAGCGGCGGCTGTCCGCTTCCGTCCAGAAGGCCAAGCGGGACGGCAAAATCCCCCGCACCGCCCAGCAGACCATCCCCTACCGGGAGATGTGCCGGGACGGTATCTGCGTGGTGTCGGAGCGGTTTTTCACCAAGCAGGTACAATTTTACGATATTAACTACCAGCTCGCGCAAAACGAGGATAAGAACCTGATTTTTGAGAATTGGTGCGATTTTCTCAACTATTTTGACAGTTCTATCCGCGTCCAGTTCTCTTTCCTCAACCAACCCGCCGATATGGAGGAACAGCGCCAGTCCATCCATATCCCCGATCAGAGGGACACCTTTAACAGCATCCGTGAAGAATACTCGGATATGCTGAAAGGCCAGCTCTCCAAGGGGAACAACGGCCTGACCAAAACCAAGTACATCATGTTCGGCGTGGAGGCGGACAGTCTGAAGGAGGCCAAGCCCCGGTTGGAACGCATTGAGGCGGACGTGCTGGCTAACTTTAAGACCCTGGGTGTCCGGGCGCACTCCCTGAGCGGCTATGAGCGGCTGGCCGTCCTCCATAAGATGTTCCACCCGGCGGATAATCAGAAGTTCCGCTTTGCCTGGGATGCCATCTATAAAACCGGCCTTTCCAGCAAGGACTTCATTGCCCCGGACAGCTTCACCTTTAAGAATGGCCGGATGTTCCAGATTGGCAGGACCTACGGGGCAATGTCCTTCCTGCAAATCCTCGCCCCGGAGCTGACCGATCGGATGCTGGCGGACTTCCTGGACCTGGAAAGCAGCATGGTGGTCACGCTTCATATCCAGTCCATCGACCAGAGCGCCGCCATCAAAAATGTGAAGCGGAAGATCACCGATTTGCAGAAAATGACCATTGAGGAGCAGAAAAAGGCCGTCAGAAGCGGATACGATATGGACATCATCCCCTCTGATCTCGCCACCTATGGCGCGGAGGCCAAGACGCTTTTGGAGGACCTGCAATCTCGGAATGAGCGGATGTTCCTGGTGACGATGCTGGTGATGAACACGGCGGAGACGCGGCAGAAGTTGGAAAACAACGTATTCCAGGCGGCGGGCATCGCTCAAAAGTACAACTGCGCCCTGCGGCGGCTGGACTACCAGCAGGAACAGGGCCTTATGTCCTCGCTCCCCCTGGGCCTCAACCAGATCGCCATTCAGCGGGGCCTTACCACCAGCAGCACCGCTATCTTTGTGCCCTTTACCACCCAGGAACTTTTCATGCAGGGGGAAGCCCTCTATTACGGCCTGAACGCTCTTTCCAATAACCTGATTCTGGCCGACCGCAAGCAGCTTAAAAACCCCAACGGTCTAATCCTTGGCACCCCCGGCAGCGGCAAGTCCTTCTCCGCCAAGCGGGAGATCACCAATGCTTTCCTGATTACCCAGGATGATATTGCCATTATAGACCCGGAGGATGAATATTCACCCCTGGTCCAGCGGCTGGGCGGGCAGGTGATCGACATTTCCCCCACCTCCGACCAGTACATCAACCCCATGGACATTACCCTCAACTACTCGGAGGATGATAACCCCCTGACGCTGAAAAGCGACTTCATCCTCTCCCTCATGGAGCTGATTGTGGGCGGCAAGGCCGGGTTGGAGCCGGTGGAGAAAACGGTGGTGGACCGCTGCGTCCACATGGTCTACCGGGAATATTTGCAGGACCCCCGCCCGGAGAAAATGCCGGTGTTGGGGGACCTTCACGCGCTCCTGTGCCAGCAGCCGGAACCAGAGGCCCAGCGGCTTGCCACGGCGTTGGAAATTTACGTTTCCGGTTCCCTCAACGTGTTCAACCACCGGACCAACGTGAAAATCAACAGCAGAATTGTTTGCTATGTGATTAAAAAGCTGGGTAAGCAGCTTAAAAAGTTCGGTATGCAGGTGGTCCAGGACCAGGTGTGGGGCCGTGTCAGCGAGAACCGGGAGGCCCACAAGTCCACCCGGCTCTATATTGACGAAATGCACCTCCTCTTGCGGGAAGAACAGACCGCCGCCTATACGGTGGAAATCTGGAAGCGGTTCAGAAAGTGGGGCGGTATCCCGACCGGCCTTACCCAAAATGTAAAGGACCTGCTTTCCTCCCGCGAGATCGAAAATATCCTGGAAAACAGCGATTTTATTTATATGCTGAACCAGGCGGGCGGCGACCGCCAAATCCTGGCGAAGCAGCTCAATATCTCCCCTCACCAGCTCGGCTATGTGACCAACTCCAACGCTGGCGAGGGGCTTTTGTTCTTCGGGAGCGTCATTATCCCCTTTGTGGACCATTTCCCGAAGGATACGGAGCTGTATGAAATCATGACCACCCGCTTGGAGGACCTTGCGGCGCAGTAAAGGAGGTGCTGACCCATAGACCCATTGCAGAGTAATGAGACGATTCAGCAGTTTATGAAGCTGCTGGAGGAAAACACCCGGCAGGGGCAGGTGCAGGATTTGTCTCTCCTGATGTTCTACATGGACGGCATGACCCGGCAATTCGAGGCTGTATCCCAGGAATTGCAGGAGGTCCGCCAGCAGCTTGCCCAGGCCCAGGAATCCCCAGCGAAAAAGGCTGTTGGCCGAATGGTGGAAGCCCTGGGGCACAAGGTAGATCAGGCGCGGGAGGTTCTGGATGATCTGCGGGAGAGAATCACGGATTGCGCCAAAAATGCTGTGGAAAATTTCAAGGAGGCGGGTGTGACCGCATTGGATAAGGCCGTGTCCGCCATTGGAGTCAAAAATGTGCTGGAATCCTTGCAGGAGAAGATCAGCGGCATGATCGCGGATACGAAGCAGAACATTGAAAAGGTGGAGAACATCGGACATGAGCTGCGGAGCGTGGGCGGTCATTTGAAGAACGCCGGACGCGCCATGACCGGCAAGGATACGCAGACGGTGGACGGCGGGCAGGAGGGGCGTTTTCAGTCCGTGGTTTTGGCGCCCATGCGGGCCACAAAAAGTCTGCTGTCCAGCATGAATAACGCCACCCTTGCCGCTATCGGCGGGATGGAGAGTTTGGAGCTGTCAGCGGAGGCCGCACGGGAGGCGCGGGCGGAGCGTCAGGCTGAGAAAAAGCCCTCCATCCGGCAGGCATTGGCGGAGAAACGGGCGGAAGCCGCTGCCCAGCCCGCCCCCGCGCCGGATAAAGAGCATAAGACCCCGGAGGCGGCTCTATGAGCGGTAAACGGTTCCAAGCCAGGGCGAAAACGGTGCAGAAGCTGGGCCGGGACGGTCTGGTGGAGCAGAACATGGCTACCGGCGAGGAAAAGCGCGTCAGCCAGCG
>CAJTOE010000220.1 GCA_910577805.1 uncultured Oscillospiraceae bacterium | reverse complement strand
GGCTGGTGCGGCTGTGGGCGGGATCGGCGGTGCGGCAGCTGGTCCACGCTATGGCGGCGGACGGACTCAGGCCAGCCAGACCGACACACGGCAGGAAGAGCAGTCCAACACCCGGCAGGAACAAAACCGGCACACATCCCAGCAGAATACGTCCCAGACCCAGACCAATGGTCAGCGTCAGACGGCAGAGCAGGAACGCACATCCGGCAGTCAGAGAACTGGCCCCGGCGGTGTGACCCGTCCAGGCCGATTCAGCAGGAAAACATCTGTGCAGCCCGGTACTCGCCGAGGCTCCAGCTATGTCACGCCGCCCGACAGTCAGAGCAAAACAGAGGAAAAATCCACTTCTTCCAGCGGATTCACTGGCTTTCACGGTCCGCAGGGCGGCGGCTTTACCGGCAGCGCACCCAGCAGAGGCGATGGCTTTACCGGGGGCCGGGGAGGCGGTTTCTCCAAGGACATCCCGAGGGGAGGCGGCTTCACCAGTGAGGGTACTCCCCGTGGCGGCGGATTTTCCAAGGACACCCCGAGGGGAGGCGGCTTCACCGGCGAGGGTACTCCCCGAGGCGGCGGATTTTCTAAGGACACCCCGAGGGGCAGCGGCTTCACCGGCAAGGGTACTCCCCGAGGCGGTGGCTTTGGCGGCACTGGTATAAAAACTGATACGCTCCGTGGTGGCGGCACTTTTGGAGGTAAGCCCAGCGGCACACCCCGAGACGGTGGCTTTGGTGGTACATTCTCCAAAACCTCTCAGAAAACGGAAATATCCCAGTCCAGTACAGCAGGAACCGAGACGCCGCCGACAGCTGGAAAGCCGCCCCGCAGCACACAGCGTCCTCCTGCCACGGAACCCCAGCACAGCAGGGATGTGCCCCCACTACCTGCCACGCCCACATCAGGGGCGCAGAGTTCCAGTCCGGTACAGCAGGAACAGCGCCGGGGCCCCGGGAAGGACAGGCCCCCGGCGAAAGGTGGCGGCTCCGCCTTCCACCCCGGCACGGCAGGAATGGTGAAGCCTCCGGCTACCAAATTGTCCAGTGGTAGTATGCCCGGCTCTCAGCCCGGTACAGCAGGAACACGCAGTACCCGGAGACCGCCCGCCTCCGAACCCCGGCACAGCAGGAATGTGCCCCCGGTTACAGCCGCGTCTCCGTCTGGGGCGCAGAGTTCCAGCCCGGCACAGCAGGAACAACGCCGGGCCTCCAAGAAGGACAAGCTCCCGGTGAAGAGCGGCGGCTCCGTTCCCCGCCCCGGCATGGCAGGAACTGCGCCAGGCTCCCGCACACCCCCAGGCCAGAAGCTGGGCGGCGGACCATCGAAACAGAAGCCCACACGACAGACCAAACGGGAGGGAGGTCCCACAAGTGTATAGCGCAAAAAGCACATCTATTTTGCCCAAGGTAATTTCGGGCGTTTTGGCCGCGCTGCTGCTCCTGCCCATGCTGATCTTCACGGCGCTGCCAAATACGATTTTTGGTTTCGCCGGCGCAACAAATCAGGGCGTGGCGGACTTTACCGCCTCCGCCCGGCGGCTGAGCAGCGCATACCAGAACATCACACAGAAAAATCAATCCGCCCTGGAACGTCTGGTCAACAGCATCCTGCCCGGCTTTTCGGACTACGATGAATATAAGGTAACGGACGGCTCCGGCGGCATGAACCAGAATTGGCTTATCGCCATCGGCTCCGTCCGGTACAAACAGGATTTGGCTGTTATGGATGATGACGCCCTGGAGGATCTGCTCTTCGGCAAGCTGGACTACTCCGCCTCCATCGCCGACCGGGTGCTGAACATCTCCGTTTGGGACCTGACCCCGGAGGCCTACATGACCCGGCTGGGCTTCTCCCAGGCGGAGAAGGACTGGGCCACGCTGCTCTACTCCGTCATGGCGGAGGACCAGCGGGTGACCGTTGGCGACACAGACGGCTCTGGGTACTACGGCACCGACTACGGCGACATCACCTTTACCAACGCTGAGACCCCTGTGGTCTACTACAATCAGACGGACGCCCGGTGGGGGAATAAGCCCTACGGCAAGACCAGCACCATCGGCCGGGCAGGCTGCGGCCCCACGGCCCTTGCCATCGCCGTGGCCTCCCTGACCGGCAACAAGGTCACCCCCTATGACGTGGCCCAGTGGTCGGTGGCGAACGGTGGGCTCTGTGAGGGCAGCGGAAGCTACCACAGCCTGATCCCCAACGGCGGACGGCATTACGGTCTGACCGTGACCAGCATTGGCCGGGACGGCAAAAAGCTGGTGGAGGCCCTGCAAGAGGGCAAGCTGGTCATCGCCATCATGACCAAGGGACACTTTACCAACAGCGGACACTTTATCGTCCTGCGGGGCGTCACCTCTGACGGCAAACTTCTGGTGGCCGACCCGGCCAGCGTCAAGAGAAGCAACAAGGAATGGGACCTAAGAATTGTCACCGGCGAGGCCAGCCGCAAGGTTGGCTCCGCCGGCGGGCCGTTTTGGGTCCTGTCTCCATGAAAGGGGGCAAATATGTTGGAACGAAAAACAAATCTGCGGGCGCTGCGCCTTCGACACGACATTCCGCTGTCGGAACTGTCCGCGGCCTCTGGGCTGTCCAACCAGTACATCAGCCGGGCGGAACTGGGGGAGATTTCCCCCACGCCCCGCCTGGAGGACAAGCTGGGCGCCGCCGTGGACGCTGTGATCCTCCGGCGGCGTGAACGGCTCAGCGCGTTAGAACGGAGCTTTGCGGTCCGCAAGGGCCGCCTGCTCCAGAGGGAGGAGGGCGCAGCGGATGAATGAGACCTACTACATCCCCACCAACTTTACTGATGCCGGCCGGGTGATGGGCCTGTTTGAGATCAGGAATATGGTCGAGGCCATCCTGCTCACCCTGCCAACTTTGTACCTTTGTATCATCCTGCTGCCCCTGTCCCTGACGCCCAAGATCATGGTCACCCTGACCATCATCGTGCCCATCGGCGGCTTTGGGCTCATCGGGATCAGCGACGACAGCCTGACTCGCTGGCTGGGCTGCTGGTGGCGCTGGCGGAAAAACCGCCGCCTGATTTTTTACCGAGGGGAGTGTGGAATTAAATGAACATCAAAGAACTGATTTTCGGCGGCGCTGTCAAGACCGCCGGGGGCGGGGCATGGCGGGACAGTATCCAGGCCTGGCTGCCGATCAAAAATATCATCAATGGGGTGGTCATCACCCGGGATAACCGTTTTATCAAGATTTTAGAGGTGCTGCCGGTGAACATCTACCTCAAGTCCCCCAACGACCGGCAAAACATCATTTCCAGCTATGCGGCCTATTTGAAGATTGCCCCAGACAGCTTACAGCTGGAGGCCCGCACTCTCCCCGCCGACACCGCCGCCTATGTGGACCGGATGCGGGAGTATGGGGCACATGAAGAAAACGAGTGCTGCCGGGAGATGATTGAGGACAACATCGCCCAGATTGGCGAGGGGGTGGCCAGCGACGCCATCCGGCACCGCTTCTTTCTCATTTTCCAGTATGAGGCTAACATGAAGTCCAAGGGGCACAGCGTCTCCGCCATCATCCAGCGGCTGAACGAGGAAGCGGATACCGCC
>CAJTOE010000219.1 GCA_910577805.1 uncultured Oscillospiraceae bacterium | reverse complement strand
CCATCGGCTCCTCCCTGGGCCGGAACCAGGTATTCAACTACATTGGCCGATTGATGCGCATGTGCGCGGAGCCGAAGGAAAATCTGGTGATCGACGGCTATAACTACTGAGGGAACAGACGATGACCTATAAACAACTGGAAACCCTGATTACCGACCCCCGGTTTCAGGAGTTGAAGTTCCGCCAGGAGCGAACCAACGTCTTTACCATCGTCGGCCAGACCCACACCGAACACTGGCACAGCGCCTTTCTGGGCTGGCTGCTGGACGCGCACTCCTCCCTGCGGCTGGGGCATTTCCCCCTGGCCCGTCTGCTGACGCTGTACATGATGAAGAAGCCGGACTGCGGCTTCACCCTTCGGGACATCTACAACTGGGATTTGGATTCCGTGTGCTTCTGCACCGAAAAAGACGCGTCCTACGACGGGAAGCGCCGGTCGATCGACGTTTACGGCGAGAGCCGCGAGCTGCTGCTGGTGATCGAAAACAAGGTGAACGCCCGCGAGAACTACAACAACTCCAGCCAGGGACAGACCATGGATTACTACCGGTATGCCGAGTCGGTGAAGAAGCCGGGCCAGCGGACATTATACTTTTTCATCACCGCCGACCAGAAACAGACCTGCTATGCGGATATGTACGTCCAGATTTCCTACCAGGAGATGTTTGACAGCGTGATTTCCAAGTGCATGGCCCACCCCCAGGTCCCGGAGGACGGCCGGTATCTGCTGGAGCAGTACGCCGCCAATCTGCGGGAGACCGTCCGGGGCTCCAACACCCCTATGGCTCTGGTGAATGTAAGCCTGTGCAAGAGCCTTTATGACGATTACGCGGAGACCCTGGACGGCCTGTTCCAGGCGGTGAAGGACGCGGTAAGCCTGCCGGACAGCGTGGAACCGGCCTGTATGGCCTATGAACACTACCAGAGCATTTTCGATGAAATCTTCCTCTCGGTGGACGAGCGGTACGGGCGCACGCCAAAGGCCCAGCTCCAGCGCCAGAGCGTCAGCTTCACGGAGCTGTACCGCCGGGGCGCAGTCGCGGACGGTATGCTCTTCCATATGACCTACGACGGGGAAAGCTATCAGGCCCGGACCGTCCTGGCCAAGGACGGGGCAAGCTGCTATTTCCAGGTATTGGACGAGGAGGGCAGGCCCTTTGTGAAGAACGGCCAGGTGGTTGGTATCTATGAAAATCCGTCTCAGGCGGGGGTGGATGTCATCAACCTGCGCCGGGAAAAGCGTGGGACCTCCGGGCGTGTAAAAACGCTCCAGGGCACTACCTGCTGGGTGAACGAGGCGGGATTGGGCATCAAGGACTTGATGGACCGCTATTGAATGGGAGGTGCTTTATATGCGCGGACTGGTGAAACAGTTGAAAAAATGGGTCCCAGTGCTGAGTATCCTCCCCTTCCTGCTGGGAGCGGCAGGCTACGCGTGGGCGGGAGAACGTCTGCTGGATGCGCTGTATTACAGCTTCAGCCTTTACTTTGTGAACCTGGTGTCCGACAGCTCCAATCTTTTTGTGGAGATCGCCCGGTGGACGGCGGCGCTGGTGACGACGGCGGCGGTGCTGTATGCCCTGAAACGGGTCTGGACCAGACTGCGCTGGGCGCTGGTGTGCCTGGGCCGGGACAGTGTGGCGGTGTACTGCGATACGGACCAGCAGATTCAATTTTCGGATAAAGAGCATTACGTCATTTATCCAGGACGGGAGTTTCGTCCTGGAGCAAAGTCCCATATTATCATGCTGGAGCAGGACTGCGAAAGTCTTGCCTTCTACGAGGCCAACCGGGAGCGTCTGCGGGGGCATCCGGTGTACATCGGCCTGCGGGAGCTGGACAGAGGCTTTATGCGCACTGTGCCAGATGTTGTGTTTTTCGACATTGACGGTGCGGCCGCCAGACTGCTGTGGAAGTCCCTCCGGATGTGGCGGCTGGGCCGGGAGCATCTTACGGTGGTGATCTGGGGCAGCCGCCACCTGGGACAGAATATCCTGGACTACGGGCTTCTGTTGAACCTGTTTGCCCCGAAGCAGGAAATTTCCTATTATTTGGTCGGGGACAGCAAATTGTATCAAATCAGCCGAAAGCGGTTCTGTGCTGGGAATGGGGATACGGTCTCTTTCTGTGACGCGGACAGCCCCTCTGCCTGGGAGGCGGTCCAGCGGGCGGACGTGGTGATCCTGGCCGAGGAGGCCCCGGCGGAGCAGGTCCAGGCGCTTCGTATCGCCTGTGAGCATGGAGAGGTGTACTACTACGCACCCAGTGAGGTGGATGCGGCGGCCTATTTGAATTTTTCCGGTCTGCACGCCTTTGGAAAGGGGCTGTATACTGACGAAAATATCCGTGACGAGGCGCTGGTCCAGCGAGCCAAGGCCCAGAATTATGACTACGTCAAAGCGTATGGACATCTTACACCCGGAGAAACAGCGGATGAGGCCTGGAAGAAGCTGGACGGTTTTACCCAATGGTCCAATATCTCCTCCACCGATTTTCAGGAGGTACTGCCGGATATCCTGGCCGCCCGTCCTGCCCTGACCCTGGAGGAGCTGGCGGAATTGGAGCATCTGCGTTGGTGGCGGTTCCACACCCTCAGCGGCTGGCAGTATGGGGTTCCTGAGCACGGAAACCGGGATGCGGAGAAGAAATATCATACATGCCTGCGTCCTTACGAAGACTTGGAGCCGGAAGAAAAAGAAAAGGACCGGGCTGTGGTCCGCCGGGTGCTCCATCATGTTTCATAAATTATGTTTAACCGTCTCCTTTCCGTGAATTTGCTCTGTATATTATTGACATGATTGTAGGATACATGGTATTATGACAGAGATTTTCTGATTTTTGTGGTAGAGCTGCGGCAGCCAAATGGAGGACGGTCATATGGAGCATTCAGGGGGACTTTTGGAACAAGCTGGAAACAGCGCTGGCATACAAAGCGTTCAGAATCTGGAGGCCGTCATTAATGAGGGCCTTCGTGTCGCCCTGCTGGAGGAAACGCCGGACCAGTCGCTGGAGGTGCTGCTGGAGCATCTGGGAAAAGCGCTGAAGGGCGAACGGACCTACATATTCGAGCAGAACGAGTCCGGCGGCGATGATAACACCTACGAATGGGTGGCCGACGGGGTGGAGCCGGAAAAGGAGAGTCTTCAGAACGTCCCTCCGGAGGTATGTGCAAGCTGGTATCGGAAGTTCAGCATCGACAAGCATATCGTCATTGAAAGCCTGGAGGATATTCGGGAGTCGGACCCGCTCCAGTACGAGAACCTGAAGCGGCAGGGCATCCATTCTCTTGTGGTGGTCCCTCTGTATGACGGTAAAAAAATCATCGGCTTTTATGGGGTAGATAATCCCCCGGTGAGGTCGCTGGAATACACGTCGAATATGCTCCAGACCGCGGCGTATTTCATCGTATCTTCGCTGAAACGGCGCAACCTGGTCCGGGAACTTCAAAAGCGGAGCTATAAGATACTACACGCCCTCAGTGTGGACTATCTGGGTATCTATGAGGTGAACTTCGACACAGGGGACTGCGAGGTCTACCGCAGCAGCGGACAGATGGGCATGGATTGGACGGCCTATTTT
>CAJTOE010000218.1 GCA_910577805.1 uncultured Oscillospiraceae bacterium | reverse complement strand
GTGGTGGGGACCTCCGGCAGCGGCAAGTCTACCCTGCTGAATATGATGGGCGGCCTCGATACCCCCACCTCCGGCAGCGTCATCGTCCGGGGGGACGAGTTGGCAAAGAAGAACGACGAGGAACTGACCATCTTCCGCCGCCGGAACATCGGCTTCATCTTCCAGAACTACAACCTGGTCCCCATTCTGAACGTCTATGAGAACATCGTCTTGCCCGTAGAGCTGGACGGGGACACGGTGGACCAGAGGTTTATGGACGAGATCGTCCACATGCTGGCCCTGGAGGATAAGCTGCAAAATATGCCCAACAATCTCTCCGGCGGGCAGCAGCAGCGGGTGGCGATTGCCCGGGCCCTGATCACCAAACCGGCCATCGTCCTGGCGGACGAGCCCACCGGCAATCTGGACAGCAAGACCAGTGCCGATGTGCTGGGCCTGCTCAAGCGCACCAGCACGCAGTTCAACCAGACCATCGTGATGATCACCCACAACAACGAGATCGCCCAGCTGGCCGACCGCATCGTGCGGATCGAGGACGGCAAAATCGTGGGCTGAGGGGAGGGACAGAGCATGACTTGGCCGTTTGAAAACGATACCAGCGCGGTAGAGAAGAAGCTGGCGAGCCGCAGCATCAACGCCGACAAGCGCCGGAGCGTGTTTGTCATCCTGACCATCGCCCTGGCCGTCTGCCTGATGGGGACCCTCTGCTTTCTCTACTCCGCCCAGCAGCTGAAAACTCTGGACGGTATCCTGGGGCAGTATCAGGCCGGGTGCGGCGGGCTGACCCGGGAGGAGGTCACCCGGCTGGTGGACGCCGGAAAATTTGAGAAATGGGGCTGCACCGTGGAGGCGGGGACCGCCCGCCATGAGGACGGCGTTTTGCAGGTCAGCTATGTCAGCCCGGAGATGATCGACCTGATGGGCTACGGCGAGATCACCGGGGCCTATCCCCAGGGGGAGAACGAGCTGTGTGTGGAACGCTCCTTTTTCCGTTACTTTGGCCTCTCAGGGGAGGCCGGTCAGACGGTGGCGCTGGACCTGGGAGACGGCGAGAAGTCCTATACTGTTACGGGCATCCTGGAGGCCGAGAACGACAGCCGTATTTTCACAGTCTGGATTCCGGAGGCCGCTGTGAATACAGAGAGTTCCTATGAGCTGCGGTTCCGCTTTGCCGGGAGTCAGGGCATGGAGCCGGACCAGCTTCGGGCGGACATTGAGCGGTTCTTCGCGGAAATGGGCATCCCGGAGGATCGCACCTTTTATAGTTCCAGCTACTTCGGCATGGTGGATCTGTACCTTGGAAACGGGATGGAGGTCTATGCTGCGGCGCTCTTGATCGCCGTAGTCTGTGCCATCGTGGTCTACAACATTTTTTACATCTCCGTCATGGGCAAAATGCGGGAATATGGCCGGCTGAAGGTACTGGGGACCACGCCCAGGCAGCTCAAGCGGGTGGTCAAGCGGGAGCGGCGTTTCCTGACCGCTATCGCTATTCCCCTGGGGCTGGTCTGCGCCGCAGGTATCGCGCTGATCGCTGTTCCCGGCTACTGGTCCTGGGGCGACAATCTCCGGTCCGCCGTGGTGGTCTCCCTTCTGACCTATGGCACCGTTTTGATCGCCACCAGAAAACCTATGGCAATGGCGGGGAAGGTCTCCGCCATTGAGGCCATCCGCGCCACCGCCTATTCCCAGCAGCAGGGCCCCAGTGTTTCCAGGCAGCTCCACCGCCGCCTGACCATGCCCCGTCTGGCCTGGATGAACTTCTCCCGGAACCGGAAAAAGGCGTTTGTCACCACCCTCTCCCTGGGCCTGACCGGTATCCTTCTTCTCTGCGTTTCCGCTTACGCAAATTCAGTGGACGTAAAGGAAATGGCCCAGTCCCAGTTCGGAGACCGGAGCCAATATCTGCTGCAATATGAGGACTTCGCGGGCCGGGAATTTGTGGAGATGCAGAGGGAGAACCCCCTGGGTCAAGATTTGCGGGAGGAGCTGGCCGCCCTGCCCGGCGTGGATTATGTCACGGCCTACAGCCTGACCTGCGTGGAGATTCCCGCCATCAGCGCCATTCCGGGCAACAGCGAGCATGAGCCCTTTGTTGTCAGGGGCATTTCCCAGGAGGATATGACGGAGATGTACGCGGGCAGTGGGGTTCTGGAGGGAATCGCGGACTACCGGCAGCTGCTGGACGGAGACGGCATCCTGGTCTGCCCCGCCGGCGGTGCGCTGAAAGAAATCTATCGCACTGGATATCAGGTTGGGGATACCGTGACCCTCTCCTGTTACAACGGACAGTCCAAGACCTATACCGTTATGGGCATCGTGCAGGATGTCCAGATCGGCAGCTCGTCCCACTTCTTCATTCTGCCCGAAGAAGAACTATCTGTCCTCTATCCGGAAATTTCGGATTTTACGGGCTATGTCAATCTCCATACGGAACAGGACAGCGATCAGCTGCGGCGGGCGGTGTTCAGCGCCGTGTCCGACCAGCGGGTGGCGGTTTCCGGCCTGGACGACCTGTCCGCCGAGCTGGAGCGGGGCCTGCGGGGAGAGTTGGCCCGGGATTACGGCATTTTAGTTTTTATCTTCGTGTTCTCCCTCATCAACCTTGCCAACACCCTGATTACCAATCTGCTCACCCGCCAGCAGGAGTTCGGCGTGTTCCAGTCCGTGGGCATGAGCGACTGGCAGCTGTCCAATATGCTGTCCTTTGAGTGCCTGTACTATGTTGGCATCACGCTGCTGGTTACGCTGACTTTGGGGACGGCGTGCAGTCTGGTTGTCTGCGAGGTATTCGATCAGATTGGCCTGTTCGGGACCCTCACCTACCATTTCCCGGCGCTCCAGGCGCTGCTCTTCGCCGCCGCGCTGCTTCTGGTGCAGGGGGTGTTCTCCGCCTGCGCGGTCCGCTATACCAGAAGGCTCTCTCTGGTGGAGCGGATCAAGGCGTTGGACTGACCCCGCCCGGAATGGAACGGTTACAGTCGAAGGAGGTATGTTACTATGACTTGGCCTTTTGAGAACGACACCAGCGCGGTCGTCCGCAGGCTGTCAAATGCCCGTCTCAGGCAGCATCATTTCAGGAACCGGCTGATTGGAGTTATTATCTTTATGGCCGCCGCTATGATGGCTTTTGTTTCTTCTTACGCCTACAATATTACAAGTGAATACGCGGCGTCTACCGCGTATCAGGGAATTTTTCAAAATCTCTCCCAGGAGAACATCTCCCTGCTGACAGCCGATCCCCGTATTGAGAGTGTAGGCGTTTACCAATCCGTTGGCATGACGGAGCGGGAGAACGGAATCACAATGGGCATCGTATGTTCCGATGAAGCAACCATGCGGCTTTCCAATATCAAACTGATGGAAGGGCATATGCCGCAGGCCGCCAATGAACTGCTTGTAGAAAAGGGATATACAGACGCCCTGAATTTGAAAGCAGGCATTGGCGATACCATATCTGTTCACTACCGCAACCAGGCAAGCCGCCAATTAGAAACCGTAGATTTTCAAATCACTGGCTTTATTCAGACAACCGCTGAAAATGATAGAAACAGGGTTGCTTATAACGCCATCGTTTCACAGAG
>CAJTOE010000217.1 GCA_910577805.1 uncultured Oscillospiraceae bacterium | reverse complement strand
GTTGAAAGAATACGTCCTGCGTCATCTGGCGCTGGAGAAGGATATGCAGGGCCTTCGGGTGCTGGTGACCGCCGGTCCCACCCAGGAGGCCCTGGACCCGGTGCGCTTCCTGACGAACCACTCGTCGGGGAAAATGGGCTATGCGCTGGCAAAAATGGCGATGCTCCGGGGGGCGCAGGTGACCCTGATCTCCGGCCCCACGCCCCTGGAGCCGCCTCCCTTCGTGGAGGTGGTGGACGTTGTGTCCGCCCAGGATATGTTTCAGGCAGTGGCCCGGCACAGTGAGACGGCGGACTTGATTTTCAAGGCCGCCGCCGTGGCAGATTACACCCCCGCCGGGTACAGCGGCGACAAAATCAAGAAGCAGGATTCGGACCTGTCCATCCCCCTGAAGCGGACCCAGGATATTTTGCAGTATTTGGGACAAAACCGCCGGGCGGGCCAGGTGATCTGCGGCTTTTCCATGGAGACCCAGAATATGGTGGAAAACAGCCGGGCAAAGCTGGACAAGAAAAAGGTGGATATGATCTGTGCCAATAATCTGAAGGTAGAGGGCGCGGGCTTTGGGGTGGATACCAACGTCATGACCCTGATTACCGCCCAGGATACCGTGGAGCTGCCCCTTCTGTCCAAGGAGGAGACGGCCCAGCGTATTTTGGATTTGGCGCTGAAGCTGCGGACATAAAAATCTCCTCTGAACCCAGAGCGATGAGTCAAAGCTGATGGAGAAGACGTATGTTTCTTGAAATTTATAATCTGTTTCGGATGGAAATGAACTCAGGCACCATTCTGGGTTATTTTTTGCAGGCTGTCCCGATTACTATTGCAGTAGGAATTGTATATTTAATTCTCAGATTAAGGTTTTTAACGGGAAATAGCCGCTGTCTGCACAGTAGTCTCGATAGACGCACCGATAAGCCTTCCCCCTAGTGGGGGAAGGTGGCGCCGCCGCAGGCGGTGACGGACGAGGGGGAAGCCCAAGGGCTCCCCAGCGCAAAAAAGGGCAAGACAAACCTTTTCGGTCTGTCTTGCCCTTTCGCTTTAAAAAGCCTTGCTCTCTTAATTAGAAGCCGTATCCGGGTCCGTATCGTCGCCCCAGAGCATGTTCTTACGCAGCTCCGCGCCCACGGTCTCCATCTGGTGCTTGGCCAGCTGGGAGCGCTTGGCGTTGAAGAAGGTGCGGCCGTTCTTGTTCTCCGCAATCCACTTGCCGGCGAACACGCCGTCCTGGATGTCGGTCAGAACCGCCTTCATGTTCTTCTTGGTCTCCTCGTAGGGCAGGATGCGGGGGCCGGACACATACTCGCCGTACTCCGCGGTGTCAGAGATGGAGTAGTTCATCATGGCCACGCCGCCCTTGTTGATGAGGTCGATAATCAGCTTCATCTCGTGGATGCACTCGAAGTAGGCGTTCTCCGGGGCGTAGCCCGCCTCGACCAGGGTCTCGAAGCCCAGCTTCATCAGCTCCACCACGCCGCCGCACAGCACAGCCTGCTCACCAAACAGGTCCGTCTCCGTCTCGTCCTGGAAGGTGGTCTCCATCACGCCGCCGCGGGCGCCGCCGATGCCGGCCGCATAGGCCAGACCCAGCTTATAGGCGTTGCCGGTGGCGTTCTGCTCCACGGCGATCAGGCAGGGCACGCCCTTACCGGCCACGTACTGGCTGCGGACGGTGTGGCCGGGGCCTTTCGGGGCGATCATGGCCACGTCCACGCCGGTGGGGGGGACGATCTGCTTGAAGTGGATGTTGAAGCCGTGGGCAAACATGAGCATATTGCCCGCCTCCAGGTTGGGGGCGATGTCCTTCTTGTACACGTCGGCCTGGACCTCGTCGTTGATGAGCAGCATGACGATGTCGCCCCACTTGGCGGCGTCGGCCACGGTCATGACCTTCAGACCGGCCTTCTCCGCGTTGGTCCAGTTCTTGGAACCCTGGCGCAGGCCGACGCACACGTCGCAGCCGGAGTCCTTCAGGTTCATGGCGTGGGCGTGGCCCTGGGAGCCGTAGCCGATGATGGTGATCTTTTTCCCGTCCAGATACTTGATATCGCAGTCCTTCTCATAGTACATTTTTGCCATAGTTGTATTCCTCCTTGAGTTTGTTGTCATCATATATAGTGCTTCGCCCTCGTTCAATGGCGATAGTACCCGTTTTTGCAATCTCCAGAATGCCGAAATCCCGCAGGAGATCGATCAGTGCGCCGGTCTTGTCCTTGTCCCCGAAAATAGCCACGGTGAGGGTCTCCCGGCCCACGTCAATGATGTTGGCCCGGAACAGATTGGCAATTTGAATGACCTCGTCCCTGAAGCCGCGGTCCATGGCCTGGACTTTGATCAGGGCCACTTCCCGCTGAATGGAATTTTTCTCGTCCACGATCTTGACCGCCATCACCGGGATCAGCTTCCGGCACTGGGCGGCGATCTGGTTGATCATCTGCTCGTCGCTGCGCAGAACGATGGTCAGCCGGGCCACGCCGGGCCGGTCCGCCTCGCCGGTGACGATGGACTCGATGTTATACCCCTTCCGGGAGAACAGCCGGGCCACCTGACTCAGTACGCCGGGGGTGTCCTCCACCAGGATGGACAGCGTATACAGCTTCAAATCTCGATTCATACCGCACCCCCGTTATTTCAGCAAAAAGTCGGTGATATGAGCGCCGCCCGCCACCATGGGCCGGACCATCTCGTCCATATCCAGCACGCAGTCCAATACACAGCCCTTCCCGCTGTCCAGGGCCTTCTGGAACGCCTCCTCCATCTCCGCCCGGTTCGTGACCCGGAAGCCCTCCAGGCCGTAGGCCTGGGCCAGCTTGACGAAATCCGGCCCCCGGTCCAGGGTGGTTTCGGAGAAGCGCTTTTGATAGATGAGGTTCTGCCACTGGCGCACCATGCCCAGACAGCCGTTGTTGAAAATCACCGTGATAATGGGCAGGCCGTAGTGCTCCACGGTACAAAGCTCGTGGCAGTTCATCCGGAAGCAGCCGTCTCCGGTGGTGTGGACCACGACTTTATCGGGGTTGCCGGCTTTCGCGCCGATGGCCGCGCCCAGGCCGAAGCCCATGGTGCCGAAGCCGCCGCTGGTGAGGAGCTGGCCGGGATAGCTGAAGTTGAAGTGCTGGATGGACCACATCTGGTGCTGGCCCACGTCCGTGGCAACAATGGTCTCCTCCGGGGCCTTTTGGCGGATGACCTCCAGGACCTGCTGGGGGGTGAGGCCCTCGGCCTCCCGGATCTCCCGCTCCCGCTTCAGGGAGAGGATGCGCTTTTTCCACTCGTCGTGGTGGGACTGAGAGACCCGCTCGTTCAAAAGCTCCAGCACCCGCCGGGCGCTGCCGACTATATGGTGGTCGGTGAGGACGTTTTTGTCGATCTCCGAGCGGTCAATGTCGATTTGGACGATTTTCGCCTGACTGGCAAAGGTCTCCGGCTGGAGGGCCACCCGGTCCGAGAACCGGCACCCCACTACAATGAGCAGATCACACTCGTTGCAGGCGGTGTTGGAGGCCTGGGAGCCGTGCATTCCGATCATGCCGGTGGTCAGGGGGTGTCCGCCGGGGAACCCTCCCCCGCCCATGACGGTAATGGCCACCGGGGCG
>CAJTOE010000216.1 GCA_910577805.1 uncultured Oscillospiraceae bacterium | reverse complement strand
AAGCCGACCAGGTGAAGGCCGCTGTGGCCGAGGCGGATTTGATCCGGGACCTGCGGCTGAAGAAGGCCAATGACATTGTGATGTCCAGCGCCAAGGTGGGGGAGCCTCCCGCAACGGAGGAGGCTGAGAAGGCCGAGCCGGAGAAGGAAGAGAAGAAGCCTGTCCGGAAGCGCACCACCCGCAAGAAAAAGACCGAGGAGCCGGCTGCGGAAGAGGCCAAGACGGAGGAGTAATTTTCGGTTATAGCCATCGGGCAAGTGGGTATACTTATGGTATCACGGCCCGAAAAAGGAGTATTTTCTATGAGCTTAGTTCCCTATGTAGTAGAGCAGACCAACCGGGGGGAGCGTTCCTACGACATTTTCTCCCGCCTGCTCAACGACCGCATCATCTTTTTGTCCGAGGAGGTCAACGACACCACCGCCTCCCTGGTGGTAGCTCAGCTGCTGTACCTGGAGGCCCAGGACCCGGATAAGGAGATACAGTTCTATATCAACAGCCCCGGAGGCTCTGTGACTGCCGGAATGGCCATCTACGACACCATGCAGTACATCAAGGCGGACGTGTCCACCATCTGCATCGGTATGGCGGCCTCGATGGGGGCCTTCCTGCTGGCCGCCGGCACCAAGGGCAAGCGTCTGGCCCTGCCCAACGCGGAGATCATGATCCATCAGCCCTCCGCCGGCACCAAGGGACAGATCACGGATATGGCGATCCACCTGAAACGGTTGGAGATCATCAAAAAACGGATGAACGAAATTTTGGCGGGCAACACGGGCAAGCCCATTGAGGTCGTCACCGCCGACACCGAGCGGGACAACTTCATGAGCGCCCAGGAGGCCCTGGAGTACGGACTCATTGACCGCGTGATTGAAAAGCGCTGAGGCGAATAGGAGAGGAGCGAGGGCGGCAGAGGCGGTCCCCGCTCCTTTCGATGAAAGCATGGAGAACGGAGAGGTATTTTCATGGCACGAAACGACGACAAAAGGTCCATCCGCTGTTCCTTTTGCGGAAAGCACCAGGATCAGGTCAAGCGTCTGATCGCCGGTCCGGGGGCCTATATCTGTAATGAGTGCGTACAGCTTTGTATGGGTATCCTGGACGACGGCTTTGACCTGGACGAACCCCTGCTGGACGAGGATATGCCCGATGTGATCCCCACGCCTAAGGAGATCCATCAGGTATTGGACCAGTATATCATCGGCCAGGAGGCGGCGAAGGTAGCCCTGTCCGTGGCGGTATACAACCACTATAAGCGCATCTATTTCGGCGGAGCGGAGGAGGTGGAGCTGCAAAAGAGCAACATCCTGCTCCTAGGCCCCACCGGCTGCGGCAAGACCTTGTTCGCCCAGACCCTGGCCCGTGTGCTGCGGGTCCCCTTTGCGATTGCCGACGCGACCACCCTCACCGAGGCGGGCTACGTAGGCGACGACGTGGAGAACATCCTTCTGCGCCTGGTCCAGGCCGCAGATTACGACATTGATCTGGCCGAGCGGGGCATCATCTACATTGACGAGATGGATAAGTGCGCCCGGAAGAGCGAGAACACCTCCATTACCCGCGATGTGTCCGGCGAGGGCGTGCAGCAGGCGCTGCTGAAGATTCTGGAGGGCACTGTGGCCAACGTGCCGCCTCAGGGCGGGCGGAAGCACCCCCACCAGGAGTTCATCCAGATTGACACCAAAAATATCCTCTTCATCTGCGGCGGCGCGTTTGAAGGGATGGATAAAATCATCGAAAGCCGCCTGGACAAGCGGAGCATGGGCTTCGGCGCGGAGATTCAAAGCCGCAAAGAACGGGATATCGGCGCGCTGTTCCAGGAGATTCAGCCCCAGGATTTGCTGAAATTCGGCATCATCCCGGAGCTGGTGGGCCGTCTGCCGGTCATCACCACCCTGCAATCCCTGGACCGCTCGCAGATGGTCCGGATTCTGACCGAACCCAAAAACGCTCTGGTCAAGCAGTACCAAAAGCTGTTGGAGTACGACGAGGTTTCGTTGGAGTTCACGCCGGAGGCCCTGGAGGCGGCGGCGGACCAGGCAGTGGAACGGGGCATCGGCGCGCGTGGACTGCGTGCGGTGCTGGAGGAGGTTATGACCCAGGTGATGTACGACGTGCCTTCGGACCCCACCATTGTCAAAGTAAATATCGACGCGGACTGCGTGAAGGAAAAAGCTCCGGCGGAGCTGATTCGGAACCCAGAGCGCCGGGAGCGGCCCCGTCTGGGGCAGGCGTCTCTGCGGGACACCAGAGGCCGGGCGCCCAGCCGGCCGGCCAGTTGAGTGATAGAGTCATAGTCTGAACAGCGCCCCGTGTTGCCCGATCAAGAGGGGGCGGCACGGGGCGTCTGTTGCAACTTATGTAAAGAGGATGTGAAAATTATGGAACAGGAGAAGCGGGCTTCCCAGCGGCTTCCCGCCATCGCCCTTCGGGGCCTGACGGTTTTCCCCAACGTGCTGATTCATTTTGACGTGGGCCGGGACGCATCGATCCTTGCCTTGGAGACTGCGATGTCAGAGGGAAAACCCGTTTTTCTGGTGGGACAGAGAGAGATGGGAGAGGAGCGCCCCGGACAGAGCGATCTGTTCACAGTGGGGACGATTTCCAATGTGCGGCAGCTGCTGCGGATGCCGGGGGACAATGTACGGGTGATGGTGGAGGGAACTTCCCGCGGGAAGTTGATCGCCCTGAAGCAGAAATCCCCCTATCTGGAGGCGGAGGTGGAGGAAATCCCCACAGAAGCCCCCGCGCGCAACACGCCAAAAACAGAAGCGCTGATGCGAAACACCTACGAGATGTTCCAGCGCTACACCGAGCTGGCCCCGAAAGTTGCGCCGGACCTGATGATAAACGTGCTTTCCAGCGAGGACCCTGGATATATCGCCGACTACATCGCCCAAAATATTGCTATGCGCAACAGCGACAAGCAGGCGGTGCTGGAGGAGCTGCGCCCTGTGCGCCGGCTGGAGCGGCTGTACCGTCTGCTGTGCCGGGAAGTGGAGATTCTGGGCCTGGATATGGAAATTCAGAGCCGGGCCAGAGAGCAGATGGGGGACAACCAGCGGGAGTACTATCTCCGGGAGCAGATGAAGGCCATCCAGAACGAGCTGGGGGAGAGCGAAGGAAGCGACTCGGACCTGACGGAGTACCGCAAGAAGCTGGCGGAGACCCAGCTGCCCCAGGAGGTCCGGGAGAAGCTGGAAAAGGAGCTGGGCCGTCTGGCCAAGCAGCCCTACAGCTCCTCGGAGGCTACGGTCATCCGGAATTATCTGGATATCTGCCTGGAACTGCCCTGGGGCAAGCGCACCAAGGAGCGTTCCAATGTGGCCGCGGTACGCAAGACCCTGGACCAGGACCATTTTGGGCTGGAAAAGGTGAAGGAGCGTATTTTGGAATTTGTGGCGGTGAAGCAGCTCTCGCCGGAGCTGAAAAGCCAGGTTTTGTGTTTGGTAGGCCCGCCGGGCGTGGGTAAGACCTCCATTGCGATGTCGGTGGCCAAGGCCATGAACCGGAAGCTGGCCCGTATTTCTCTGGGCGGCGTCCACGACGAGGCGGAGATCCGGGGCCACCGCAAGACCTACGTGGGTTCTATGCCCGGCCGTATTTTGAACGCCATCAACCAGGCGGGGAGCAGCAATCCGCTGCTT
>CAJTOE010000215.1 GCA_910577805.1 uncultured Oscillospiraceae bacterium | reverse complement strand
CGACCAGACCATCACCTACGGCCAGAGCATCACAGAGGGAACAGGGCAGGTAACTGCCACCGGGCTTTGCGCTGGTGATAGTTTAAGTAGCATTACCCTCGCCGCCAGCACCAGGAATGTACCCGGCGGCACCATCGAACTCTCCGCCGCTCAAATCAAGAACAGCAGCGGCGGGGATGTAACAGCGAATTACAATATCACCTATGAAGCGGGAACGCTGACCATTAACAAGGCGCAAGCCACCGTCACCGGCGATCCTACGGCCAATACGCTGACCTACACAGGAGCGGCCCAGGCCCTTGTCACGGCGGGAACCGCCAGTATTGGCGAAGTGGTGTATTCCCTGACAGAAATGGGAACCTATTCCACAACCATCCCCACCGGCACCAACGCGGGCACCTATACAGTTTGGTACAAGGTAGAGGGCACCACCAATTATGAGGGGACCGCCCCTGTGAAAGTGGATGTGACCATCGGCAAGGCAAATTACACCGGCCTAATGACCGCCAGCACCTCCTGCAAATACGGTAGAGACAAGACCTATGATATGAGCGACCTGCTCCCGGAGGGCTATGTGCTGGGGACAATTACCATTACGGATACCAACAGCATCTTTGAGGGCACTCCCACCGTGAGCGGAGCCATGCTGACCTACAAACTGGTGAATGACAGCCAGAAGGTGAACAGCACCGGTACGATCACCATTCCCGTGACGGAATCCACCAATTACAACCCGTTTGACCTGACGATCACCGTCACCGTGACAAACGTGCGAATCCCCAATCTGAACGTCAATCCCATTTCCGTAATCTACACCGGCAATCCGGTGAACAGCAACCAGATCACCGGCACTGCCACGGTGGACGGGATTGCAATCGATGGAACATGGAGTTTTGTCAGCGGTCAGGCTATTACCAATGTAGCGGACAGCGGCGTGAAGCGAGTTACGTTCACTCCGAATAATACCGACCTTTATGGTGCCAGCACCGGCACCGTGGTCGTGACAATCAGCAAGGCCACACCCAGCCTGATCCTCACTCCGTCCCCGGCCACCCTGCCCAACGGCGGCATGGTGACACTGACCCTCTCCGGTCTGCCCGACCGCAGTTCGGCCACCGTAACCTGTTCGGATGAAAACATCACCGTGACAAAGGGGAGCGGCAGCACCTGGACGGCGGAGCTGCCTGCTGGCGGCGCGTCCTACACCTTCGCCGCCTCCTACGCCGGGGACGGCAACCACAACGGCGCGACAGCAAATTGCACCGTCAGGGTGGAGAAGATTACGCCGGTGCTGTCCCTGACAGCCTCCCCCGCGTCCCCGCTGATCGGCGGCGGCACGGTAACGCTGACCCTCTCCGGCCTGCCTGCTGGCGGAACGGCTTCCGTGACCTGCTCTGGCGGCATCACCGTGACGGCGGGAGCGGGCAATACTTGGACGGCGAAACTGCCCAACAGCACCGCAGACTATATCTTCACGGCCTCCTACGCAGGAAACGATAGCTACCACGGGGCAAATACAACCTGCACCGTGGAGACAAAGGAAGTGGTGATCCTGCCGAATCCGCCCGCTGATGATGGCAGCACAAAATTCCAGTTGGTCATGAAGGACGGCATTTCCAAGGTCCCTGCCGGATTGCAGAACATTGAGGCGCTGAACACTCCCGAAAAGCTGGAAACCGCCATGAAAACCGCTATTACACAGGCCAATTCCGGCGTTCCCCAAGCCAACACCGCCGTCTATGATGTGGAGCTGCAAATCAGCACCAACGGCGGCGCAACCTGGACCCCGGCCACGAAAGACAATTTCCCCGCAAACGGCCTGGCCGTCACCCTGCCCTATCCAGCGGGAACAAACAGCAGCTATACCTTCACCGTGGTGCATATGTTCACCACCAGCGATTTTGGCAAAACGCCCGGAGATATTGAAACGCCCCGCGTCATCAACACGGCCAGCGGCCTCCAGTTTACCGTTACCGGCCTGTCCCCGGTCTCCGTGGGATGGACGGCTCCCGCAACCACGCCGGATACTCCCTCCGGCGGCAATCATGGCGGCGGAGGAGGCGGGAGCGTCAGCACCTACGCCGTCACCGTTGAAAAGTCGGCGCATGGCAAAGTGACCTCCAACCGCACCAATGCCAGCAATGGCAGCACTGTCACCCTGACCGTCACCCCGGACAGCGGCTATGTGCTGGATGTCCTGACCGTCACCGACAGCCGGGGGAACGAGATCAAGCTGACCGCCCAGAGTGGCGGGAAGTACACCTTCACCATGCCAAGCAGGGCCGTAACGGTAAAAGCGTCCTTTGTTCCTCTGCCGGACGATACGCAAAAGCCCTGCGACGGCGGCGCGGACTGCCCCTCCCGCAGCTTCACTGACCTGGGGAGCGTGGGGACGTGGTATCACGAGGCCGTGGACTATGTTCTGCGGAATGGTCTGATGGGCGGCTATGGAAACGGAACATTCGGCCCCAACAACAACCTGACCCGCGCCCAATTTGCCCAAATCCTCTTTAACAAGGAGGGCAGGCCGGTGGTCAATTACCTGCTGCAATACGGCGATGTGGCGGAGGGCGCATGGTACACCGAGGCCATCCGCTGGGCCACCAGCCAGGGCATTGTGGGCGGTTATGGCAACGGGATGTTCGGTCCCAACGACAACATCACCCGTGAGCAGTTGGCCGTCATGCTCTGGCGGTACGCCGGAAGCCCCGCCGCTACGGATAAGGAGCTGCATTTCACCGATGCGGATCAGGCCAGCGGCTACGCGTTGGAGGCCCTGCGCTGGGCGGTAGAGAACGGCATCATCAGCGGCTACGGCAACGGACAGTTGGCACCCCAAGGCTTGGCAACTCGCGGACAGGTGGCGCAGATGCTTATGAATTTCTTGAAAAACAGATAAAACCTTATAAGAGCGGGACGGTTCTTGCCGTCCCGCTTTTTGTATAACAGATTGTGCGGAATTTGTCGATAAAATGCGTCTCACCGTGAGACGCATTTTCAAAAAATGTCGCTTTATATAACCTTTTCGGAAGTTTTGGGTGTTCCTGCGGATAATGAGCAAAATCCGATTTTCACGGATATTAAGGAGTAGAGGGACAAATTAGGAGTTTTGCTTATGAAAAGATTTGAACGATTTAACGAGATAATATTTGAATCCTACAGTATGAAATCTGTCCTCAACGCCATCAAAAAGGAACGAAATCGGAAAGACACGCGGGGAGAAGTGGAGCAGTCCCTGTCCACACTGACAGACGCGATGTTGTACGCCTTGTCAACAGAGGATGATGAGATGATCCAGTCGGAGAAGCCGTATCAAATTTTTTGCGTTCATGGAGGAAACATCCCTATTTATGATCCGAAGCTGTCCTGTGCTTTGTCCCACTTGATGCCCGCAGACCGGGAAATCGTATTGCTTTACTTTTTCAGAGAGCTGACAGACGAAAAAATTGCGTCGCTGGTACATATGAGCCGTCCAACCGTTTCCAGACGGCGAAAAGCCGCTACGCGGCGGCTGCGCGAATTGATGGAGGACACATCATGAAATTATAGCAATCCAAGAAATTATCAAGGAATACCAGCGGCAGAAAACCAACCAGCGCAGTCGGAAGGGCGGATCAGCGAGAAAGCCTCAGCAATACCATGCGGAAGCTGAGGTAATAAT
>CAJTOE010000214.1 GCA_910577805.1 uncultured Oscillospiraceae bacterium | reverse complement strand
GTCGGGGTTGGCAATCAGCAGCGCCGAATCTCCGAACGTTTTGACAAAATAGCCCAGGTTCAGCAGCTCGTCCTCGCCCTGCACGTACTTTGTGGGACAGATAAATGCCTTTCTCATAACTAACAAAGACCTCCTAAAAATTTTTGGGTTAAAGCTCTTCCTTCGCGCCGTACATCAAAAACAATTCGTTCATTACCACGGCCAGCGGGCCGATGTATTCCAGCTTGCCGCTCAGGCTGGATTTTTGGATATAGGTGCCGTTATACGCCGGGTCATACCGGGTGCAGCAGCGGAGAAAGCTGTCCTGGATATGGGGCAGATCGAACATATAGCCATAGATAATGACCTGGTCAGGGGCCAGCAGGGTGATGGTGTTGGTGACGATCTGGGCCATGGTGTCCGCCGCCTCGTCCAGCACCTGGAGCAGTCCTGGGTCCTGGCCGCCCGCCCACTGTTGGATGCTCCGGGCGGTGATGCGGCTCACGTCTCCCTCCAGCATTTGGTAGAGCTGGGGCATTGCCTCCGGGGTGCAGGCCGCGCGGACCCGCTCCGCGACTGCGTGGGTGGACACCAGCGTTTCCAGACAGCCCTTCCGGCCGCACCGGCAGGGTTTTCCGTTCTGTTCCACAATATAGTGGCCGATTTCCGCGGTTTTGGAATTCTGGCTGTCATAGATGCGGCTCTGGATAATAATAGCGGACCCTACGCCGGGCCCCCACTTGATGAACAGCAGATTTTCCCGCTGACGGCCGCTGCCGTAGATTAGCTCTCCCTCAGCAAAGGCCTTTACGTTGTTCTCTACAATGACCGGGTAGCCCAGATACTGCCGCAGAATCTCGCCCACAGGCACCGGCTCGTTCCAGATGCGGTACGCGTGCTGGCTCACGCCGGTCTCCCGGCGGACGGTTCCAGGGGCGGACACCCCCACGCCTAAAATCGCGTCCTTGGGGATGCTGTTTTCCCACAAAAGGACCTTGGCCTTCTCCGCCACGTCCTCCAAAAACTGCTCCGGTCTCCGGCTTCCGTCCGTCTTGAGGGTCTGGGAAGCGGTGACCGCCCCCTTCAGGTCGCTGATGGTAATGCAGGTATCCTCCGGTTCGATGCTGATGCACAGCACAAAGCGGTACTGATAGTTGATGTCAATGAGGACTTTTTTTCGCCCCGCCCGCTTTTCCTCCTCCGCCTCGCCTTTTTCGTACAAAAGACCGGCACTGAGCAGCTCGGTGCAGATCAGCGTTACCGTTGCGGGGGTAAGGCCCAAGGCCAGGGCGATGTCCTTACGTGACATAGCGCCCTGGTCGTTGAGCAGCTTCAAGATTGCGCTGCGGTTCTCTATACGCACATTTCCCAGATTGATTCCTGTATATCCCATAATTTTCCGCCTAACTTTCCTCAGCATACTCCACTAGAACCAGTATAGGCGCAATCGAACTTTTTTTCAAGCCGAAAAAATCAGCTTTTCCAGACTTCCGCGCCCACCATCCGGGCCAGCTTCTCCAGCTGGGGGGCCGTGTCGCCGTAAATCACCACAAAATGGGGCTCCCAGCCGCCCTTGACGCTGTTGTACACCACATCCTTGGCAGGAGTGTCCGTCTTGACTACGATAGAGGTGCCGCAGAACTGCTTGGGCTTATCCAGAGCCTCGCCGTTGGCGATGAAGAAGCGGAATTTCCCCTCCGGGGTGCGGCCGATGCGGAATACGGTCACCCGCTGGCAGGCCTGACAGCCAAAGTCCATGGCGGGGCCAATCTTGCGGTTGGGGTGAACGCCGACCTGCGCCCCCGTGTCCTGCCGGGCCAGGGTGCAGGCGGCCATGCCGCAGTGCCAGTAGGTGATGGTGCCCTCGGCCTCGTCCATGGAGACGGGGTCGCCGAAATAAGTCGCCTTGCCGGTGAGCTGGGAGCCGATGTACATGGACAGCGCCCCGTACACGTCGGCCTCGCAGCTTGCGGCAATGCCGCTGGCGTTGAGCAGAGACAGCACCGTACACACCGGCGTGCCGAAGGAGGTGAAGAAATCAGGCCAGCACCGGGAAGAGATGGCTCCGATGCCGTTCTCCGCCACGTACTCGGAATAGGCCTTGTACAGCCGGGCAAAGTCCTTCACGTTCTTCTCCGGGGTCTGGTCCAGGCCGGCTACGGCGGCCTTTGCCTTTTCCAGATAATCCGCGCAGTCCTCGTCGGAGTAGCTCTTGGCCCGGTCGATCAGCTCACGGGCCTCGATAGCCTCCAGGGTCACGCCGAAGTTTTTCAACAGCTCCGCGTCCAGCGCCCGGCCAAAGCCGAAGCCCTGGGGGGTGTGGCCGATGGCGCACAGCTTCAGACGGCGCAGGCCGTACAGGACCTTTGCGGCCTGGAGCATTGTATGCAGCTCCGCCCGGACGTTCTCGTCCTGGGGCGCGCCGAACACATATTCAAACTGCCCCTCGCCCCGGAAGGCGTGGATGGCGTTGGCGGCGGAGTAGGCCCCGGTCAGGGAGTTCAGCCGCAGACGGCCCCCGTCAATGACAGGCTCCCGGAGGGTCCACAGCAGGATGGGGCAGGAAAACCGCTTCAAAACCTCGCTGGCATAGGCCGCGTTGGCAAAGGTGATGTTTTGCAGGACGATCACGTCCGGCTGAATCGTGTCCAGGAACGCGGACAGGTCGTCCAGGGTCAGGAGCATCTTGTCCGGACAGACCACGTCCTGGCTCAGGGACTTCAGAAGCGCAACGGACGCTTCAAATTCCTTCTGGGCGCTTTCCAAATGGAAGGTGCCCACCCCAATGGGGATGTATGCAGCTTGAAAGCTCATTTTCAACAGACCTTTCTTGTGGGGTTTATGATTTGGGGGTATTGATCCGGTCGGAGACCTGCTCCGCCTCACGGGTCTTTTCGGGGCTGTCGGGCTTTTCCAGACCGGCCCAGTCGGTGCCGTGCTCACGAGGCTCCTCGGCGGGCTTGCCCACCTCTTCATGCTCCTTCATCATTTCCGCCAGCTGCGCCTGGTTCATGGCCTCGACCTTCTTGTTGATGCGCAGCATGGAAATGACCAGAATCACGGTGATAATCAAAATCACGCAGGAGATGGGGCGCTTGAAGAAAATCAGATAGTCCTTGTCATAGCTCATCATACTGGTGACAAAGTTCATTTCCATAATATCCGCCAGAATCATGCCCAGCATCAGAGGGGTGGAGGAGATATCCAGCACCACCAGTACGTAGCTGAACACCAGGATAGCGGCCACCAGGATCAGCTCCTTGGTGTTGCCGGTGGCGGCGAAGGCTCCGGCGAAGCAGAACATGATGATTACGGGGGCCAGGTAGGTGTAGCGCACCTGAATGATCTTGGCGACCGCACGGGTGAGCAGCAGTCCAATCGGATACAGGAACAGGTTGGCAATCAGACAGCCCAGAATGATGGAGTAGGCGATCACGCCCTGCTTGGTGAACATGGTGGGGCCGGGCTGGATGCCGTGGAGGATGAACGCGCCCAGCAGCAGAGCGGTCACGCCGTCGCCGGGGATGCCCAGCGTAAGCAGGGGGATCATGGCCGAACCAACCACCGCGTTGTTGCTGGCCTCCGCGGCGGCAATGCCCTCCAGACTGCCCTTGCCGAACATCTCCGGATGCTTGGAGGCCCGGCGGCACTCGTTGTAGCACATGAACTGGGCCACGCCGCCGCCCACGCCGGGCATCGCGCCCAGAACGGAGGCAATGACGGAGGAGCGGGTGCAGGCGGGGAGG
>CAJTOE010000213.1 GCA_910577805.1 uncultured Oscillospiraceae bacterium | reverse complement strand
CAACGGCGGTGGCCGCCGTCAACACGGGCCGCCGCTACATTTGCTTTGAGAACGCCCCGGCCTTTTACGGCCCCGCCGCCGAGCGTGTGCGCCGGGCGGAGGAGGCCGTGGCCCAGGGCGGGAAAGGGGTGTAACTATCGGAGAATATTCCATTATCTACGCTGACCCGCCCTGGCGCTACACCCAAAAGGGCTTGCAGGGGGCAGCGGATCGGCACTATTCCACCATGAGCATAGAGGAGCTGTGCGCCCTGCCTGTGGCCGACCTCGCGGCCCCGGACAGCGCCCTGTTCCTGTGGGCCACGTTCCCCCAGCTCCCGGAGGCCCTGCGGCTGATCAAGGCGTGGGGCTTCACCTATAAGAGCGTGGCGTTCGTCTGGCTGAAAAAGAACCGCCGGGCGGACAGCTGGTTTTACGGGCTGGGCTTCTGGACGCGCTCCAATGCGGAGGTGTGTCTGCTGGCAACGCGGGGCCGCCCCCGGCGGCAGACCGCGAATGTGCATCAATTCATTATCTCCCCCATAGAGGGCCACAGCAAAAAGCCGGACGAGGCCCGTGAGAAAATTGTGGCCCTGATGGGCGACCTGCCCCGCGTGGAGCTGTTCGCCCGGCAGACCCCGCCCGGCTGGGATGTGTGGGGGAACGAGGTGGAGTCCGTCAACTTATGGAATTTGGGTTCCCCGCAAAATGGAACATTTTGTGGGGAGAGGAGGAGCAACGAAGCGGGCGGACTTCTGGCCAGCATGGCCAGAGGTAGCCGAGCGGAGTTTGCGACGACGAGGCCAGAGGCCACAGGGCCGGAAAGGAGGCTGAACAATGGCCTATGTGAGCATCCCCAATGACCTGTCCAAAATCAAGACCAAGCTGGCCTTTAACCTGACCAGCCGACAGCTGGTGTGCTTCGGCTGTGGGGCGGCGGTGGGCATCCCTGCCTTTCTGCTGACCCGGAGCGCCATCGGGAACAGTGGGGCGATGTTCCTGATGCTGGCCGTCATGCTCCCCGCCTTTTTCATGGCGATGTACGAAAAGGACGGCCAGCCCTTTGAAAAGGTGGTGCGGAACATTGTCCGGGCCAAGCTCCTGCGCCCCGGCGTGAGGCCCTACCGAACGGAGAACCTGTACGCGCCCTTTGCCGGACAGGTGGAAAAGGAGAAACCGATTGCAGGTAAAAAGAACCCCAAGACGCGGCCCCGCAAGGGGTAAGGGCCGGGCGGCCCTCTCCGCACAGCAGACTGTCCCCTACCTGGAAATGCTCAAAGACGGTGTTTGCCGGGTGCGGGACGGCTACTACACCAAGACCATCGCCTATGAGGACATCAACTATTCCGTTGCGTCCACCGAGGATCAGGCGGCCATTTTCAGCGGGTGGTGTTCGTTCCTGAACTACTTCGACAGCACCCTGCCGTTCCAGCTCTCCTTTGTCAATCACCGCTCCCGTGGCGGGGGCCGCTACAAGGTCAATATCCCTATGGCCCACGATGAATTTGACAGCATCCGGGGCGAGTATGTGGATATGCTGAAACGGCAGATTGCCAGGAGCAACAACGGCATTGTCCGCTCCAAGTACATCACATTCGGCGCTCCTGCCAACAACCTCGCCGCCGCCCGGCCCCGGCTGGAGCGGGTGGAGGCGGACATCATGGGTAACTTCAAGCGGCTGGGGGTGCAGTCCCACGTCCTCAACGGCTGGGAGCGGCTGGAGGCCCTCCACGGCCAGCTCCACCCTGCCAGCCGGGCTCCGGTCGGAGGCCGGGAACCGTTCCGCTTCTCCTGGGGGGACATCCCAAAGACGGGCATGGGGACAAAGGATTTCATTGTCCCCGACAGCTTTGACTTTACCCAGGGCCGGACATTCCGGGTGGGCCAGTCCTGGGGGGCGGCGTCCTTTCTGCAAATCATGGCTTCGGAGCTGTTGGAGCTGGACGCGGAAATGACTGTGACCCTCCACATTCAGACGGTAGACCAGACCAAGGCTATCAAGACGGTAAAGGGTAAAATCTCCGACATTGACAAAATGAAAGTGGAGGAACAGCGCAAGGCCACCCGGAGCGGCTATGACCCCGACATTCTGCCCCCCGACCTCATCACCTACGCCAAGGACGCGGCGGCCCTCCTGACTGACCTGCAATCGCGCAACGAGCGGATGTTCCTGCTCACGTTCCTGGTGGTGAATACCGCCCCCACGCGGGAGAAGCTGGAAAACGAGGTGTTCACCGTGTCCGGCATCGCCCAAAAGCACAACTGCACCCTCCGGCGGCTGGACTACCAGCAGGAGCAGGGCTATATGTCCTCCCTCCCCCTGGGCTGGAACGGCATCGAGATACAGCGGGGCATGACTACCAGCTCCACGGCGATTTTTATTCCCTTTATGACAAAGGAGCTGCGGATGGACGGGCAGGCCCTGTACTACGGCATGAACGCCCTTTCCAACAATGTCATCATGGCTGACCGCAAGCGTTTGAAAAACCCGAATGGACAGTACGCATAAAGAACATTTTATGAATAGGATAGGCAACCGCATGATGCTGTGGCGTTATGCGGTTGTTTGTCTGCTAACCCGGCTATATTCCAGGGAAAAATCAATTTCGCCAATGAAATTGTAATGCACGTCAATTCGCTGGGTGCGATGGCCGCTGGACTTGTCCGGGGCGTGGACAACCACCTTTTCCACAAACTCGCGTAAAAGGGCCGAGGTCAGTTCTGACGGCGCAGTGTACTTCCGTACAATCTTCAAAAAGCTCTGCACATTGACAGCCTGGGTTTCAATCGTGCTTACAACGGTTTGCAATTCCTTTGCGGACTGCTTCAGTGCCTCCTGCTCATTCTCATAGCCCCCGGATAACTTTGCAAACCGCTCCGCGCTCAACGCCCCCGAAACACGATCTTCATAGAGCTGTTGAATAATACGGTCAAGCTCACTGATTCGACGCTCCTGCTTTTCCAGCTTGCTCTTGGCCTGCTCCTGCTCTGCCCTCTGTACGGCGGTCTTGTTCTCCATCACGCGCCGCACAAACTCGTCCTCGTCCTCCTGGGCGTAGGCAACAACACGTTGGAGATTTTGGAGTATAAGCTGTTCCAAAACCACGGCCCGGATATAATGGGCGGTACACTTCTTCCTTGACTGGTAGTTAGCGCAGATGTAACTCTCCTGCTCTTTCGTCAATGTGATACTGCGGTGGTGGTACAGCTTCGCGCCGCAGTCGGCACAATAGGCCAGCCCAGAGAACAGCCCCATCTCTCCCATCTTGGTGGGGCGGCGGCGGTGTTCCCGGCTTTTCTGCACAATCTCCCATGTCTCCTTGTCGATAATCGCTTCATGGGTGCCCTCAAACCTTGTGTAGATGAAAAAGATACAAGCAAAAAATGCGAAAATAAAGTTATTCAATGCGGAAGAAAAGACGGAGTTGTAACAAATAAAGCGAGAAAAAGTTGGAATTTTCAAAACGACCTTTCGTTTCAAAAATTTTACGCACCAGAGATGCAAAATACCCCTTTTGCGGACGGAGTAAACTCGCTATCAACCAACCCCAGGGCAGCCGGCCTTTGCCGGCAGCCCTGGGGAATTTACTTTTTCCGCCATTGTTACATTTGCTTCGTTTGTCTCTGATTCCTTGGGAAAAGAATCCATCACCCGTTCTAACGTGCTTTCTACCTGTATTTGTGCATCAGATTCGCCAACAATATTAAAACAATAAAGCACATTATCATATGCCAGATACGCCACATTAGAAAAAT
>CAJTOE010000212.1 GCA_910577805.1 uncultured Oscillospiraceae bacterium | reverse complement strand
GGCTCGCTCGTCGTCATGGGAGAGCCTTTCGTATAGGGCGGTGAGTTTGTCTTTCTCTGTCTGCTTCTTCATGGTGTGTAACCTCCTTTCTTTGAGGGTGCGCGCTTCCCTATAACCCTATTATACTTATCTGTTCGGGTCAGTGATGCAATAGCTGCTGTGCATTTGCATGAGGTTGGGCTTAACAAAAAATCTCGTCTTGCCGCTGCCGGAACCGCCAATCACCAGCACATTCTTGTTCCGGGCGGTCTTGGGGTCTTTGGGCCTGCCGTTCATCGTCAGCCGTTCGGTCTGCGTGAGCAGGATGTTGTTTTCAAATACGGGGTCGATATACGGGGCTATGTCTTTTGGCCCTCCCCAGGGGGACGCGGTGAAGCTGAAACGGGCGCAGTATGGGCAGGTCTACTACGACAAGTTTGCCGCCAAGCAGGCGGCGGAAGGAGGACCCAAGATGAACAAGAAGCCTGTTTCCTTTCTCCAGACGGACAAGCGGTGGGCCAGCAAGCCCTACCGGGTGAAGGGGGAGAACTCCACCATCGGGGACAGCGGGTGCGGCCCGACCGCAGCGGCCATGCTGCTGTCTACCCTGACGGGGAAGAACATCACGCCGGAGGACACCTGCAAATGGTCCGTGGACCACGGGTACAAGGCCCTGGGCAACGGCACCTATTACGCCTACTTTGCCCCGCAGTTTGCGGCCTACGGTATCAAGTGCTGGCAGCTTAACTGGGTAAACGCCTACCACAACCCCAAGGCCACGTCCTTTGACGAGACGGTGAAGTATCTGAAACAGGGATACTATGCCATCGCCCTGATGAAGAAGGGGACCTGGACCGGCGGCGGGCATTTCGTCGTCCTGTGGTGGGCGGACGGCAAGGTGCGCATCAACGACCCGGCATCCACCAGGGATAACCGGGTGAACGGCAATCTGGCTACCTTCAAGAACGAGGCCGCTTATTTCTGGATTGTGGACGCGCGGGAGTACAACAACAGCGGGAAGCTGGTGGACGGCTCCATGGCGGAGGTCAAGCCGGAGGACGTGCCGCAGGCCGCGCCGGGGGTGACGGCGGAGCGGAAAGCGACCGGCGCTGCGAAGTCGTTCGACAAGAAGCTGGCCGGGACCTACGCCGTGACGGCGGGGAGCGGCCTCCACATCCGCAACGTGGCAGGGTCCAAGACCGGGAGCATGGTTGTCCTGCCCTGCGGGACGAAGGTGCAGAACTACGGATACTACACCGAAGTGAACGGCGTGAAGTGGCTGTATATCCAGGTGACGTATCAGGGCGTCAAGTACACGGGGTTCAGCTCCGGGGCGTACCTGAAAAAAGTATAGGAGGAAAACATCATGCAGGAATTTTTGAAGGAAATCTTTCTGGCCGTTATCACGGCGGCGGTCCCCGTGCTGACTGCCTACATCGTCGTGCTTATCCGCAAGGTGGGTGAGAACGCGGCGGCAAACACCGAGAACGTCAAGGCCAAGACCTACATCATGGAGGCGGCGGAGGCCATTGCCGCTGCTGTGGCCGCGACCAACCAGACCTATGTAGACGCGCTGAAAAATGCCGGGAAGTTTGACGCAGAGGCGCAGAAGCAGGCCGCGCAAAAGGCGCTGGCCGCTTGCCTCCAGTCTATCAGCCCGGCGGCGCAGGAGTTTATCGAAAGGGCCTATGGGGACATCAGGGAATACCTGACGACCAGGATTGAAGCGGAGGTACGGAAGCAGAAGAACGAAGCACCGTTGACGCTGGGACTGCCCGCAGCGTTTACCGGGCAACTGGAAAGCGCTGGCGAATAGACCGATTCGGTCAAGAGAAATCCCCCGGCGGCGGGTCCTTTGCGGGCCTGCTGCCGGGGGATTTTTTGCGTTCTGGCTCAATCTATCGTTTCCAGGAAATTATCTTTTTTTGTGCTTGTCTTATGGCAATGCGGACATTTGCAGGTGAGGTCCTTCAACGGAACAGTCACGGAGTTTCCGCAATACGGACACACACCGTTCTGCGCGTCCTTGAATTGCTCAACACCGGCAAGAATCATCATGACACTAACCGCAAGCACAATGATACCGAGCGGCAAGAAGAACAGGCAGAATAAAAGACCACCGAGGGCGGCTACCATACCGAAGATGCACAGCAACAAACCATACCCGCGTGAGGGTGTTTTTTCGGTTAGAGGGGTGCGCTTGACTTGGCTTGCGGCAGCTTCCCGCATGGAGTAACCGCAATGGGGACAGGACCGCGCCGCGTCAGAAATTTCTTTGCCGCATTCGGGACATGATACAAGGGCCATATTTTCAAAACCTCCTTATGGTATATTACAGATTATTATGGGATGATAAAGAGAGAATAGCAGAATTTCATGTTAAAGTCAAGTAGGAGTAGAGAATATCACATTTTTAACTGATTTTTGGAGGACAAGCCAATGAAGATATACGACATGGACGGCCAGCGCAATATATCCGGGGAACGCATTTACAGGATGCGGACAAGGAAACACATCACGCAGGCGGAGCTTGCGGCCAGAGTGCAGACAACGGGCGTCATTCTGGAGCAGGACGCCATAAGCCGGATAGAGCGGGGTCTACGAATGGTACAAGATTATGAGCTGCGGGCGCTGGCGTTGGTGCTGGGGGTGTCTGCGGACTGGCTGATGCAAGAGGATGAAAAATAATTTTGCCGTAGGCTAAAAGCCTACGGCAATCGTGCTTTCTGGGGTCCAGGGGTATTGACTTTTTGCGTTATTATGGGTTATTATCCCCCTTAACTTGAAGGGGGTGCCGCACAATGAGCAGCGAAAAAGGACGCACATTCTCACAGCTTAAATGGAAAGACCGGCTTAAAATTGAAAAAATGTTAAAGGAGAAAAAGAAAAAGAGCGAGATAGCGCGCACTCTCCGGGTGGACTATACAACGGTAATGCGGGAAATCAAGCGGGGGCTGACTGTTCAGCGGGATACAAACCTGGTTGATCGGGAAGTGTACTGCGCGGAGACGGCGGAACGGAAGTACCAGGAGAATTTGCGGGCAAAGGGGCCGGACCTGAAAATCGGGAACGACCACGAGCTGGCGGAGTACATCGAGAATAAAATCGCGGACGAAAGGTATTCGCCGCAGGCTGCGCTTTACAAAATCGAAGAGGACAATCTTTCCTTTTCGGTGACGCTTTCCAAATGGACGATTTACAAGTACATCGACGCCGGGGTATTCCTCCGCCTGACCAACAAAAGCCTGCCGATGGGTGGGAAGAAAAAACAGAAGCATGACAAAGTACGGCCAGCAAGAGCGCCGAAGGGGGACAGCATTGAGGACAGGCCGGAAGGAATTGATAAACGGGAAGAGCCGTTTCACTGGGAAATGGATTCCGTGGTGTCCGCGAAAGAGGGCGGGAGCAAGAAGCGGTTTCTGACCATGACGGAAAGAACGTCGCGGGCGGACCTTATGTTTCTTATGCCGGACGGGACTATGGCAAGCGTGGTGGCCGTGCTGGATATGCTGGAAAAGAAGCTGGGGGGAGAAAACTTCCGGCGGATATTCCAGACAATCACCGTGGACAACGGCAGCGAGTTCCAGGACTGGGAAGGAATGACTAGGGCGGCGACCGGCGGAGAGGACCGGACGCATATATACTATTGCCATCCTTATAGTGCCTACGAACGGGGGAGCAACGAGAACGGCAACCGCATGATTCGGCGGCGGGTGCCAAAGGGGACGGACTTCACCGAGATAACGGAGGACGACACACTGGCG
>CAJTOE010000211.1 GCA_910577805.1 uncultured Oscillospiraceae bacterium | reverse complement strand
CAAGCCCAGCAACCGGGAACGGATCAAGGAAATCGTCACCGGGATTGAGGCTGGCATACAAGACCTGTTTCAGAGCGACAAATTTGCGGACTATCTCCGCACCATGTCCCGGTTTCACAACTATTCCTATAACAATACCATCCTCATCCATATGCAGATGCCCAGCGCCACCCATGTGGCCGGGTTCAACAAATGGAAAAACCAATTTGGACGCCATGTGAAAAAGGGCGAGAAGGGCCTGACCATTATCGCCCCCACGCCCTTCAAAAAGCGCATTGAGGAAATGAAGCTGGACCCGGACACCAGAGCGCCGGTATTGGACCATGACGGGAATGTTATCATGGAGGAACGGGAAATCGAGATTCCCCTGTTTCGCCCGGTCAAGGTGTTCGATGTGAGCCAGACCGAGGGCAGGCCCCTCCCCAGCCTTGTTGCCCCTCTGACCGGGGATGTGCAGCAGTATGAGGCGTTTATGGAGGCCCTTCGGCGCACCTCCCCGGTGCCAGTGCAGTTCAAGCCGCTGCGGGAGGGCCTGGATGGGTTTCTGAGCTTGAACTATCAGACTATTACAATCCGGGAGGGCATGAGCCAGGTGCAGACGGTGTGCGCCGCCGTCCATGAGATCACCCACGCCATGCTCCATAACCGGGAGCAGGACCAACTCACCGCCGCTGCCGGGGACACGGATCGGGAGCCGACCAAGCCGAAGGACAAAAACACCAGAGAGGTGGAGGCCGAAAGTGTTTCCTATACGGTCTGCCAGTATTATGGCATTGAGACAAGCGCCAACAGCCTGGGCTACATCGCCACATGGTCCAAGGATAGGAGCCTGTCGGAACTGAAAGCCAGCCTGGAGACCATCTCCAAGACCGCCAATATCCTCATTACCAGCATTGACCGTCATTTTCAAGAGATTTGCAAGGAACGAGGCATCGACCTGACCGCCCAGCAGCCGGAGTTGGCCCCGCCCTCTGTCGCGCCCGACACCCTGGAACAGTTTGCCGCTGATTTATACGATTTTATGGATCAGCTTCATCAGGAGGGAGTTCTAAAACACCCGTTTACCCAGGACCCCAGGGAGCGGTCCATCGCTGACCTTGTGGATGAAATGCGGAAAGGCTATTTTGAAGGTGTGCGAGGCCCGCTGAACTATTTGATCGAACATACCAACTTGATACATACCGACCTAACAAAAGCCAAGACGATGCTGGCAAGGCTGGATGGGTTGGTCCAGACGCAGGACGCGCCAGCGGCAGAGCTACCGCCCGACACCCCGGAGCGGTTCATCAGCGATATGCTGGATATGCTGGACCGGCTGTATCAGGCGGGGCTTATCAAAAAGAATTTTCCCCCTGACAACCGGGAGCAGACCAAGGCAAATCTGGTCCGCACCCTGCAAGTGAATCCGTCCATTGTCCGGGCCACTCTGGATCAGTTTGTCAGCCAGGACACCGGCGCGGCGGAGGCAAAGGTTATGCTGGACCGGCTGGATGGTCTGTCCCAGGAGAAGGAGCCGGAATATGAGTACGCCGTTGGGGACGAAGGCGGCAGGGGCCAGTTCCTGCTGATGGCCTATCGGAAAATGGACGGCGGTTCAAAACTGGATCGGACGATGTTCGTGGGAGATGAAGCCACTTGTAATGCTCTGCTGGAAAAGCTGCAAGCCGGGACGCTGCATTTTGAGGATTTTTGCGTCATGCGGGCGGCACGGGTGAGCCGCTATGTCACGAAGGACGGTGCGGAACTGGATGCCTTGGTAGGCGAGGATGATAAAGTGTACCTGGGCAGGCGGGACCACTATGACAATCGCGGCCATTATATCAATGATGATAAATCCCTGCGCTATCTCTCCGATAATGAGAAGATGTTCGATTTTGTGTCTGGAACCGGCTATACCGAGACCCAGGCGGAGCTGCTGGCACAGGGGTATTTCTCGATGGAGGATTACGCCGAGTTTGACGCCCTGCGCGTTGGCGTGCTGGCACAATTTGAGCAGACGGAGCCGATTCTGTTTGCCGGGGAGCCGTTCAGCTTCATCCAGCCGGATGCGGCAGAGCAGGAGCCGCCAGCCGCGCCAATCCCGTCTCCCCCGGAGCAGGCGGACGAAGCCCTCTACCTTCTGGATGATTCCGTTTACCTCCATATCCAGGCCAGTGACGAGGGGTGGGACTACACGCTCTACACCAAGCATGATATGGCACAGCTTGACGGTGGGCAGTTAGATGCCCCCGGTTCCTCTATCGCGGACGTTGTAGAGTATATCCGAAGGACGGAGGAAATCGGCACAATCGCCGTTGATCTTGCCCCCATAGAGGTTCTGGATGAACTGCGGGACCGTGCTGACCGTGCGCTGGAGGCGGCTGTGGCCGTCCAGCCGGAGCAGGGCCGAGATTACGCCGGGGAACTACGGGAGCATTTCGCTCAGGAGGATGACGCCCTGTGGGACACTCCGTTAGACGAATACCCCCTGCCGGACCCGGCCTTTTCCGCTGACGAACTGGAACAGGACTACGGCTATTCGGGCGGCGATCTGCTGCCCCTGTCCAGGGAACGGGCGGCGGAGCTGCTGGAGCAGGATTTGACTGTCTACATGGTGGAGGCTGGCGAAAATCCCGCTATGGTCTTTGACCGGGACGATCTCGTGGAGCAGCCGGATGGCATGATGTTTGCCGTTCCCCGCAAGGAATGGGAGGAAAGCCCGGAATTTCACCAGTGCATTGTGGACCGGCTGAATCACCAGAAGGAACGGGAACGGGCCTTTCTCGACTATGGCGGGGACTGCTTTGCCATTTATCAGATAAAGGACGGCGCTGAACAACGCGATCTCCGCTTTATGAACATGGACTGGCTGATGTCCAAGGGGCTAACTGTTGAACGTGGCAATTACGATCTGGTCTATACGGGAGAACTGGCACCGGGGCTGGGGTCCAGCGCCCTGGAAAAGCTGTGGGAAAGATTCAACACCGATCACCCGGCAGACTATCACCGCCCCTCCATGTCCGTCAGCGACATCATTGCCGTCAAGCAGGACGGTGTGGTATCCTGCCATTACTGCGACAGTGTTGGCTTTGCGAAGGTGCCGGACTTCATCAGCCGGAAACCCACTGTGGCCGAATTGGAGGCCCAAGTCAAGGCGGGACAGACCATCTCCCTGACGGATTTGGCCGATGCCGTCCACCGGGAGAAGAAAAAATCCGTTGTGGCCCAGCTCAAATACCAGCCAACCCAGGAACGAAAAAAGGCAGCGCCAAAAAAGAGCGCGGAAAAGGAGCGGTAAGAAAATGAACGATTTTACATTTGAGGAACAGAATTTGGTGTGCATCTACAACGGTTCCGGCACCCGTGAGGGCGTGATTGCTGCCCTCACCGAGATGCGGGGCTATCTGGAGCCGGACGAGGATGAGCTGCGCTCCCTCACTGACAGCGCCCTTGCCAAGCTGGGGCGCATGACGGACGCGGACTTTGCTGCCCTTGACCTGTTCCCGGACTTTGAGACGGAGGACCCTGCCTATGGCGAGTAAGGTCCAAGCTTACGCGCAACTGGCCGACCACGCCGCCCACCAGATCACCGGTAGCTATCAGGAATGGACGGCCTTTCTCTCCACAGCGGGCCGTCTCTATAAAGATGTATGTTGTAAAGGGTGAATGTGAGATTTCGCCTAATACAACATAGCGGCTTGCTCGTTTGTGGTGAATGACGGTGCTATGGGAGGGGGTGATACCAATATCCGCACAACTTCGAGCGACAAATTGTCGCTCGAAGTAT
>CAJTOE010000210.1 GCA_910577805.1 uncultured Oscillospiraceae bacterium | reverse complement strand
TTTGACCGGGATTGGCTGGACGAGGCCCGGCGCTATTACGTCAACATCGTGGGCAAGTACGGCCCCCAGGTCACCACCGCTCTGAAGAAGCTGGAGAGCCTGGACATCCAGTATATCTGCCCCCTCCACGGCCTGGTCTGGCGGGAAAATCTGTCCTATATCATCGAAAAGCACCGTCTCTGGGCCTCCTACACCCCGGAAAAGCAGGGCGTGGCGATCGCCTATGCGTCGGTGTACGGCAACACGCAGAACGCCGCTGAGATTTTGGCCGCGAAGCTGGCGGATAAGGGGATTTCCACTGTGGTGTTCGACGCGTCCATGACCCACTACTCGGAAATCCTGGCGGCGTTCTTCCAGTACAGCCATATCGTGCTGGCCTCCACCACGTACAATAACGGTATTTTCACCTCAATGGAGCATCTGCTGCACGAGATGGGGTCCCACAACCTGCAAAAGCGCACAGTGGGCCTGATCCAGAACGGTTCCTGGGCACCTGCCAGCGGGAAGCTGATGGCGGCGCTGCTGGAGCCTATGAAGGATGTGGAGGTCCTGTCCCCGGTGACGCTGAAGTCCTCCCTGGCGGAGGGCCAGGACGCAGAGCTGGAGGCGCTGGCGGAGGCGCTGGCCTCCGGCAAGGCGGCCAGTGCGCCGGTGGAGGAGCCGGCCTCTGAGGGCAAAAAGTGGGTGTGCAAAATCTGCGGCTATGTGTACGAGGGCGAGAGCCTGCCGGAGGATTATGTGTGTCCCATCTGCCGCCGCCCGGCCAGCGATTTTGAGCCGGTGAATTAAATAAATATAAAAAATATCCACTCTAAAAATTACACTTTTTTAGAGTGGATATTTTTTATGTAAAATCGCCAGGAAAGTATTAACTTTTAAGAAAAAGTGCCGATTAAATGAATGATAAAAGAAAATGAATTTGGATTTATAAATTTATACTTTTTTTAAAATATCGACAGGAAACATTCGGAGTACGTGTTTGAGTGGTGAAGGGATGGGGGAAGTGATGCGATTCGCATTTCAGATAGTTGTGCATGATTTACAAATATGCAATATATTGACCGGCCATTTTTCGATAAAATAAACTGATATTCTATCTATTTCGAGGGGGAAAATGGAATGTCAGGAAAAACATACGGTTATGTCCGCGTATCCACAAAGACACAGAAAGAGGATCGCCAATTGTCTGCCATGCAGGCATTCGGCATTCCAACGGAGTACATACTGATAGAAAAGCAGTCCGGAAAGGACTTCGACCGTCCCATTTATCTCCAGCTGCTTGGACAGCTGAGACCCGGCGATGTACTGGTCGTGAAAAGCATCGACCGCCTGGGACGCAATTACGATGAAATTTTGGAGCAGTGGGCCAGCCTGACCAAGGAGAAGCGGGTGGCAATCGTCGTATTGGACATGCCCCTGTTGGATACCCGTGAGGACCGTGATCTGACCGGAACCCTGATTGCGGATATCGTTCTTCAGCTGCTCAGTTACGTGGCCCAGACCGAGCGGGACTTTCTCCGCCAGCGGCAGGCCGAGGGAATCGCGGAGGCCAAGGCCAAGGGCGTGCGCTTCGGGCCAGAGCGCATCCCCATGCCCGCCGCGTTTGAGCATCTGGCGGAGGACTGGCTCTCCGGGCGGGTCTCCGCGGCCAGGGCCGGAAAAGAATTGGGGATTTCCCGCTCGACCTTTACCCGCAGGGCCGAGGAATGGGGAAAACGAAACGGCCAAAAGCGCCAGTGCGTATAAAAATAGGAACGCAGGTCAGTCCGGCAGAAAAATGCCGGGCTGATTTGTTCTTGTAAGGCAGAGCGGACCTTGGGGTTTTCACCCTCATCCGGCACGGCTTCGCCGTGCCGGATGAGGGTGAAGCCGAAGGGCTGCTCTACTTTACGAATTAAAGACCAAAGGATTTTTTTCTTGACAATCCGACAGGTTTTTCTTACAATCGTAAAAGTGTAACGGACGAATCAAATTTGAGGTGGATGGATATGCGAATGCGAAAAAAGCCCAACCTGCTTCCCCGGATGGAGCGCTGCGGGGACCTGCTGGTCCGGGAGCCGGAGGCGCTGCGGGGCCGCTGGCGGGAGAAAATGCCCCAGGCCCAGGCGGTGTGGCTGGAGCTGGGCTGCGGCAAGGGCCGCTTTACTGTGGAGACCGCCGCACAGCACCCGGAGGTGCTGTACATCGCCATTGAGCGGGTGCCGGACGCTATGGTCATTGCCATGGAGCGGGCGCGGGACCTGGGACTGAACAACGTCTTTTTCCTGGACGACGACGCGGCACGCCTGCCGGAGCTGTTCGCCCCGGAGGAGGTTGACCGGCTGTTCATCAACTTCTGCGACCCCTGGCCCGGCCTGCGCCACGCCCGGCGGCGGCTGACCAGCGAAGGCTTTTTGCTGACCTACCGGAAGGTCCTGGCAGAGGGCGGGGAGATCCACTTCAAGACGGACAACGCGGACCTGTTCCGCTTCTCCCTGTACCAGTTTCCCAAGGCGGGCTACGAGCTGTCGGAGGTCACCAGGGACCTCCACGCCGGGGGGATACAGGGAGTGATGACCGACTATGAGGAGAAATTTCACAATCTGGGAACACCCATCAACCGGTGCGTGGGGACCAAGTGCCCCATGCCGGAAAGGAAGGAACATGAAGAAGCTCCATAAAATCCTGGCTCTGACCCTTGCCCTGAGCCTATTGCTGCTCAGTGCCTGCGGGCCGAAGGAGGAGCCTGCAAACCCCTATGTCTCCGGGGATGTGATCGTGCTGGATAAAATCACCGACCCGGTGCTGACCATCACCGGCTATCCGGCCTCCACTGTGGTGGCCAAGGCCGGGGAGCAGGAAATTACCCTGGGGGACGTGCTGTACTGGATGGCGGTCAGCGGCGACCAGCTTTTGCAGTATTACGGCTATCTGTTTAACGGGGAGATCCCCTGGAGCCAGACCGATGAGGAAGGCGCTACGCTGGAGCAGATGATGAAGCAGGACTGTCTGCGGACGGCGGGGCTGTACGCTCTGCTGCCGGAGAAACTGGCGCAGGCGGGGCTGGAGCCGTCCCAGGAGGCGCTGGACCAGGCGGAATCCACACTGGAGAGTATGCGGGACGAGCTGGAAACCGACGAGGAATTTAACTACAATATGTGGTACTATTTCCTGACCCCGGAGCTTTACCGCAAGTTGATTTCCGCTCAGTCCGGCCTGCAAATGCTCAAGGAGCATTATTATGGCGAGGGCGGTGAAAGCTACCCCGATGACGGGCAGATGTACGCCCAGATGGAGCAGGAGGGCTATTATTTTGTGAAGCACATCCTGCTGGCTACGGTGGACACCACCACCCGCGAGCCGCTGGACGAGGAGACTGCCGCTCAGAAGAAAAAAGAGGCGGAGGACCTGTTGACCCAGCTGGAGAGCAGCGCGGAGCCTGCGGCCCTCTTTGACCAGCTTATGAACCAGTTCTCCGAGGACCCAGGGCTGGCGTCCTCTCCCGACGGCTATCTGGCCCAGCCGGGGCAGATGGTGGAGCCGTTTGAGACGGCCTCCCTGGCGCTGGGGGACTATGAGATCAGCGGCCTTGTGGAGAGCGAGCACGGCTACCATATTATTCTGCGCATCCCGCTCAAGGACGCCATCGGCACAGAAGAGCTGGCGGCGTACCGGGAGAGCTACGTGGACACAAAGATGCAGGAGCGCATGGACGGCTGGCTGGAAGAGAGTCCGGCCGAGGGCAACGAGCTGTTCGAGGGAATGGACCTGCCCCTGTACTACGAGGGCCTGACCGCT
>CAJTOE010000209.1 GCA_910577805.1 uncultured Oscillospiraceae bacterium | reverse complement strand
CGTTGCGGTCAGATTGGGTTTTACCATGACGGAGTTCTCCCGGTAGTAAACCTCGCCGTCCACAATGGCATAGGAGTAATTTTTCACATCCGGGTCCGCAGGGATGGAGGTGATCTCCAAATTGCCCAGCACCATTTCCGGGTGGGCCTGGAAGTAGCGGTTCATGGTTACGAAGCCCCGCTTCTGGAGGAACACAATGTCCATGCCCGCCTCCGTTCCCGCGTTGGCGAGGGAGGCGTTGGAGGGCAGGCGGACAGCGCCCAGGAGGTCACAGCGGCGGGCGATGTACTCTCTTGCGCGGCGGTCCTTCTTGTCCATGGTTCCGCCGCTGATGCCGTTGGAGGTGACAAAGGCGATCACGCCGCCCGCCCGGACCTTATCTATGGTTTTGGCAAAGAAATAGTCGTGAATGAGAAGATGCTCTTTGTCATAGCGCCGGTCCGCCAGGGAGTAATTTCCAAACGGGACGTTGCCGATGGCGAGGTCAAAGAAGCCGTCCGGGAAGCCGGTTTTCTCAAAGCCCCGGATGGTGATGCTGGCTTTTGGGTAAAGCTGCTGGGCGATCCGGCCCGAAATGCTGTCCAGCTCCACGCCGTAGAGCTTGGAAGCGGCCATACTCTCCGGCAGGAGACCGAAAAAGTTGCCCACGCCGCAGGAGGGTTCCAGGATGTTTCCGGTTTGGAAGCCCATATTCCCGACTGCTTCATAAATGGCCCTGACGATAGCCGGTCTGCTGTAATGGGCGTTCAAGGTGGATGTTCGGGCGGAGGCGTATTCCTCCGGGGTGAGCGCCGCCTGCAATTCCAGAAATTCGTTGGTCCATTCCCCGTTGTTTTCGTCAAAAGCCTGGGGCAGACTGCCCACGCCTAAATTGTCGTCGGTGATGCGGAAATTTTCCGCAGCGGGGGTGGCCTCCGGCTGGGCCTGTTCCGGTTCGTCCACATGCAGGGTTTCCACGATGATGTCATAGGGCAGGCCGTTCTTATCGCCGGGATAGAGGGTGGCGGTCCCCGGCGCAGTCTCTGGCTTGGTGGTGGTCTCCGGGGCCTCCTGCTGGGGGACCTCCGGGGAGAACAGACCGGCGTTGCGCTCGTCGTGGCGTACCGCGTCCTCGAAAAAATCCCTTTCCACCAGCTGATGGCTCCATGCGTAGGGGCCGGTGTGGATGCGAATACCCAGGTCTCCTATATGTTCGATTGTGCCGCTTACATCGTGGCCCCCATAGGCGAAGGCCACCTTGTCTCCCTCTCGATAGGTGAGCTGGCCCGCCAGCTCCACGCTCTCCCGCTGGACCGGCTCATGGGAAAAGCCGTCCAGTTCTTGCAGCCAAAGGGCGCGGAGAATGGGGGCAACGGCCTCCCAGGACAGGGACAGCTTTGTGCCGAATTTGTCCTGGATTTCCACCGCCATACTGACGGTAGAGGTAAAATAGTCCGCTATGTCCCCGGTTTCCAGTGTTACCGTCTCGGCGCGGCTGGCAAAGGTTTCGGATAGCCGCATAGAGATTCCCCGGTTGTTTTCACCGGAGCGCAGCCATTGGGAAATGTACCCCTTGTCCCGGTCTGTCAGAAGATGCTTTGTCAGCACTTCCCGGAAATCGTCATTGACGCGGTGCAGATCAGCAGGGAGATAGCTGATAATGTGACTGTTCCGCTGGTCCAGATGCAGCAGGCGCTCAAAGTTTTCCTTGCTTTCAGCGCGAAACAGCGGTATCGGCAAGGCGGGGTCCCGGAACTCCACATCCAGCAGACCAATCCCTGTGATCTCAAAAGCGGTGTTGTTCAGATAGACTATATCGCCCGGACGGTAGGCCGGGGCAAACGGGTCATGGGACGGCTGGTCCGCCGCGCCAAGAATGTTCTTGTCCGTCAGTTCCTGGATAACGATGGGCGCAACAGCATCCTCTTCAAAAAAGCACCAGCCGTTTTCGGTTCCGCCAGCAGATACGGTCTCGGAAGAAAGGATACGGATTGCGTCAGTTTCCTGGACCATAACACCTCCGTGGCTGGGGGTGCTGATCTGATAAATGCCATCCACGATTTTTTTACTCTCCTGGACTTTCCCCCAAGGGGAGTGGTCGCCAAGCTCAACACCCCAGGGCGGTGTTTCCTCATCGTACTCCAGTGCAGGCTCAGAAAGTGCGAAATAAGTCTCGTCAATGATCTCCCGGTGGAGGCGGCTGCGGAAGTCGGGCATATCGTAATACAGCCGCATAAACTCCGGCTCTGTGATAGTGAGCGCCGCCCGTTTGACTGCTTCATGTCCCTCCAGTACAGCGGTTTCCCGGTCTGAATTTTTGCAGGCGTTTTGATAGGCCGTGTCCGCCAGCACCAGATTTTTAATAATGGATTTGTAGTTCTCATAAATTTCCCGGACAGTGGGTGTGGTGCTGGAATCCTGCCCCGCCAGCCGTTCCACATTGGCCATGACCTGTTCCACAAATTTGGAGGGAATCCCCTGCTCCAAATGCTCCCGGACAGCGGCAACATCTACATCCTCAAAATTGTCCAGTTCCTTTTCGGTGAAAAATCTGTCCTCTTTTACCAGACGAGCCAAGCGGCGCTGTACCTTGGGCCACGGCAAATCTATTCCCGTGCCGTTGCCGGAAACGGGGTATGCCGGAAAATCATCGCCATATTCATTCTTCAGCCACTCCGCAGTTCCCTTTTCGCGGGCGTGGGCAGTCATGTACTGCTGTACCCGGCGTTTGCTGGCAATGTCGCCGTTCCACTCCTGGAGAGCGGCGTCTATGTCGGCCTGGGTGATTTCTCTCGGTGGTATTGTGGCAGGAATAGGCGGTGTGGCCCCCGGTACATGAGTGGGACGTTCCATTTCCGGGGCTGATGCCGTTTGCGTCTGCTCCGGGTGCGTTTGCCGGTATTGCTCCAATTCCTCCGGGGTCAGGTATCGACCTTCTTCAATCAACTGCCGCAGCCGTTTTTCAGCGTCAGACCAGGATATAGTGACTTCCGCAGTCTCTTTGTCCTCGCCGTTTTTCTGTATTGTGATGCCAACATCAGGGCGATAATCCACCCATCCCTGTGTCCCATCCGGCAGCTTATGCCCTGCGGCAACACGGCCAAACGCTGCACTGACCGCGCCCACCGTGTCCTCAACGCTCAAATTCTGCTGATAGATTTCATAAATCCGCAGATTTTGGAAATGAAGCGGCGCTTCAAATCGGAGTTGTGCGTCGATGTCAGCCTGGGTGATCTCCAGGGCTGGGAGCTGTTCCAAGTGGTCGCTCTGGTACTTCTCCAATTCCTCCGGCGTAAGGTAACTGCCCTCCTGGATGAGCTGGCGAATACGTTTTTCCACAGCGAGCCACTTCACCGTAACTTCCGTCCTTGGATGGTAGCGCACCAATCTCAACCCGGTGTCAGGGCGGTAATCAGTGATACCCGATGCGCCATCCAGGAATGTATGATTGCCGCCGGAATATCCATATTCCTGTTTGAGCGCAGCAACCGCGTCTTTGGCAGAAATGTTCCGCTGATACATGGTGAAAATCCGCAGCCTGCCCGAATACTGCCGCAGAATCGTGTCAATTTCTGCCTGGGAAATGGAAGAAGCAGAGGGCGCGTCTGCGCTCTCTGCTTCTCGAATGGTCTCCATCTGCTCCCGCTGGGACGGGATTTCCGGGGGCATAAAACTTAGCTGTAAATCAGCTCCGACATGATAATTTCCTCCGCCTGTGCCTTGCAGGTGTTCATCAGTCCCACCCACTTCATCTGATCGCTGGCTTTTAACTGCTCCGTGGCCCCCGCCGCCTTCGCCAACTGCGGCATCATCT
>CAJTOE010000208.1 GCA_910577805.1 uncultured Oscillospiraceae bacterium | reverse complement strand
GGTCTCCCCCTCCTGGACCGTGGCGTTTTGACGCAGCCGCTCCTCCAGCTGCCGCATACGGGTCTGTAAGTCGCTGCGCTCCTGAAGCGCCTGGGCAAGCTTCATAAATATCCCTCCCGCTTCTGCTCAGTCAAAGACATGCAGCTTCATCTGGGCCGACAGGAATTGCAGGATTTTTTCGCCCGCAATGCTGTTGCCCTTCTTGTCCAGGGACGGACCGAAAATGCCGATGCCCATCCGCTTGTTCACCACCGACAGCAATCCGCCGCCTACGCCGCTCTTGGTGGGCACGCCCACTCGGACGGCAAATTCGCCGGAGCCGTCGTACATGCCGCAGGTGTGCATGATGGACTTGACCACCCGCACCGTCTCCGGCTGCAAAAGCTGCTTGCCATCCTGGAGGCGGATGCCGCCGTTGGCCAGCAGCAGGCCCAGATAGGCCAGGCTCCGGGCGGTCACGTTCAGGGAACACATTTTGATGTACAGCTCCAGGGCCTCGTCCACCCCGCAGCGCAGCACGCCCTTGCTCTCCAGCAGGTAGGAAATTGCCCGGTTCCGGGAGGTGGTCGCCATCTCCGAGTGGTACACCGCCTCGTTCAGCACGATATCCGGGTCGCCGCACATCTCCCGGGTCCGCTCCAGCATTTCATCAAAGGTAAGCTCCGGGGCAATGAAGCTGGCTACCGCAATGGCGCCGGAGTTGACCATGGGGTTGTAGGGCCGGCTGGCGTCTCCGGCCAGCTTGACGATGGAGTTGAACGCGTCGCCGGAAGGCTCCATGCCGATCTGCCCGAACACCGCCTCCATGCCATACAGCTCCAGGGCCACGGCCAGACTGACTACCTTGGAGATGCTCTGGATGGTGAAGCGCTCCTCTACGTCGCCGGCCTCAAAGCAGCCCCCCACACTGTCCATGACACACACGCCTACATGGTTCTTGTCCGCCTTGCTCAGTTCCGGGATGTAGCTGGCTACCTCGCCCAGTCCGGTCACGGACCGCCCCTGCCGCAACGCCTTGTCCAAAATGTGCTGCATACCTGTTTCCTCCTTATGATTTTGTCCCAATTTTTATTAAAATACTAAATACTAACCTATTTCTTGGATGTTTGAGGGAATAGACGCAGGCTGCTGCTTCTTGCAATACATGATCTTGTCAATTCCTTCGTTTTGGACTGCATACCACCCAGGCTCAAGCTCCAACTCAAAAACCTTTTCCATCTCCAATTCCGGATAGGCCAGGCATTGAATTAGCTCGCTTGCCGTAACCGCTAACAATTTGCCCGCAGGAAGATGCAGCCACTTACATGGAGCTGTAATTTCGTCGCTTTTTGTAATCTCACATTCCTTGACAACACACTCTAAAAGCCAGACGATCATTTTTCCCTGTCCGCAAAATTCCCGAATTCCTTCTGTCTCCCGCTGCCTTACGATGTTCCAGTCCTCATTTGGAAAATCAAAAATCAACTCGGATTTCCCAGACGAATCAAGTAAAATATCCATCGCATATAACAGGTCAGCATCATTCAATTCTGACAGATAGCTTTCATCTATGAACACCAATCCATCTAGTGTGTCACAGTCCAATGTATATTTCATGTACTCCTCCTTCGTTTTGGCCAAAACAAGTAAACGATTTACTCAGCACGATTTGAAATCAGCACAAGGGAGAATTGGGTGATGATTTTACGGTTTTTTCCGAATATTTGCTGTATGCTTCAATTTGTCCAGCCCCAGGCCCCGCTGATTGTGCCGGGCCACCGCCCGCGCAATCTCCCCCGCCGCCTGCTCCATCTCCTGGTGGAACGCGGCCGCGGACAGCCGCAGCGCTCCGTGGCCCAGAATAATAAGCTGCTCCAGGCCGTCAGAGGTCGCCACCCGGACCCGGTGGTTTTTCCCCAGCTCATAGGTGGTCTTTTCAATGTACGCGTCAGCAGTCTCCGCCTCCTTGGTGTATACCACGTAGACGCCCCCCGTCTTGTCGATGGAACCGGGGTTTCCCTTGACCTTGTAAGCGTCGAACACCAAAATGACCTCGCACTGACGAAAGCCCTTATAGTTGGACAGCAGATCCAATAGGGCCTCCCGCGCGGCGGCTACGTTCTCCTGGGCGATGGCCTTCAGCTCGTCCCAGGCGAAAATAATGTTGTAGCCGTCCACCAGCAGATATTCCGGCCCGGTCCTTTGGGTGCGTATCTCCCGATAGCTGTCGTCCAGACTGGTGCGGGCAGGCTTCTTCTGGGGCTGAAAGGCCTTCGTCTCCACCTTGCCATAGGTCCGCTCAAAAATCGCCAGCAGCTCCTTGTCCTGCTCCAGGGACCCTCGCGGGGCCTCCGTCCGGACTGGGGGACTGTCCGGCTTTTCCTCCGTCCGGGGCCGGGCCAGAGGGCTTTCCACGTGCATGTGGTCGAATACCTCGTCCCAGGGGACGGTGACCCCCGCCCCGTGGCTGCAAAACACGGACCCCGCCGGGTTGTCCACGTCCCGCTCCGGCTGATAGCCGGAGGCCGCAATGATTTCCTCTGAGTTGTGGCAGGGCTCGTACCCCCGCAGAGCGCAGGACAGCCGCCCCTGGCCCTGGGTGTAGGCCACCACCTCCCGCCAGTAGTCCCCCAGCGCCGCCACAGGCACCCCGCCGGTCAGCACCGCCCGGTCCCCCTGGAGGTCCGGCGGGTCCACCTGGCCGCTCATGCGCTGCAAGTCGGACATGGCCCGGCCCATAAATGAAGCGGGGACCTCCAGCCGCACGTCGTACCACGGCTCCAGAAGCCGGGATTTGACCTGCATCAATCCTTGCCGCACCGCCCGGTAAGTCGCCTGCCGGAAGTCGCCCCCTTCGGTGTGCTTGATGTGCGCCCGGCCCGCAATCAGTGTGATTTTTATATCTGTGACCGGTGCGCCGGTCAGCACCCCCCGGTGGGGCTTCTCCATCAGGTGGGTCAAAATCAACCGCTGCCAGTTCAGATCAAGCTGATCCGTGGGACAGGCGGTGGCCAGCCGCAGGCCGCTCCCTGGAGGACCCGGCTCCAGCAGAAGATGGACCTCCGCGTAGTGGCGCAGCGGCTCAAAGTGCCCCACCCCCTCGGCGGCAGTCTCAATGGTCTCTTTGTAGACAATGCTCCCTTCGCCAAAGGTCACGGCCCAGCCGAAGCGCTCCAAAATCAAACGCTGCAAAATCTCAAGCTGAACTTCTCCCATGAGCTGGATATGGATTTCTCCCCGCGCCTCGTTCCACAGCAGATGGAGCTGGGGGTCCTCCTCCTCCAGCTGCCGCAGCTTGGGCAGCGCCGTGTAGGGATCGCACCCCGCCGGTAATTGCAGACGGTAGGTCAGCACCGGCTCCAGCACTGGAGCGCCGCCGTCCGCCTCAAAGCCCAGGCCCTGGCCAGGGCGGGTCTGGCTCAGGCCCGTCACCGCACAGACCGTTCCCGCCGGAGCCTCGGCAAGCTGCTGGAATTTTTCTCCGGAGTACAGCCGGAGCTGGTCCGCCTTCTCGCCCTCCTGGAGAACCGCCCGCGCTTTGAGTACGCCTCCCGTTACCTTGAGGTAGGTCAGCCGGGTCCCCTGCGGGTCCCTGGCGATTTTGTACACCCGTGCGCCAAATTCCGCCGGATAGTCCGGCATTTGGGTAAAGCGCTCCAGACCGGACAAAAAGTCCTCGACCCCCTCCAGCTTCAGCGCCGAGCCGAACCAGCAGGGAAAGAGCTTCCGGCCGGAGAGCAGATGCTGTATATGGCCGTCGGTCAGGGTTTCATGCTCCAAATAGTACTCCAGGGCCTCTTCCCCGCACAGCGCCGCGG
>CAJTOE010000207.1 GCA_910577805.1 uncultured Oscillospiraceae bacterium | reverse complement strand
CTGTGCGGCCATAAGCTTTTCGATTTCCCGCAGGTTGCATTCCAGAGTGCTCTGGGCGATACGATTCGCGGTTTTAAAGATATCGTACTGCCGCAGGGTTTCTTCCGCGGTCTGCTTGGCCTCCATGCGCAGCTCTTCCGGGGCGTGCTGGGCCAGCTTGCTGAGCTTCACGCCCTCCAGGCCCAGTTCCTTCAGCGCGGCGGCGCGTTTGATGTCGTAGCCCCGCAAACGCAGGCTGAACACCTGCTCGCGTTTCATGCACTCGTCCACCTCAGTCAGGTTGCCAACGGACACGGCGGCGGTTTTTTCCCGCTCCACCTGGGCCAGCTGACCGATGGTGGCGGCGGTTTCCCGCAGAAGTCTCAGGTAGGCGTCCCAGGTCCAGGTCATTCTTGGACCTCCCCCATCAGCAGCATTCTGGCCGCAGTTTCTCTGGCGTCGGGGTGGTACTCGCCGGACTGCACCTGACGGCGCAATTCCTGGATTTTCCCTGTGGTATTGGTGGTCCGCACCTGCTGGGACAAGCTGGCGGCTTCCCGCAGGAAGCGGCTGTCGCCCACGCCCTCTCTGGAGAGGGAGAGTTTGTCATAGCAGCCGCCGGACTGGTCCGTTTTCCGCTCCGCACGCACGGTCCTGGACGGGACGGACTGGATAGGCAGATAGCCTTCCGATCTGATCTGTAACATGATTGAATCCTCCAAAATTCTAAAACGCACGAAGCGTATACCTTATGATTTCCTTACTATTGATTCTATCGGTCTGTTTCCGTCAAAAATTAACCGTTTGGCAAAAATTTTTTTCTGAAAGTTTTGCGGGGTGCGGGGGGCGTTCTCCCTCTGCAATTTCATATTGCCAATCCCAAAAGCATTCGCTATAATAGGGGTACTGTTTTTTGTAGGAGGGAGTGCCATGCGTTCCATGGAGCGATGCCGGAAGGCGGAGCTGTACGGCCCGGACGGCCATATACTCTGTGAGGCTCTTGTCTCCGCCGGGCCTTTTGACGATCTTATCTTAAATGTCCCCGCCTCGTTCCCATATAAAACATCCATCACCTTCCGGGTCACATTTTTCCACTCCATCCGCGGACTGATACAGACGGTCTGTGCATTGTCCGGCGGCGTGCTCCACCCGGACCAGCGTTTCACCATCCGCTGCAAAATTCTGGAGACTGTCCGGGAGGAGGAGCGCCGCCGGCACCCGCGCATCCCGGTGGACCTGGACCTGGAGGCGGCGCTTCTGCGTTCTCCCAGCGGCTTCAAGCCGGACACGCTCACATTCCCAGTCCGGACCCGTGATATCAGCGCGGGCGGCGTGTACCTGACCTGCCCCTACGACCTGGAGGCCGGGACGCTGCTTTTGTTCCGGTTGAGCATGGTGCGTCCGCCCTTACGCCTGACCGCCCGCGTCCTGCACAGCGAGCGCCTGTCCCAGGACGGGGGCGTTTTATACTAATTCTCAATAAAGACATTTAATAATCCATTCTCTGGCGGTAATGCTGGAAATGACGCGGTTAGATAATGAGCAGATGGTATCGCACAAGCGGTCAACAACATGTTCCAGGGTCGCAAAAACCTCGTTACGGAATCCAAGTTTACGAATTTCTTTCCAGATTTGCTCAATTGGATTCATCTCTGGTGTGTACGGCGGGATGTGAAAAAGTATGATATTTTCCGGTACTTCTAATCCTTTAGACTTATGCCATGCGGCGCCATCGCAACAAAGCAAAATAATATCATCCGCATACTGCTCAGACAACTGCTTGAGAAAAAGGTTCATACACACCGTGTTGCACTTTGGCATGACAAGAAAGCAGCTTTCGCCTGTGAGCGGTTCTATTGCTCCATAGACATAGCGGTATTCCCGTATATGGTGACAGGGAACACTTGGACGTACCCCTCTCTCGCACCAGCAGTATTTGGGCTTGTTAATACGTCCAAAGCCTGCCTCATCCTGAAACATCAATCGTATGTTCTGCTCAGGGTGGGTTCCTTTCAACTCTTGGACAGAAGCATTAATTTTTTTGAGGACGCAATCTCCTCTTCACTGGCTTTCTTAGGATGTTTGCTGCGCGGCATAACCTTACGCCATCCATGCCGGTGCAGCACACGGTAAATCTGCCCTTTGCCTACCGGATGGTCTACGGCGCGTTGGTATGCTTCCGCCATCTCCTTTGTCCCCGTCACTTTCCCTTTTTCCGCCTCCCTTTTGAACGGAGCCAGTATAGTGGCTTCTTCTTCCTCGCTCATGTTCCGGTGGTTGCCCCCATAGTGGTTACCGGAAATTGCCTCCAGTCCCTGCTCCCTATATTTTGCTACCAACTGCGTCACATAGGCCGGATGAAATCCTGTCGCTTTTGCCACATCTTCCGCCTTCTCCCCCTTTGCACGCAGTTCTAATGCCTTTAGTCTTGCCTCGGCTCTTTTATCCTTGTTTATGTTTCGGGCCTCCTGGATTGCCTTTATTTCCTCTTTGCTGAATTGATATCTTGATGCCATTTTTATCACCCCGCTTTATTCTACCTCTTCTCCTCCTGTTTTTTAATAGTTTTAAGAGAAAATAGTATTATACGGCTTAGGCTGTCAGTTCGTGAGCATGGACGGCCCCACGGAATCGGGTCTGCGCAGCTTTGTACAACAGCAGCAGCAAATGCTGCTCCGGCGATAAAAACATCCCCAATGCCAGGCATTGGGGATGTTTCGTATTACAGCGCGGAAACGACACGAGCGCACCGGGGGCAGAGGGTGGGATGCTGACTGTCGGCGCCCACAGTAGGCAGGACCTTCCAGCAGCGCTCGCACTTGACTCCGGCGGCGGACTCCACGTCCACCTTCAGGACATTCATATCGCTCTTTTGTACCTCCGCCTGGGAGACAATGAGGTTATCGGCCAGGGTGTCCGCATCCATCCCGTCCAGAGCACTCTCAAATGCGGGCACGGTGAGAACAATCTTTGCCTCCAGGCTCTTGCCAATCTTCTTCTCGTTCCGGGCGGTCTCCAGAGCCTGGTTGACCACATCCCGCAGCTTGATGATTTTGTCCCACCGCTCCATCGCGGCCTCGTCCAAGGCGTACTCGGCGAAAGGCTTGTTCATCTCATTGAGTAGCACATTCCGGGGGTCGTCGCCCTCTTTATGGGGCATAGACAACCAGATTTCGTCGCAGGTAAAGGCCAGGATGGGGGCAAAGAGTTTTGTCATAGTATCCAGAATCAGGAACAGGGCGGTCTGGGCGGAGCGGCGGCTCAGGCCGTCCTTCTCGTCGCAGTACAGCCGGTCCTTGATGATATCCAGGTAGAAGGAGGACAGCTCCACCACGCAGAAATCGTTGATGGCGTGGGAGACCACGTGGAACTCGTAGTTGTCGTAGGCGGCGAAGCACTTCTCGGTAAGCTGGTTGAGCTTGGTGACAGCCCAGCGGTCCAGCTCCAGCATCTCCTCCGGCTTCACCAGGTTGTTGGGGTCGAAGCCGTCCAGGTTGCCCAGGCAGTACCGGGCGGTGTTGCGGAATTTCAGGTAGTTCTGGGAAAGCTGCTTGAAAATCACCTCAGAGCCGCACACGTCCACATGGTAGTTGGCGGAGCCGGCCCACAGGCGGATCAGGTCCGCGCCGTACTTGTTAAAGATATCGGCGGGGTCCACGCCGTTGCCCAGGGACTTGTGCATCGCCCGGCCCTGGGTGTCCACGGTCCAGCCGTGGGTGACGCACTCTTTAAAAGGAGCGCCTTTGCCCAGCGCGCCCACGGCGGTGAGCAGGGAGGACTGGAACCAGCCGCGGTACTGGTCCAGGCCCTCCATATAGACGGTGGCGGGCCAGAAGCCCTGGTCCTTCTGCATGGAGGCGAAGTGGGTGGAG
>CAJTOE010000206.1 GCA_910577805.1 uncultured Oscillospiraceae bacterium | reverse complement strand
AGAAGGATCTCCCCCTTGGGTCTGACCCGTTTGTAGATGTCCAGGATCACCCGCAGGGTGGTGGTCTTGCCGGTACCGGGGCCGCCGGTGATGATGCTCAGGGGGCTTTTGGCCCACATCCGCACCGCCTCCGCCTGTTTTTCCGAAAGGGTCAGGCCAAGGGACCTTTGGGAACGGGCAAGCTCCGCATCCATATCCGCCGGCAGGCTGTTTTTGTCGGAAAGCATCTGCAGCACCTTGCGGGCCACATCCACCTCCGCCTTTCTCAGGTCGGGCTTATACACCCGCTGAATATCGCAGAACAGCTTTTTCTCCGCCAGAAGCTGGTTTAGCCGCGCCTCCACAACGGGGCGGGTGACCTCCTCCTGGGGCAAGCCCTCGTTGAGCAGCAGGTGGGCCTTTTGCATCTGTTCCTCATAGGGGAGGAACAGATGCCCGGCCTGCTCCGCCTCGTCCAGCAGGTAGCACAGCCCGCCGCCGATCCGCAGAGGGTCGGTGGGGCTGCACCGGACCGCGCGGGCGATGGCGTCCACGATCTTGAAGCCGAAGCCGCGGATCTCGCAGAGGCGGAAGGGCTGGTTCTGAAGGATGTCCATGGCGTTTCCGCCGAAGGCTTCCAGCACCTTAGCCGCCTTTTTGACGCTGATCCCGTAGGGGGAAAGGCGGGCCACAATGTCCCGCAGCGCCCGGCTGTCCTGAAAGGAAAGCCGGATCTTCTCCAGCTTCTGGGGGGAGATGCCGCGGATACGCAGCAGCTCCTCCGGCCGGTTTTCCAGCACCTCCATCGTCTGGAGCCCAAAGACTCCATAGATGGCGGCGGCCATTTTGGGCCCGACGCCCTTGATGAGCCCAGAGCTCAGATAGCCGATGATCCCCTCCTTGGTCTGGGGGACCAGCTCCCGGAAGGACTCGACGCTCAGCTGAAGGCCGTACTTGCTGTCCTCCCACTGGCCGGTGATCTCGAAATCCACTGCGTCAGTGGTGGGCAGGTTGTAGCCCTTGGCCGTAAAGACCGGCCGGCCCGCAACAGAGAATTTGCTGTGCGCCGCCAGCGGCAGACCGGGGTCAGCCGTAATATACCGGCAGATGGCAAACCCGTTTTCCTTGCTCTGAAAAATGGTGCTGTGCCAGGTGCATCTCATAGTTCCATACACCAGCTTTCGATCTTCAGATCCGGCATCAGCAGAATTGGTTTCCCCAGTGAGATTCCATAAGCAATCTCCTCTGCCATGCCTTTGGAGATGGTATTTCCGCAAAGAACGATGCCGTCGCAGAAAAAGAGCAGCTTACGGCCAAAGGACAGGGCAAGCGCACGATCCGCCGGGATGTAGTCATTTAATATTCGCGGCAGCCATAATGCGCGGCGGTTTCCCGCATATATTGCCGGGCCTTTCTCATGTTGGCTTCGATCCCCTCCGGAGAGGGGGCGGATGAGGGCGAACAGACATAGAGCTTTTGGTATGTCACCGGCCCCGTTTTACAGGCGATGAATACCGTCCGACCGCTGGGCAGGAACCTGGCGGCTGTTTTGCCTTCTCCCAAATCAGTCAGTTCAAAGGCCTTCCCGTAGTATCGGGAGAGCTTGGTTGGCTGCACATGGCTCACCTCCTTATGCGGTTTCCAGCTTTTTGACCGCAAAGCTGCGGCTTTCGCTGGTAGTGGCGTACTGGTCATGAATATCCGGATGGTCAAGCCGCAGCCGTTCCAGTTCGTCCTTCTTGATACTGGTCTTGCTGGTGGGCTTGTAGGTCACCCGGTACTCGGTTTTCCCATCGGTGCAGATGGCGGCGCAAGCCTGGCCCATCCGATCCACAATGGGGGCATAGACGCCCTTGATCTCCTTTTCCAGCTCCCGGCCCCGCTTGTCCAGCGCCTGCTTCTCCTCCCGGAGCTTCAGGCACTGCTCCAGCCGCAGGGCGTCCGCAGAGGACAGGGTGATCTGCGGCAGGGAGGGGTCGGCCTTGCCCTGGTAGCGCCGGATGCTCTCCAGCACCAGGTCTCCGGATTCGGTGTAGGGCGGCTCCACATTGGCAGCTACAAAGTCCTGCCAGAAGTGGGCCAGCTCCAGAATGGTCATCTCCTCCTCCAGGTCCCGGTCGATCTCCCGCATGAGGAAATCCCCCTCGGAATTGCCGAACAGGCAGGCGAAGGCGCAGAAGTCCAGATTGGTGACAGACAGGTAGTGCTTCCCCTGCACCTCGTAGTGCCGGGGGATACCGTCGTCCGCCCACCGGTCCTTTGCCATAAAGCTGGAGGTCTTGCATTCCAGCACGCCTCGTTTACCGTTGGGCTTCTGGACGAAGTAATCCACATCGGCGATCATAAAGGGGTAGAGGGGGTGCTGGAAGATCTTGCGGATGGGATAGACAGTATAGCCCGTCTTTCTCCGGTAGATCTCCGCCACCAGCTCCTCCAGGCGATGGCCCACCTCCTTGGCGACCCAGTTGCTTTCATCCGGCTGCATAGGCTGCACGCCGGTCTTTTCATAGAACAGTTCCCGCCTGGTTTTCCAGGGGGAGATGCCCAGGACCGCCGCCACATCGCTGCCGCCGATGCCCTTGGTGCGCTCCCGGAGCCATTCTTCCTCGGTGAGCTGCGTGATGTCCTCCACCAGAACAGACGGCTCATAGTTCAGGTCTAACATGATGCTCCCTCCTTTACCATTTCACTTCCCCGGCGTAGTCGTAGTCCTCCTAGTGCACCTTCAGGGCACGGGAGATGTTTTCTTCCATCTGGGCCACCCTGGGGGCGCTGGCTCCGTCGCACTGGAGCAGGAACTCCGCTTCGCAGATCCCCAAATACAGGTCGTAGGCCGTGCAGGGGCGTTCCCCGTTTTGGGCCTGCCAAAGCTCCGCAGCCCGGTAGGCCAGACGCTTGGTGACGCCGACACGCTTCATCACCCGCAGCATGGTGTTGTAGGGGTAGTCGATGCCGGTTTCCATCAGCTTCCCCAGCCGGGCGATGGCGTCGCCGTACTTGGGATAAAGCAGGGAAAGCTGCTTTTTGAAATCGGCGATACTCGCCTGGTTGCTGTGTTCCAGACAGAGGGCGCTCCCCAGGGCAACGCTACGGCCGGACTTCTCCTCCATCAGCATGGGGTAGAGATTCGCGCCGCTGATCCCCACATCCGAGGTGGAAAAGCGCAGGGCCGGGACGAACTGCCCGGCATAGACACCGTGCTTTTTGGCAGTTGCCTCATATGCCTCCACCAGCTCCCGGTTGTTGGGAAAGGACCAGATCGCCGTCATCATGGCGTGTTCATAGTGACCGCTGATGAACCGGCAGCTCCCGAAATCCGTATCCAGCTGGTCGGTGACCGCCTGGAACAGCTCCGGGATCTCCAGCACCGCATACTCGCTCTCGTCCCCGCCGTGCATTGCCGAAATCTTTTCATTGCTCAGGCGCAGCAGGGCGTTCCCGCTGGCCACACTGACGCAGTGGTTGAGGATCTGGGCCAACACCGGTTTGCTCACCTTGCTCAAAGCGTGCCCGGAGATGCGGGCACGGCTGAGGATGGTGGACAGGGCGCAGCTGCGTACCGGGTAAAGGGCGTCCTCCGCCCGGAGGAGCAGCTTGGTATTGGCCATGGTGTCCTGGAGGATCCCCTCCTTGCCCATCAGCCGGTACCAGTCGCAAAGGACCTTGCTGGAGGTGGAGCCTTCGTCAATGGCCTCAAACCGCACCTCTCTGGTGGGGATGGAGCGCCAGGAGGCGTTCTCCTCCCGTTCCCGCAGGAACTCCAGACACTCCTGTTGTTCTCCAAAGCTCCTGGAGAAGTTGTCCGCATAGCACATGGTTTCGCTCATTCTGTTTTCCGCCTTTCTGAAAATTATTTGAAGCACCGGCCGGATGGCCAGCGCGTTCAGACACAAAAAAGAGCGGAACCGCCCGGAGGTT
>CAJTOE010000205.1 GCA_910577805.1 uncultured Oscillospiraceae bacterium | reverse complement strand
CTGCACAAATCACTTTATTGAAGCTTATCTTAGCTTCAAAGAAATTTAACGTCGTCCCAATCAAGCTTTGCTCGATTTTTCCAGAACAACGAATCCAATTTGGTGCTTCGTGTTTTCATTACGTTGTTTAATTTGCAAGGTACACGCCGCTCTCGCGGCGGAAGCTTTTTTATTTTACCACATCTCAGAAGCTTTGTCAAGTACTTTTTTCAACTTTTTCAAAACTTTTTTCGACCTGGTTCGCGTCCAGCACTTGGGACAGCTTTGATAGTTTAGCATATCTTTCAGAGTTTGTCAAGCTTTTCTTTTCGTTTTTTTCAAAAAGTTTTTTGACTCTTTCTTCCAGACAGCCCCGCTATCCTTGCGCCCCAAGGCTTCCGGAGCTTTTTCGCCCCGGCTCTCTTGAGCGCTTGCTTAATATACCAGATTCTTCTGCTCTTGTCAACACCCTTTTTCGAGTTTTTTCGAACTTTTTTTCAGAAGCCCGAAAACCACTGGAATTCCCGCTCCGAATACCAGGTTCCCGGCCAGCACGACAGGCTCCATTTCCACGGGCACAAGCACCAGTCCCCCAGCGGCGGCCAGGACCAGCCCAGCGGCGGCGGCCTGCTTTTCTTTCCCAGGAAATATCCGTCCCCCGATTTCCCGCAGGGCGTACAGCAATACCCCCAGTTGAATCAGGTCGCTGAACATCCAAAGAGCGGCAACCACGCTTTCCACCCGCTGAAAGGCTCCCGTGACCCCCACGCTCTTAGCCAGATTAAAAAACGGGTTCGTCAGCTGGGCGCTCAACCGGGATCCAAAGCACCCCAATACAATAAACTGTCCCGCACTGAGCAGGCCGCACCCCCACGCCGCCCACCAGAGGGCCCGTCCCGGCTTTCGGGTCTCCGGGTCCACGTGTCCGTATAAAAATCCCGCAAACACGCCCCAGCCCAGCATACCTGCCGCCGCGCCGCCGGCCCTCAGGGCAGGGGCCACGTCCTGGGTCCACAGCGGAAAGACTCTCCCCAGCTCCACTTTTGGCACAGCCAGCGCCAGCACCCCCGCCGCCGTAACCAGCAGGATCGTCAGCGCGCACTGGCCCAGCCGTCCAAACGCGGCCCGATGCCCCATCCCGATCCAGAGGGCCAGCGCCGCCGTTCCCAAGAGAAAGAAGGCCATAGACCCATCCCGCCAGCCGGCCCCCAGCAGCCGCTGGGCGCACAGCCGCAGCCGCACCGCCAGCAGGACGACTCCCCAAAGCCCATAGAGCGCCGCCAGGAGCTTAGGCAGCTCCCCGCCCCGCCACAGCACCAGCACAGCCGCCAGCACCGGAAGCGCAATCAAGGTGGACAGCCACGTCCCCGGCCCCGCGTCCACGGGGAGGACCTCCACCGCCGGAGCCAGCAGTCCGGCCCACAGCAGGGCCAAAAGCTGCCGCTGTGTCAGTCGTTCGTTTTTCAAAGGACGCCTCCTTCTATTTTCGCGTGGACCTGAATGTCCGCGGCCAGGCCGGGAAAAATCGTATCCCAATTCTGTTTCTGCTCCGCCCACTGGCTGGGCCGTTTCAGTCCGGTCCGGCGGCACAGCCCCACGCAGTCCACATTCCACGCCTGGAGCTGCGTCAACGTCTGCTCGATGCGCTCCCGCTCCCGCTGCTCCAGCTGGCGGCACAGTCCGTCCAGCTCATCCGGCTCCAAAGTCCGTGCGGACTCAGCCAGATTGGCCTGGACGGTACAGCGGATGTGCAGCCGGTCCCCATCCAGGGATACGCTGCTCTTTATCCCGGACAGCCGGACGACCGCCTTGCCGCCGCCGGTATCGAACTGGAGCACATCCGCCGTTGTCTCTCCGGCCAGCAGCTCCAGCCCTCTGGACAGCTCCCGGTCCAAAATCCCTTTCAGCTTTCCGTTTTTAAAGACTGCATAACCCGCTTCCCGCAAGCCGCTGTCCAGGGCGGGCGCGTAGGCGCTCCCCTCCTCTAACAGGTCGCTCAAAATCTCCCCGGCGGTCCGGGTGGTCAGGGCCACGCCCATTAAGCTGTCCGCCCGCAGGGTCTCCAAGCGGCTGTCGGTTTTCTGCCCGTCCTCCATCGCCTCACCGGCTCCGGCGTCCTGCACCACCCACAGCCGGGTATTCAAGCCCAGCTCCACATCCTGGGCAAAATGCCGCAAAACGCCGTCGATTCCCAGCTTGGCCAGCTCCTCCCCCAGCAAAAGCTGGTCCACATAGCCGAAAAAGACATACTTGTCGCTCTGCCCCTGCATGGCCAGACAGGCCGCGCTGAGGGAGGGCTGTTCTGCGGAAAGCACCATCGCCTCCTCTCCGCCGGTGGAGACGGTAACGGCCAAAAACCCATTTTCCCCCAAATCCACTCCCATCGTCCGCAGCAGGGCCATATCTCCCATTTCTCTGGCCTGGGGCAAAGTCCCGCTGGTGCTTCCGCAGCCGGTCAGGGCGCAGAGGGCCGATATTATAATAAGGAGTAACGGGAACACGCGGCACATTTTCTTCACTTCTGATTCCTCCGGTTTTTACTGTGCACAGCGCCATCCCGCAGCTTCATCGCGGGCAGCGGGGGCCGTATCAGGTTGTGGAAGGATAAATACGGGACTTCAAAGGACTCCAGCCCTGCCAGGTGCCACAGCAGGGCGGCGCACCCCACGGTCAAGCCGAACAGGCCTCCCAGGCTGGCCAGGATCGCCAGCAGAAACCGCCACAGCCGCAGCGCGCCCGCAAAATCCTGGGAGGGCTGCGTGTACCCCGCCACACCGGCAATCGCCACGGCAATCAGCACCGCCGGGGAAACGATGTGTGCTTCCACTGCGGCGTTGCCCACCACCAGGCCGCCCAGAATCGACACCGTGGACCCAATCGGCCCAGGCAGGCGTAACCCCGCTTCCTGCAAGACCTCAAAGGACAGCAGCATAATCAGCACTTCAAATATAGTAGAGAAGGGCACTTGCTGTTTGGCGGCCACGATGGAAACCGCCAGCTTCGGGGGAATGGCCTCTGGATGAAAGGTCACCATAGCGATATACAGTCCTGGCAGCAGCAGGGTGACCAGGGCACAGAAATAGCGAATCAGATTCAGGGCAGAAGCCACCATCCAGTGGAACGCCTTGTCCTGACCGGTTTTGAAAAACTGGTCCAACGTGCCGGGGGCCAGGTAGCCTAGGGGCAGGCCGTCGGCCAGGATGCCCACCCGTCCCTCCAGCAGGCCGGAGCAGAACCGGTCGGGCCGCTGGGTGAAGGGCAGCAGGGGAAAGGGCGTGTTCAGCCGGTCCACCAAATACTCCTCTAAATTCCCAGTCGCCTCTATGCCGTCGATGTCGATTTCGTCCAGCCTTGCTTCGATTAATTGTATCGTATGCGCGTCGGCGATGCCCTCCAGATAGACCACATCCACTGGAGTCAGGGACTGCCGGCCCACGATATGCTCTTTCACCCGCAGCTCCGGCGCCCGCAGGCGGCGGCGGACCAGGGAGGTGTTGGTCCGGATGCTCTCCACAAAGGAATCTCTTGCGCCCTTCAGGGCCGGTTCGTTTTCCGGCTCCCCCACCGAGCGTTTTTCCTCGGTGGCTACGGAGAGGGACAACGCCCGCTCCTGGCCGGGGAAAAACACCAGACAGCACCCCGCCACCAGGTCCGCGGCCCCCTCGTCCAGGCTGGTCCGCATCTGCACGCCGCCGGTATACAGCGCCCCCTGGGCCATGATTTTATAGACCTCATGGAGGGGGAGGGAAGCCAGCATCGGGTCCTGGGCCAGGGGCCGGAGCACATAGTCGTTCATCCGCTCTCCCCGGACCATGCCCTCGATCCAGCAAAGGTGAACGCTTCGTTCCAGGTCGCCGTGCAGGATGACGGACCGGGATCTGAAATCCGCGCAGTCCTGAAAGATTTTCTGAATATTCTCCGGCGTCAGGGGGCCGGGGAACCGGGGT